>NZ_NEVM01000001.1:1200000-1520694 GCF_002261225.1 Bordetella genomosp. 10
GCTGGCCGAACTGGCGCGCTATTCCCTGGTGATGCGGGAGCCGGGGTCGGGGGTGCGGCGCCTGGTGGAGCAAGCCTTCGCGCAGGCGGGCCTGGCGCCGGAAGTCGCGCTGGAGCTGGCGGGCGTGGAGGGCGTCAAGCAGGCGGTGCGGGCCGGCCTGGGCGTGGGCTTCGTCTCGGCCATGTCGATGCGGCACGAGGACGGATCGCTGGCGGCGCTGCGCATCGGGGCCGGGGGCGCCGCCGAAGGGCTGGCGCGCACGCTGAGCATCCTGCTGCCGCATGCCGGCGCTCCCGCCCGCGCCGCCGCGCTGTTTCTCGAATTGTGCCGCCGGGAGGCGGCCGCGCCGGTGGCATGAGGCACGATCCCCATGCGCCTATGCGGGAAGGCGCCTCGCCGCTTCCTTCAGCGCGCCTGCCCCAGCCACTGGCGCGCCACTTCCACCCAGTAGCTGCCGCCCAGGGGCAGCAGGTCGTCGTTGAAGTCATAGCTGCCGTTGTGCAGCATGCACGGCCCCAGGCCGTGGCCCGCCTCGCGGTGGGCGCCGTCGCCGTTGCCTATCCAGACGTAGGCGCCTGCCTTGGCCTGCAGCATGAAGGCGAAGTCCTCCGCCCCCATGGTGGGCTGGACGTTGGCATTGACGTTCTCCGCGCCGACCAGCCCGCGCATGACCTCGGCGCAAAAGGCGGCGTGCTCGGGATGGTTGATGGTGGGCGGATAGTTGCGCGAGAAAATGAACTCGGCCTCGCAGTCCATGGCCGCGCAGGTGTGCTCGATGATGTCGCGCATGCGGCGCTCGATCAGGTCCAGCGTCTCCAGGGTGAAGGTGCGCACCGTGCCGCGCATGACGGCCTCGGTCGGCACCACGTTGTCGGCGCTGCCCGTGTGGATCTGCGTAATGCTGAGCACCGCGGCGTCCAGCGGATTGCGGTTGCGCGTGATGATGGTCTGCAGCGACTGCGCCACCTGCACCGCCGTCATCACCGGATCGATGCCCAGGTTGGGCATGCCCGCATGCGTGCCCTTGCCGGTGATGTTGATGATGAATTCGTTGCTGGACGCCATGATGGGGCCCGGCGTCAGGGCAAAGGTGCCGACCTTCATGCCCGGCCAGTTGTGCATGCCGAACACCGCTTCCATCGGGAATTTCTCGAACAGGCCGTCGTCGACCATGCGCTTGGCGCCGCCGCCGTTCTCCTCGGCCGGCTGGAAGATGACGTAGACGGTGCCGTCGAAATCCCGCTGGTCGGCCAGGTAGCGCGCCGCCGCCAGCAGCATCGCGGTATGGCCGTCATGGCCGCAGGCGTGCATCTTGCCGGGGGTCCGGCTGGCATGCTCGAAGGTGTTGACTTCCTGCATGGGCAGGGCGTCCATGTCGGCCCGCAGCCCCACGGCGCGGCCATTGTCGGTGCGGCCCTTGATGATGCCGACCACCCCGGTGCCGCCCAGCCCGCGATGGGTGGGGATGCCCCAGGCTTCCAGGCGGGCGGCGACCACGTCGGCGGTACGGTGTTCCTCGTAGGACAGTTCGGGATGGGCGTGCAGGTCGCGGCGGATGGCGGCGATCTCCGCTTGCCAGGCGACGATGGGTTCGAGCAGGTTCATAAGGCACCATATTGGGAGCGCGCCACGGACGGGCGCGGCTGCGGGCGGCGCCGGTGGGCGCGCGCCGGGGACGAAGCGATCGCGCCCGCGGATGCGGCGAAGCGCCGGGCAAGCCTGGCGGGGCGATCGTATACGTCTGAGCGTATCATCAAACCCAAAATGGATTAAATGGAGACTAACACCATGCCCCGTCCATGGCTCAGCCACTATCCGCAGGGCGTGCCCGCGGATATTTCCGCCGATGGCTACGTGTCCCTGGTCGATTTGCTGGACCGCGCCTGCGACCGCTATGCCAGCCGCGTCGCCTGCACGGCCCTGGGGACCGATATCAGCTATGGACGGCTGGACCGCCATGCCCGCCATTTCGCGGGCTGGCTGCAATCCCTGGATCTGGCGCCCGGCAGCCGGGTGGCCCTGATGATGCCCAATGTCCCCGCCTACCTGGCCTGCATGCTGGGTGTGCTGCGGGCCGGCCACGTGGTGGTCAACGTCAATCCGCTCTACCGGCCCGCGGAGTTGCGGCGGCAGATGGAGGACAGCGGCGCCGAAGTCATCGTCGTGCTGGAGCGCTTCGCGCACGTGGTGCAGGAGGCGCGCGGCCAGGCGTCGCCGCGCCACGTGGTCGTGGTGGCGATCGGCGACCTGCTCGGCGGCCTGAAGGAAACGCTGGTCAACGTCGTGGCGCGCCATGTCAGGAAGGCGGTGCCGCCCTGGCGCATCGCCGGCGCGCGCACCCTGGCGGCCGTCCTGCACGCCGGGCAGCGCGCCGGGTTCGCGCCGCCGGCGCTGTCGATGGACAACCTGGCCGTGCTGCAATACACGGGCGGCACCACCGGCATACCCAAGGGGGCGATGCTCACCCATCGCAACCTGGTCAACAACGTCCTGCAGACCGAGGCCGTGGCCTGGCCCGCCCTGCACGATATCGCCGGGCAACTGACCATCCTCAGCGCCCTGCCGCTCTATCACGTCTTCGCCATGACGGTCTGCGGCCTGTACGGCATCCATGCGGGGATGCGCAACCTGCTGATCCTCGACCCGCGCGACCAGGCCACGCTGGTCAAGGCGTGGCGCCGCACGCCGGTGAACATCTTCCCGGGCGTCAACACGCTGTTCAATGCGCTATCGCACAACCCGGACTTCGCCGCGCTCGATTTCTCCGGCTTGCGGCTGACCTTCGGCGGCGGCATGGCGGTGCAGGGCGCGGTGGCGGAGCGCTGGATGAAAATGACGGGACGGCCGGTGATCGAAGGCTACGGCCTGTCCGAGACCTCGCCGGTCGCCGCCGTCAACCCGACCAATTCCCTGGCGTATACCGGCAGCATCGGCCTGCCGGTGCCCTCGACCGACATCGCCATCCTCGACGATGCGGGCCGGCCGCTGCCCTATGGCGAGCGCGGCGAGGTGTGTATCCGCGGACCGCAGGTCATGCGCGGCTACTGGCGCCGGCCCGACGAGACGCGGATGGTGATGACCGAGGACGGTTTCTTCCGCACCGGCGATATCGGCGTCATGGACGAGCAGGGCTACATCCGCATCGTCGACCGCAAGAAGGACATGATCACGGTCTCGGGCTTCAAGGTCTATCCGAACGAGGTCGAGGACGCCATCGCCGCCTTGCCGGGCGTGCGGGAAGTGGCCGCCATCGGCGTGGACGACGCGCACTCCGGCGAGGTGGTCAAGGCCTACGTGGTGCGCGACGACGAGACGGTGACCGAGACCCAGGTGCAGGAGTGGTGCCGCGCGCGGCTCACCGGGTACAAGTGCCCGCGCACGGTGGAGTTCCGCGAGGAATTGCCCAAGAGCAACGTGGGCAAGATCCTGCGGCGGGAGCTCCGCGAGCAGTGAGCGGGCCGCTCGCGCCCGCGGCGCGGCCCGGCGGGGTTCAGCCCTGTGGGGTTCAGCCCTGTTTTGCCGGCGGCGCCTTCAGGTGCGGCGCCAGCATGCCCTTCAACGCCTGGGCGATCTGCGGGTTGCCCGACACCACGTAGCCGCCGATGGGCCAGGGATCGACGCCGTACATGTCCTCGGCCACGCCGCCCGCTTCGCGCAGGATCAGCGTGCCGGCGGCCACGTCCCAGGGCGCCAGGCCCATTTCCCAGTAGCCGTCGAAACGCCCGGCCGCGGTCCAGGCCAGGTCCAGCGCCGCCGCGCCCAGCCGCCGCACGCCGCGCGTGTGGTTGATGGCATGGTGCAGCGTCGGCATGTATTGGTCGGCGAAGGAAAAATCGCGGAAGGGAAAGCCGGTGGCCAGGACCGCGTCGTCCAGCGTCTGCGTGCGCGAGCAGTGGATGCGATGACCGTTGAGCCAGGCCCCGATGCCGTAGACGGCGTTGAACAGCTCTTCCCGGCTGGGATCGTAGATCGCGGCCACCACCGGCGTATCGACCTCGACGGTCGTGCCGGCGGCGACCTGCGTGCCGGCGTGGGCGATCAGCGCGATCGACACCGCGTAATGCGGGATGCCGTGCAGGAAGTTGGTGGTGCCGTCCAGCGGATCGATATACCAGGTCGCGCGGCCGGCGACCTTGCCGCCGGTTTCCTCGGCGACGATGCCGAATTGCGGCGTGCGCTCGCGCAGTTCCTGGATGACGGCTTCCTCGGCCTCGCGGTCGGCCTGCGAGACCAGGTCGTTGCGGGCCTTGCGGTCGATCACGAGATCGGCGCGGTGATGCGAATAAGATTGCAGGATGGCGGCGCCGGCGTGCGCCGCCGTCACCGCGGCATCCAGTGCCGCGCCCAGGTCGAGAGGTGCTTCCGTCGACGGAGTCTGGCTGGTGTTTGGCATGCGGTGTGACCTTTGTACGTAGGGAGGACGGTGCGCCGGCATTCGTCCCGCGCGGGACGGCGGCGGCGCTGCGTGCGCCAGATCATCCCGTGGGTGTAATCTGCCGGCCGCATTACCCGCGATTCTACGCTTTCGAGCTCAACGCAATAGGTACGCCGCGTATTGCGAGGTCCACCCGCAGATGTCTTCGTTGTTTTCCTACCAGCCCCTGATTCCCGCCGAGCCCGCCACCGATGCGCGCGGCATTCCCTATAGCGAGCGCTATGGCGATATCTACCATTCCCCGCATGGGCCCTGGGGACAAATCGACCATGTCTTCCTGCGCGGCAACGGCCTGCCCGGCCGCTGGCGGGGGCGGGAGGCCTTCACGGTCTGCGAGACCGGTTTCGGCCTGGGCCTGAATTTCCTGGGCTTGTGGCGCGCCTGGCGCAACGATCCGGCGCGTTCGCGCCGTTTGCACATGGTGTCGTTCGAGGCCCATCCCTGGCGGCGCGACGATCTGGCGCGCCTGTTGCGCGAGCATGCCGGCGCGGATGACGTGCGGCCCTTGGGCGAGGCGCTGCTGCGGCAATGGCCGCCCTTGCTGCCGGGCGTGCATCGCCTGGATTTCGAGCAGGGCTGCGTGACGCTGACGCTGGCGTTCGGCGACGCCGCGGCCTGCGTGCCGCGCATGCGTTTCGGCGCGGATGCATTCTTTCTCGATGGCTTCGCGCCGGCCCGCAATCCGGCCATGTGGACGCCCGAGCTGATCCATGCCCTGGCGGCGCACGCGCGGCCGGGCGCGACCGCCGCCACCTGGTGCAGCGCGGGCGCGGTGCGCCGCGCCATGCAGGACGCCGGTTTCGCGGTGAACAAGGAGCCGGGTTTCGGCGGAAAGACGCATATGGTGACCGCGCGCTGGACCGGCGCGCGGGAGGGCGACGAGGGCGCGGGTGAACACGACCGCGGCCGCTTGGGCGAGCGGGTGCGTACAGGCGGCGTCCTGGTGGTGGGGGCAGGGCTGGCCGGCGCCGGCGTCGCGCATGCCCTGGCGTTGCGAGGGATTCCGGTGACGGTGGTCGATGCGCATGCGGCGTTGGGCACGCCGGCCTCAAGTACTTCGGCGCCAATCTCTCCGGCGCCAGGCTCCCCGGCCGCCGGCCTGCCTGGACCAGCATCCCATTCGGTCGTCCTGCCGCATGGCGGCCACCTGGCGGCGGCACTGACGCCGCTGGTCTCGCGCGACGACAACCTCCGCGCCCGGCTGTCGCGCGCGGGCAGCCAGCGCGCGCTGGCCCGCTGGCTGGGCTTGCCGGCGCCGGCCGCGCCTCTGCGCTGCGGCACTTTGCAATTGGCGCGCGATCGTGGACGTGGCGCGCAGGACGGCGCCGACGCCGCGGCGGAGATGCATGCCGCCAACGAATCAATGCTGGCGGCGCTCGGCTTTCCCGCCGAATGGGTGCGCGCCGTCGATGCCGAGGAAGCGGCGCGGCTGGCGGGCCTGCCGGTATCGCGCGGCGGCCTGTATTTCGCCGACGGCTTGCTGGTGCGGCCGCAAGCGCTGATCGACGCGCTGCTGGCGACGCCCGGCATCGCGCGCGGCGCCGCGCGCGTCCTGCGGCTGCGGTCGCGGGACGACGGCTGGATCGCCGAGACCGATCGCGGCGACTTGCCTTCATTCGCGGCGGTGGTCCTGGCCAATGCCGCCGGCACGCCCGCCGTGCTCGCCGCCAGCGGCTTGCTGGAAGGCCTGCCTCGCCTCGCGCGGATGCACGCGCTGGCGGGCGAGGTGGCGCGGATAGAGGCCGGCCTCCTGGACGGCGGTCCGCGCTGCATCGTCGGCGGCGAGGGCTATCTGCTGCCCGCGGTCGACGGCGGCTGCGTCGCGGGCAGCACCTATGTGCATGGCGCGGAAACGGCGGAAATCAGCGCGGCGGGACAGGCGGTATGCCTGGGCAAGGCCGCCTCGCTGCTGGGCGGCGCGCCCGCGGCCGCGCTGTCGGCGCTCGCCGATGCGTTGGGCGGGACGACGGCGAGGGTGGAGGGCGCTGCGGATGCGGCAAATGCTGTCGGTGGAGCAAGTGCGACGGATGCGGCAGGGCCGGCCCCCTTGCCGGGATGGGCCGGCTGGCGCGCCGTCCTGCCGGGGCGCTTGCCCGCCATCGGTCCCGTTCCGGCGGCGCCGGGCCTGTTCCTGGCGACCGGTTATGCCTCCCGGGGGTTGAGTTGGAGCGCCCTGGCCGGCGACCTCATCGCGTCCATGCTGTGCGATGAGCCCCAGCCGTTGGAGACGGACCTGTTGTCCGAAATCGTCCCACGCTGACTCCCGGACTTGATAACTTGTCAAAAGTTGAACGCAATTGGCGGATTTTGCGCGCCGATCCGCGCCATATCGGGTTCCCCCGCCAGTCTGTCGCCGTGCCCTTCCGCACAAAATGAGTGCTTGCTTTCGCGATCGGGCGCATGCTTACGCGCGCCTGTCGGCCCCCTCATGCGGCCCCAAAAAGCAGGTCGAGTTTATTTCAGCGGATAAATCCGTCAAAATAGCGCCTTTTGGTGCTTTTTTGGCTTCAGCGGGGGATGCTCTGTGCCGTCCAAGTACGACTTTGCCCACACTAACCAACTCGAGACGGTCGAGTTGCTGACTGCCCGCCCCAGCCGTATCGATTTCGACGCGGGCGACGGTCTGCGCCTGGTGGTCGAGGCGCATGCGCCGAACGTGCTCCGCCTGCGTTTCGGGCCCGCCCATCAGTTCGCCGACGACAAGCCGACGCCACGCGCGCGGGCGGTCGCCGAAATGTTGCTGGCGCGCCAGGAGGCGGTGGGCGAGGCCACCGTGGCTCCCGTGGGCGACGGCGCCGGCTGGCGCATCACGCAGGGCGATACGGCCCTGGAAGTGCATGGCGATCCGGTTCGCGTGGCCTTGTTCAAGGGCGAACAGCGCGTTCTCGAATCGGCGCTCAACGAACACACGCCGGGTTTCGGCCACAACGCGCTAGACGACGCCAACGAGGCGGTTTGGACCGCCGGTTTCGCGCTCGGCGCGCAGGAGCGCGTCTACGGCCTGGGCGAAACCCCGGGCGACCTGAACCGGCGCGGCGAGGACGTCGTCTCCGACGATCCTGAACATCGCGCCCTGCCGCTGGCCTGGAGCCCGTCGGGCTGGGGCGTCTACGTCAACACCATCCGCCGCGTGCAGCACGCTCCGGGCGTGGCGCCGGCCGACGATGCCTACATCGTGACGGTCGACGATACCGTCCTGGATCTTTTCCTGTTCGCCGGCGAGCCGGGCGAAGTGCTCAATCAGTACACCGCCCTGACCGGCCGCGCCGGGCAGCCCGTGCTGTGGGCGATGGGTATCTGGCTGCGCCAGGCCGAAGGCGAAATGCCCACGCAGACCGCGGCCCTGATCGAGCGCCTGCGCGAGCAGCAACTGCCGCTGGACGCGGTGTCGCTGGCGCAGCCGGCGGCCTGGTCCTTCCTGGCCGACAAGCCGCTGCTGGAATGGGACGCGACGCGCTTCCCGGACGCCAGGCAGATGCTCGCGCTGTTCCACAAGCACAACGTGCACGTGTGCGCCTCCGGCTTCCCCGGTGTCGTGCTGCACACGCCGCTGTTCGAGGAGCTCGAGGATCGCGGCTGGCTGCTGCTCAAGGACGAGGGCGGCGCCCAGGTTTTCGACGGCACGCCGGCCTCGGGCGGCAGGCCCTTCGGCCTGCTGGACCTGACGCATCGCGACGTCTATTCGCTGTGGGTGGAGCGTCACCGCCAGTTGATCGACGACGGCCTGGATGCGCCGGCGGGCGATGCCCAGCCGAATATTCCCGACAACGTCACCGCGCGCGGCGGCGAGTCGGGCCCGGCCTTGCGCACCATCTATCCCTTGCTGGCGCGGCGCGCGCTGTATGACGCCGTGGCCGGCCTCAAGGTGCCGCCCGAGGGCGTGGCGCCCGGCGCCGACCTGTTCCCGGGGGCGCAGCGCCTGCCGTGGCAGACGGGCCCCGCCGTCAGCAACGACTGGCACGGCCTGCAGCACAGCCTGCGGACGGCCTTGTCCATCGGCGCCAGCGGCGTGCCGGTGCAGATGCACAACCTCGGCTCCGCCACCGCGCCGCACGAGGCCATGACGCCGGAGCTCTATCTGCGCTGGCTGACATTCGGCGTGTTCTCGGCCAATTTCTGTTTCGAAGGCGTGGACCGACTGCTGCCCTGGGCCTTCGGCGAGGAAACGCTGGCGCATGCGCGGACCTGGCTGCAGTGGCGCTACCGCCTGGTGCCCTACGTGCTGGGCGCCATCGAGGACGCCGCCCGCACCGGCTTGCCGGTGCAGCGTTCGATGGCGATGTCCTTCCCCAACGACCCGCAGGCCCACGACTGGGATCTGCAATACCTGCTGGGACCGGCGCTGCTGGTGGCGCCCATTGTGCAGCCGGGCCAGAGCCTGCAGGTCTACCTGCCCAAGGGCGAGGCTTGGTGGGACCTGAACACCGGCCATCGTTACGAAGGCGGCAGCGTGCTGACCGTCGAATGCGGCCTGGGCCAATACCCGGTGTTCGGGCGCGAGGGCCATATGCTGTGCCTGGGACCCGCCGCCCAGCATACGGGCGAATTCAATTCGGCCCGCATCCTGGACGAAGTCTGGATGTTCGGCATGCCGGTGCACAACCCCGTGGTGATGCGCAACAAGATCCGCGTCATGCAGATGCAGGGGTCCAGCTACATCAAGGGCCTGGAAGGCCTGCGCATCCTGCCGTCCGAAGGGTTGGAGGTCAAGCGCCGCGGCGCCGAAGTGCGCATCTCGCGCGCACGCTGACGCCGTCCTCCGCCGCGCCATGGTTCCTTCCCCGGAAGGGCCATGGCGTTTTCTTTTGCTTCGAGCACTTATAATTGAAAGTTATAAAAACTAGAAGAAATGGTCGTTCTAATTAGAACGGCCCTCGTCCAGAATGTCGCGTCATGATTCATATCGAAAATCTCCATAAAACCTATGCCACGCCGCACGGCTGCTTCGAGGCCTTGCGGGGCATCAGCCTGGACATCGCCCCGGGCGAGGTTTTTGGAATCATCGGCCCCAGCGGGGCCGGCAAGAGCACCCTGGTCCAGTGCATCAACCTGCTGGAACGTCCCGACGAAGGCACGATCGCCATCGGCGGCCAGCCGCTGACCGGATTGTCCGAAGTCCAGTTGCGCCAGCAGCGCCGCCGCATCGGCATGGTGTTCCAGGGATTCAATCTGCTGGCGCGCCGCACGGTCTACGGCAACGTGGCGCTGCCGCTGGAAATCGCCGGCGTCGCCAAGGCCGAGATCCCGGCGCGCGTCGAACGCCTGCTGGCGCTGGTCGGCCTGGAGCACCTGCGCGACCGCTATCCCAGCCAGATCAGCGGCGGACAGAAGCAGCGGGTGGGCATCGCCCGCGCGTTGGCCAATTCGCCGGACGTGCTGCTCAGCGACGAGGCCACGTCGGCGCTGGATCCGGAAACCACGCACAACATCCTGGCCCTGCTGCGCGACATCAATCGCAAGACCGGCGTCACCGTGGTCATGATCACGCACCAGATGGAAGTGGTGCGCGAGGTCTGCGACCGCGTGGCCGTGCTCGCGCAGGGGAGCGTCGTCGAAATGGGGCGCACGCTGGACGTCTTCGCCGCGCCGCGCCACGAGGTGACGCGCGCCATGGTGTCGGCCGCCACCTCGGCCGACCTCAGCGAGGCCAGCCTGCAGGCCGTGCGCCAGCGCATGAAGGATGCGGCCGCCCGCAAGCCCGAGGCGCCGGTGCGGTTGCTGCGCCTGTCGCTGGGCGGCGCCGACGATGGCGCGGGCGTGCTGCTGCAGTTGGCGCGCCAGTTCGATCTCGACCTGCACATCGTGCAGGCGCGCGTCGATGACGTGCAAGGCGTTGCCGTCGGCACCCTGTTCGTCCTGGCGCAGGGCCTGCCGGCCGCCTTGCAGCAGGCCGTGGCCGCCCTGGCTGCCCGAGAAATCACCGTACAAGAAATTGCCCATGAGTCCGCAACTGTTCGATCTTCTGCTTTCCTCGCTGCTTGAGACCCTGCTGATGGTGGGCGTCTCCAGCGGCTTCGCCGTGCTGCTGGGCGTGCCCCTGGGCGTGGCGCTGATCGTCACCGGGCGCGGCGCCATGCTGCAGAACCTGCCGGTGAACCGCGTGCTGGCGGTCATCGTCAACGCCACGCGCTCGGTGCCTTTCGTCATCCTGATGGTGGCGATCATTCCGTTCACGCGCTGGATCGCCCAGACCTCCATCGGCACCGCCGCGGCCATCGTGCCCCTGTCGGTGGCCGCCATCCCGTTCATGGCCCGGATCGCCGAAAACGCCATGCGCGAAGTCGATCCCGGCCTGATCACGGCCGCGCGCGCCATGGGCGCCTCGCCGCTGCAGATCATCCTCAAGGTCCTCCTGCCGGAGGCCTTGCCGGGGCTGGTCGCGGCCACCATCGTCACCGTGGTCAGCCTGATCGGCTATTCCGCCATGGCGGGCGCCATCGGCGGCGGCGGCCTGGGCGACATGGGCATCCGCTACGGGTACCAGCGCTTCCTGCCGGAAGTCATGCTGGCCGTCGTGGTGGTGCTGGTGCTGCTGGTCCAGGCGATACAGAGCTTCGGCGATTGGCTGGTCCGGCGGATGTCGCATCGTTGATGCCGGCGAATCGACGCAATCGAATCGACGCAATCGAATTGACGCAGCCCAATCAAGACACCCCGAATTACCAGGGGAACCGCCCGTGATCCGGGAGCGACGGTTTCCTTTTTTTCATCCAGACGAGCCGATCCGGCTACAGGAATAGTGCAAATGAAATCGACCCTTCTCAAAGTGCTGGCCACGGTCGCCCTGGGCGCCAGCTTCGTGTTGCCGGCCGCGCAGGCCCAGGACAAGCCGTTGAAGGTGGGCGTCACCGGCGGCCCGCACGCCGAGATCTTCGAAGTGGTCAAGCAGGAGGCGGCCAAGCAAGGCCTGAACATCCAGATCATCGAATTCTCGGACTACGTGCAGCCCAACGTCGCGCTGGCCTCGGGCGACCTGGACGCCAACAGCTACCAGCACCAGCCTTATCTGGACAATGCCAACGCCGACCGCGGCTACAAGCTGGTGAGCATCGCCAAGACCGTGATCTTCCCGATGGGCGTCTACAGCAAGAAGGTCAAGAGCCTGGCCGACCTGAAGGAAGGCGCCCGCATCGGCGTGCCGAACGACCCCACCAACGGCGGCCGCGCCCTGTTGCTGCTGCAAAGCCAGGGCCTGATCAAGATCAACCCCACCGCCGGCCTGAAGGCCACGCCCCTGGACGTGGTGGAGAACCCCAAGAAGATCCGCTTCATCGAACTGGACGCCGCCCAGTTGCCCCGTTCGCTGGACGACACCGACGCCTCGGTGATCAACACCAACTTCGCCATGCAGGCCGGCCTCGATCCCAAGCACGACTCCCTCGTGCAGGAATCGGCCGATTCGCCCTACGCCAATGTGCTGGTGGTGCGTGAAAAGGACAAGAATCGCCCCGAGTTCGCCAAGCTCGTCGCCGCCTACCACTCGCAGGCCGTGAAGGACTTCATCGCGAAGAAGTACAAGGACTCGGTGGTTGCTGCCTGGTAAGGGGAGGGGAGGCGAGCGCCTGAGCTATTCCAGCCGCCACGTGGCAAAGCGGAGGGAGGCGAGTCTCCACGCCACATGGAAGGCAAGCCAGGTCCCCACGTCCGATGCTCGCTTCCCGCACTGGTTTGACAATCAGACTCGACCTAGGCCATAATCATTGGCTTCGGTCGGGTCGTTAGCTCAGTCGGTAGAGCAGCGGACTTTTAATCCGTTGGTCGCGCGTTCGAGTCGCGCACGACCCACCAAATTCCCCTGTAGTATCAAGTGCTTAACGCAGCCCTAGCCGGCTGCGTTTTTGCTTTCTGGGCTGACTGTGTCCAAAAACTGACCCTATGAGTAGGGTGCGCCAAGTGCAATGGCGTGAGATGAGTATGCTTCTGAACCCCGCTCAGGGGCCCTTCGTTGATAACAGTTCATCCCCGCGCATGCCAGTGGCCGCGGCCGACTGCTCGCTGGGGTGACGGCCTACGGAGACACGTCGGCGCCGGAGTAATTTCAGAGGCTGGGCTGGCACACTACCTCAGCGTGCCGCCAAGCTTCTCGCAATCTATGGTCTTGCCGTCATCAAGGCGATAGCTCTCGCCGGAGGCCACTGGCCGTGCCCACGCCAGCGCGCCCATCCGATGGCCAGACTTTACCTCCGTGACGACATTGGCGCCGGTTCGACGCGCCTCATCGGCAGCGACCTGAAGGACCTCTGTCGTCCCGCCATACCATCGCTTCGAGCCGACCAGTCTCCCAACGTGGGTTGCCTTTACGTATGGGGGAAGCGGGCTAGGAAGGAAACACACGGGGCCGTTGTAGCGATTAAACTCCGGACCGTCCTTCGGCCGTTTCGTGGAGCTTCTGGCAGCACAGCCTGCGAGCAGCACCACGATAAGCAACCCGCTCAGTGTTTTTCCTCTTTGCATGCGTTTTTCCACGTGCCCCCTTTTGGCGGGACGCATTGTATTGGGAAACGTTCCCAGGCTGTGGGTTGCCTTGGTGTCCGATCGACGCCGCAGTTCATTCGTATTCCCCATACGCGGTGCACCTTGAGCCAGAGAAGGGAACCCCGGCTGCGAGGTTCGCGACCGCCTGCGCGGCGAGACGAACGGTCTCTGGCGAGGACTTGTCAGCCTCAGATATTTGATAGAAGGTGTGCTAGCGCCTCGCTCGTATACAAATACGCTTCAGCACAGACAGTGGAGCAGCCGATGCCAGATAAAAATCTCGATGAGAACGCGGCGGAGCAGATGGCAAGTAATTGGGCTATTTCGCGTGGGCGTCCGCCGGCAAAATTCCAACGATTCGCAATTGAACATCTTCGTAAGAATCCGAATATCAATTCAGAAAACCTCAAGGTCAACATGGAGTATTTTGACCTCGCTACCGAAGAAGCGAAGAACCTGTGGCTCAAGTATTGTCATGAGCAAACTAATTGGTCAGGCGAATGGATGCTGGAAACGGTGAAGCACCTAGCCATCATCAATGCTGCGGGAATCGCAGGTGCGGCAACTCTGCTCGCAACGCAGAACGCCGATGGGTGGGTCAAGCTCGCATTTTGCTTATTTACGGGAGGCTTATTGTTAGCGGTTCTCGACCTGTGGCTCTGCGCTTGCGGATTTCAGTCCCGAAGCGACGAGGGGGGCGTCGTTTTGTCGCAGCCCGTGATGCTTTCACATGGGAGCAATGGGGCAAGTCACTCGATCCTGTTGTGCACGGCAAGAATTGGTTCCAAGTTGCCGAACGGGTTGGATGGACTTCCGCGATATCTTGGATCGCTGGAGCTGTAAGTCTAGGGGTGCATTTATTCAGGTGAGGTACGCGAGGTATAGCCACTATCAAGCAGTCAAGAAAGCCGGCGCCTGGCGTTATTCCTGCCGAAGATTAGTCGCGATACCAATGCCAAAGTGCAGACCGCTCGGATAACTTTCCATCGGGTGCGGCGACGCCTAGTCGATCTGGTGCAACAGTTATGTGGCACCTGTGCGCACGAAGTCGAACGAGCCAACGAGGCCGCGAGTACCAGCCTACGGGTGCCGCCGTTGCCACCAGGCCCAGGCCTCATAGGCTCAGCAGGACAAACTCCGCTGCGACGCTATTGCCAAAGGCAACCAAAACCAGAGCGATAGTCGCCAGCAACGCTCGCTCTGGCGATCCAATGCCATCGGTGCATCGCGGTACCGGAGCACCGAAAAGTCTGGCAACCATCACACGCACTTGCGAAGAGTCCAAGCCACCGCGCCCACGTCATGGAACACCATGCGGCAGCGCGCCGTGCGCAAGTCCGTCACGGTTAGCCGGTCGGCGTGCGCGTCAGCCGCTTCTTCTCGCGGATCACGAAGCCGCCGTTCCGCCGACAGTGGCCCCAGGAAATGTTCGATCAACTCGAAGGCCGAGGCCGGCCCCACATGCTGCGCGAAGTAGTGCCCGCCCGGCTGAAGAACGTGATGGATTTCCGCCCAATCCGGGCGCGCTGGATGGCGCGACGTGACTAGCGCGAACGGGGCATCGGCAAAGGGTAGCGCCGCGCCATTCTCCACCGCAACGATCTATACGCCACGCGGGCCCAGGCGTGCATACACCTTTTGCACGTTGGGCGTCCAGGTTTCGGTCGCGCACATGCGCGGCGGAAAGCGCTCGGCCTCCTCCAGCACTTCACCGCCACCCCTGTCCAGATCCAGCGCCGATTCCAAGCTGGCCAGCCGCCGAGCTGCGCTTGAAGCAAACACCGCAAACATGCCACCCATCGCAGTCATGCAATAGTGTGCAATACTAGGAAAAACAGCCGATGCGAATTCCTGAATTCACTATTTCGGCAAAAAAAAACCACGGCCGAAGCCGTGGTCAAGTGTGTCCGACTACAGTCTCTCGGCGGTACTGCGGACGCCGAGGACAAGCCGGGTTATTACCCTATCAAGGTTCCGACGGCGGATTGAGTGACAGTCCGTGCGGGGGTAATACAGTTTTTTGTCGCGTGAAAATACTATGCGTCAGGAAAGCCCCGATAAAGCCGTGCTTTTTATGTAGCGGAAAGACAGGAAAGTTACATGAAAGATTGCGCCTGCCATGGTAGCGTTTAAAGCACGATATACACACCAGATACACACCGGACTGTCCCCCTTCATCTGGTTCTCCATTCCTGCCGGACCTGGCAGCCTGTCAGGTTCTTGCAGCCCGCAAATCAGCATTCTCCGGAGGTATTGGCATGGCTACGAACGGTACTGAAAAGGTCAAGGAAGCGGTGAAAGAGGGCGCCGATCAACTGGACGACGCCGTCCAGACCGCCGCCCGGAAAACGTCCAAGGTCATCGGCCAGGCCCGCAGCAAGGCGGGAGACCTGATCGACGACGGGGGCGACGTTCTCGAAGACGTCCTGGCCAATGCGAAGGACGTGATCAGGGCGAATCCCCTGACGGCAATCATCGCCGCCGCCGGCGTCGCCTATCTCATCGGCAGGCTGCGGAGGTAGGCGAATCCAGGCACGTCTCCCAAGCGTATGATGCACAACGTGACCCGATAAAGGACTGCGTTCGATCTGCGAAGGGGTTGTTGACGTGCCTATCATCTATCTGCGGCGGCTGACCTCGGTGCAGCGAAGCCCCATGGCCAACCAGCATTTGGCGTGTTACCTGGCGTTCGTGGCGGGCGCGGTCAATGCGGGGGGCTTCCTGGCGGTCAAGCAGTACACCTCGCATATGTCCGGCGTCGTCGCCACCATGTCGGATTCCCTGGCGCTGGGCCAGATCGACGTGGTCCTGAACGGCGCGGCGGCGCTCCTTTCCTTCCTCCTCGGCGCGGGCACGTCGGCGGTTCTCATCAACCTGGCTCGCCGCGCCGGCCTGGCCAGCGTGTTTGCCTTGCCCCTGGTCCTGGAGGCGGGACTGCTCCTGGCCTTCGGCCTGGCGGGCGCCCGTCTCGATGCGCAGCGCTGGTCTTCCGTGTCCATGACCGTGGTGCTGCTTTGCTACATCATGGGACTGCAAAACGCCATGATCACCAAGGTCTCCAAGGCCGAGATACGCACCACGCACATCACGGGCATGGTCACCGACATCGGCATCGAGCTCGGCAAGCTTTTCTATTGGAACCGGATGGCCGAGGGCGGCGGCGGCGACAGGGTTTGGGGCGACCGCAAAAAATTGCGCATTCTCGGCGCGCTGGTGGGCCTGTTCTTCCTCGGCGGCCTGGTGGGGGCCGTGTGCTTCAAGGAAATCGGCTTCATCTCCACGCTGCCGCTGGCGGTGCTGGTGCTCCTGCTGGGCATCGTCCCGGTCTGGGACGATATACGCAAGCGCGTGGCGCACTGAGCCGGACGACGCCTGCCCGCCATTGCGCGTTTCCCTTAAGTTCCTGCGGCCTCGTGCCGTAAGGAAGAAGGGACGGAGGCATGCCGCTTCCGCATGCTTCTATCGCTGCCTGCCACAATGACCACACTGTCGTCGCTGTCCTCGCTGGATTCCGTCACGCGCCTCGATGCCAATGCCGCCCTGGCGTCGCGCGTCACGGCCCAGCAGGACGCCGCGCCCGCGTCGACCGCCGTCATATTGGGACAGGCCAGCGATACGGTGCAGACCTACTCGGTGCGCAGCGTGACCTCCGCCGTCAGCACGGTATGGGAAAGCGACACATCCGATGCCGTCAGCGCCCTGATGGCCGCCAACAGCCGCGACGCGTCGCTGTCGGGCCGCTTCAACGGCCTGGGCGCGGCCCTGTTGAACAGCCTGGCCAGCGGCGGCGGCGCCTATTCGCAGTCCGCGTTGCAGACCAACACCGCCGGGCAATCCGACGCCGTGGCCGCCGCGGCCACGGCCATACGGCAGACGTCGCTGCATACGAAGGCCGACAACCAGATCACGCTGTCCGTCAAGACCGCGCGCGGGGTGCAGGTGACGATTACGCTGGGCAGCCAGCAGAACGGTCTCGCCGCCAGCATCCAGGTCGCCGACGGCGCAACCTTGAACGACGCGGAGCGCAAGGCGCTGGGCGCGCTGGCGGACAGTTTCCAGGATGCGGTCGACGGCTTGACGGCGGCGCCGCCCAAGCTCGCCCTGGGCGGCCTGACGCAGTTCGACGGTTCGGTGTTGTCCTCGGTCGACCTGCAGGCCAGCGTGCAGGCCGACGGCGGCGTCCAGACCCTGAGTTTCCACGCGGACGGCAAGGGCCGCAGCGTCGAGTTCGACGGGCCCGTGGGCACGGTGAAGGTGAATGT
Organism: Bordetella genomosp. 10; assembly: GCF_002261225.1. Taxonomy (NCBI): domain Bacteria; kingdom Pseudomonadati; phylum Pseudomonadota; class Betaproteobacteria; order Burkholderiales; family Alcaligenaceae; genus Bordetella; species Bordetella genomosp. 10. The sequence goes on from NZ_NEVM01000001.1 coordinate 1,217,173, forward strand.
CGATATGTCCGACGCCCGCGTGTTCGGCAGCGATGACCAGCGCGCCGCCGCCGTCGCGAACTATCTGTCGGGCATCGACAGCGCCGGCCGCCGCGGCCATGGCGATAGCGATCTGGTGGACATGTTCAAGGACGCCTTCGCGCAGATGAACAGCAACTATGGCAGCGCGACCCAGCCCGATCCGCTGGACCGCCGCCGCATTGCATTGAGCGATACCGATCACGCGCTGACCTCGGGTCTGGCCGACTTCACGGCCTCGGTCAAGAAGACGGCGACTTCGCCCAACCCGCTGCGGCCGGAGGAACAGGACACCTTCTCCTACGAAGCCAACCAGCGGACGGAAATCGGCGGCAGGAGCATGCGCGACCGCACGATCAGCCAGGAACAGTACTCGCACCTGACGGCCAGCTACCACCAGCAGATCAGCCCGGACATTCCGATGAATCTGACGCTGGACCCGAATACGCAGAACTATTACTACACCCGCATCGACGATAGCGCGAGCACGCAGGTCGATCTGGGCTACAGCGACGGCAAGCTGGTGAACGCGACGGCGCAACGGTCGGCCAGCCAGACCACGCATACGCAGAAATTCATCGGCGGCAAGGTGACGGAAGACACCGTCACGCCGGACAGCGCCACGCAGGTGGAAAACCTGCTGGCCACGCTCAAGCAGGATCCCTCCGACGAGGAAAATCCCAGCGCGCTCGACCTGGCGCGCTGGCAGCAGACGATGACGGCCCTGCGGCAGCGGCTGATGCTTCAGGCTACGCCCTCCGTGCTGCGGGACCAGGCCGTCGGCCATGGCGTAACGACGCAAGAATAAGACTTTTCTTATTTTTGGCGCCGTACTCAGCAAATAGACTGCGGGCATCTCTTTTTACGTTTTGCGCAACCGTTTCATCGCGGCTGTTCGATCCGAGATGCTGTTCGCCGTGTTTCCTGCTGCCGGTCGTCGCGTTCCGCTCGCCTGTATCGCCGCTCACCTGCGTGAGCGGCTCCATCATGGCAGGGGGCTCTCGCGCGCCGGCCGCAATGTCGGCCACAACGGCATCCACCGCGATGCCGTTGCGCAGCCGAAGCCATGTCCCCACTCCAAACCAAACCGATCGTCATCCAGTTGCTCGGCGGCTTTAGCATCCGGGTCGACGGCGTAGACCGCACCGAAGAAATCGGCTATTCCAAGCCCAAGCATCTGCTCGCGGTGCTGGCGCTGGCGCATGAACGCGTATGGTCCCGCGCCGCGTTGTCGGATCTGCTCTGGCCCCACGGCAATGGCGACGGCCGCGCCAATCTGCGCCAGGCCCTGTGCGTCCTGCGGCGCGTGCTGGCGCCGGCCGCTTCCGCCTTGCTGGCGACTTCCGGCACGGTGGCGCTGGACTTCCGCCTCGTCGAAGTCGACGCCATGGTGCTGCTGGGCATGGGCGACTATGGGAGCACCCCGCTCAAGGACCGGCTCGTCTTCGACCGCGGCGATCTGCTCGAACATCTTCCGCCCGTGGCCGGCACGGGGCTGCATGCGTGGCGCATAAGCTGGCAGTCGAGATTGGCGCAGGAGGTCTCGCGCTGCCGCCAGCAATACCTGCTCTCCCTGACGCGTCGCGGCGCCATCGACGAGGCGCTGGCCGGCGCCCGCAAATGGGTTTCGCTGCATCCCGGCGACGAGCTGGCGCATCGCAACCTGATCCGCCTGCTGCGCGATGCCGGCAGCCGCGAAGCCGCGCTGCGCGCCTATGAACACTGCGCGGCCGTCATGGGCGAATACTACGAAACCGAACCCTCGGCCGAAACCCGCGCGCTATTGCAAACGGGCGCGCCGGTCCGGGAGACGCCGGCGGCGCCGGCCCATACGCAAGGGCCATGGGCGGCGGGCCCCGTCGCCATCCTGGCGCTGGCGGTCTCGCAGGACGACGACGGACGCAGCCGCTGCGCGGCCGACCGGTTGCAGAATACGCGCGAGCACCTGCTGCAATTGGTCAGCGGGCGCGGCGGCCTGGTTTCCGCGGGCGCCGACGGCAGCATCTCCGTCACCTTCGGCTATCCCGAATCCTGCGAATCGCCGGCGGACGTCGCGGCCCGCCTGGCCTGCGACCTGCGGCGCTTCGCGCCGCCCGCCAATGCCATCCTCGGCATGGGCATCCACGCCGATCTTGCCGCCCAGGAAGGCGACAGCGCGGATGGCGCGATCATGCTGATCGGCCAACGCGCCATCCGCCTGGCCTATCTCGCGGGCAAGGGCGAGACCCTGGTCAGCGACGCCGCCAACGCGCAATTGCATGACCGCTACGTCATCACCCCCGAGGAACGCTATGGCTTGCGGGTGGGCGTGCTGGATTGCGTGGCCGAGGCCCCGCCCGTGCATCGCATGTTCGGCCGCGCGGCGGAGTTCGACATTCTCGTCCGGCGCTGGTCGGAGATCGCCGCCACGGGGCGCGGCCGCACGCTGTTGCTGCACGGCGAACGCGGCGTCGGCAAGACCCTGCTCATGTCGGTGTTCAGCGAGTATGCGCGCCGTGCCGGCGGCGCGGTGCGCATGCTGGAGTGCCGCCAGGAGAATCGCCAGCGCTGCCTGCATCCCTTGTACGACTATCTCCTGCGCCACGTGCTGGATGCCGCCGGCCCGGCCGCGCTGGCCTTGTCCGAGGCGGACAAGGCCGTGGCGCGCCTGGTCGAATCCCTGGGCTATCGCGCGGGCCTGGACCGGCACACCAGCGCCAGCGTCCATGAACAGGTCTTGCGCCCGGCGCCGCTGCGTCAGCGCAGCCAGCGCGGCGGCGCCGGTCCCACGGAAGGCGTGCTGCACGCCGTTACCGCCTTGCTGCTGCAGCGGGAGCGGGCGGGCCAGCCCTTGCTGCTGGTCATCGACAGCCTGCAATGGGCGGACGCCGCCACGCGCGAACTGACCGCGCGGCTGGCGCGGCTGGTGGAAACGGCTCCCGTCATGCTGATGCTGGTGGCGCGCGGGCCCTCGGCGGAACTGCCGGCGGCCATCGCCGTGCACGTCGAACCGCTGAGCTCGGCGGCGATGGTCGAACTGGTCAGCGCCCGCGCGCGCGGCAAGCGCCTGGCGCCCAAGATCCGGCGCCATATCGTCGAGGGCGCTTGCGGCATTCCCTGGCGCGCGGAACAGATGGTCCGCGATTTTCCCCTCGATGGCGGCGAGGCGGACCTGGCGGCGCCGGACGCCTGCGATCCCGCCGACGGTGGCGCGGGCAACCGTTCGCGCGCCGTGTCCAGCCTGAACCTGGATTAGGGCCGCGCGGAAGGCGTGGAGGAGCGCATCCGGGAACTGGATGACAGGGGCCGGTTACTTACCCGCCATCTGAATGGACCACGGCGCGGGGCTGGGTCCCGCTCTCTAACGCACCGTGGATCAATACTATGGACGCATACAGCCTGATCGAATTGTTCGGAAAGGAAAGCTGCATCAACCTCAGCCTGGGAGAATCGGGCACGGTCGATCTGGTATTCGAGAACGGCGTCACGCTGACGCTGGAACACGACGATCCCCAGGACGTGCTGCACTGTTATGCCGTGCTGGGCCGCATCCCCACGGACGAGGACAGGCGGCTCACGGTGTATGGCGATCTGCTCGAGGCGAATCTCTTCGGCCACGAGACCGACGGCGCCACCTTGGGCATCGACAAGCACACGGGCGAAGTCCTGCTGTCGTGGCGCCTGGAATTGCTGGACGCCAACGTCAGCCTGCTGCGCAACATCGTCCAGAAGATGGTCAACGTCGCCGTGGTCTGGCGCGAGTACCTGGGCACCGTGGACCGCGGCGACGCCAAGGCGCCGAAATTGTCGAGCGTGCCGGGCGACAAGGAGCCGCAGGTCGCCAGGGCGATGCCGCAGGGCTATGACGATCGTTCTCGCAGCGGAACCCTGCGCGTCTGAGACGGCGGCGCTCGAACTTTCCGGGCGGCCTGTCATCCGGGAGAATCTATGACTGTCGTGGAACGGCCTGGCCAGGGCGCCATCGCGTACGCGGATGACGGGGCGGCACATGCCGCCGGCGGTCCGAACGAGGCCGCGCCTGCACGGCGGGCCTCCCTTGCCCGATCTTCACGCGCGTCGGCCGGGATCGGATCCTGGATTCGTTGCTGGTGCCCGGGAAGAAAGCCTCGCGCCGTCAGCGCCGAAGCCAGGCGCGCGCAGCGGCAGGAGAAAATAAGGGAAGCGTTCGAGGCGCTGTCGCATGTGCTGTCCACGCCGCCAGGCAAGCGACGTGCCGCCGACATGAACCAGACGGCGGCCTCCATCGAGCGCCTGTTCAAGGAGGCAAGGCGCCTGGTGGCCTTGATCCCCGCGCTGGAGCCGGGCGACGATATCGCGGCGGTGGCGGTCTTCGAAAAGGAAATCCTTCGATGCGCCGCCGCCTTGCCGCCCAAGCCGATTCACATCGACGCTGCGTATCGCCAGGCGCTGCTCGGGCGTTTGCAGCGTTGCAAGCATCTGCCGGCGGAGACCTTGCTCCTGATCCTGGACCGGGCCTTCAAACGTCCTGCGTGGATCCTTCAGGCGGAGCGCGAACTGGGATCGCAGGCCGGGAGCGCGATGCAGCGGATGGACGCCTGCCTTCGTCCGGAACAAGGCGGGGAGAAACTGCAGCGTGCGTTGGGCGGCATTTTCCTGAGCCTGCCGGAGGAATCCCCCGATCCGCTGGGTGGACGCATGGGCATGTTCCTGGCGCTGAGCCGGCTGCCGCCGGGGATGTGGTTGCTGTATCAGCGTTCCCTGCCGTTCGCGGTCGTCAACGAGGCGAGGCAGGCGCTTCCGCGTCATCCATGCCCGCGCCCGCCATGATAGGCGAGTCGCAATGGCGGCAGTATTGTGAGAGCTGGGAGAGCGAATACCGCCGGCGTGTCGCCGCGGTGGACGACGAGGTCGGAAATCTGCGCGCGGCGACGAGCCTGCCCGACGAGAAAGCCGGTATTCGCGCGCGTAAAGTCTCGCTGGCGTTGGGCCGTTTGGCGGCCCTGATACGGGTCGACTTTGCGGGAGACGGTCAGCGGTCAGGGGCAGGGGGGATAGTGCCCGACCCCGATCGGGATGGCGAAATCGCCGGCCGCTATGCGGGCATGGTCGACGCGGTGCGGGCCGCCGCGCGCACGCTGGGACTGGAGACGGCTTCCGGCGCCGAGGAAACGGTTGCGACGCGTCGTGCGCGGCAAACGTCCGCGTTGCGTGCGATGTCGGACAAGGAGTTTGCCGGCATCGCGTCCGCGTGCGCGTCGAACGCGCTCGATGCCTTCGGCCTGCGCCCCGATGAGCGCGCCGTCGCTACTGAGCGCGAGCGCAGAGTGGCCGGGTTCGCGCAGGCGACGCTGGCGCCTTGCCTGGAGCGCCTGGTGAACGCATCGCCGGCAGCCGAGGCGCTTTCGGTGGCGCCGTCTGCGATGGCCGAACGCGTTGACGACATATCCGTACACGACATCGGCGCGCGATTGCGCGAGGCGACCGATGCCTTACAAGCCGTGCTGGCGCTGTATTCGGCCTGCGACGGCAAGCTGGACGGGGCGGATGCCACCGCTGCCTTTATTGAAGATATCGTGACGCGCACTTTGCCCGATCTGCGCATCGCGCCGGCGCGCGCGCAGGTGCTGGGCCGCCTGTGCGTGGCGCTGAGCGCCACGCAGGCCGCTCTGGCCAAAGGCGAACCCGGCTTTTCCGACGCCGGCGCCGGGGCCGACAGCCTCGACAAGCTGCTCGTCCGGGAAGACATGCTGCGCACCTTTGGCGATCGTCTCGACGGCCTGGACGCCTCGCCGGATGTCATCGGCGGGGCGTTCTTCGCGCTGATGCGCCGGACGTCGTTCGCTTCCATGCTTGCCGCTTATGTCTCGTCGGCCCCGCCGAGGCAGTCCATCGACGACGACGCCACGGGCACGATCCGCGCCATGCGGGACGAAGAAGCGCGGATCCTGTCGGACCCCGGCATCCGTGACGTGCTGCAAGGCGATTTCGGCCTGGAGGTCGCCGTCCTCGCGACGCCGGACGAGGACTCCGGGTATACGGTGATGGCGAGCGACGCCATGGGACGCCACGTGGAAGATCGGGATACGGGGCGGGCGATTGCCGTTCGGAAGATCTATAGGCAGGAGCTCTTGCTCAGGGATTTTCCCTTGCCTGGATATTCCGATGCCGCATTCACGGCGGAGCCGGGCAGCTATGCGGTAAGCGATGCCGTGAATGAACTGTACGTCGTGGATTACGCGCGCGGCTCGTGTTCCCTGTCGGTTCGCGGCCGCGCGCCCGATGGCGCCCTGGTGTCTTTCGAATCCGCGCCATCGCATGCGCCGGACGGCGGCGATGCGCCAGGCCCGGACGCGCGCGTACAGGCTCGGGCCGCCGCCGTCGAGCAGGCCTTGGCGTGTTTGAGCCGGATCGTGGACGCCCAAGGGTTCTGGCAGATTACCTGCCTGTTGTCGCAAGCCGCCGACGCATCGATTTTCCGCGCCGAGGTGCGCGCGGACACGGGCACGCCGCTGCGCCTGTCCTCGGGCGAGCCGGTGATCGTCGGCGGGCGCGCCTATACCCATGCCGTCATCGAACAGAATCTCGACGACACCTTCGATATCAGCGTCTACCTGGCGTGGCCGTGGGTGAATGCCGCCAAGCCGGTGGGGACGGACGCGGATAGCGCCGCCGCCGTCATCGAACTGGATCCCGCGCTCAGCCGAAAAAGCGTGCGCTATGTCTGGCGGCTGCGTCCGGGCGGCGATGCCGTCGCGCGGCCCCTGCAACTGGCGGATTATCGATATCGCTTCGTCCCGGCCTTGCCCGCGCCGGAAAACGAATAGCCGCGGCGGACGCCCGGCGCATCAGAGCAAGCCGAGATCCTTGGCGTATGCGATCAGTTCGGCATCGTTGCGCGCGGCGAGCTTGCGCATGGCGTCCTGCTTCTGGCGGCTGGTGGTCTTGGCGCTCAATCCCAGGATCTGGGCGATCTGGTTATTGGTATGCCCACTGGCGAAAAGGCGCACGACCTCCATTTCGCGGGGCGACAAGGCGGTGCGCGCGGTCAATTGCGACTGGGCCACGCCCAGGGCCGCGAACTCATTGCGTATGCTTTCCGTGAAATAGGACAGGCCGGACGCCGCACGCTGAATGGCGGTGCTGATTTCCTTGATTGCCGCGCTTTTTTCGACGAGCGCGAGCGCGCCGGCCTGCAGGGCAGGGCCGATCATGGTCGGCGTCGCGATCTTGGTCAGCACCACTACATGAACGTGCGGGTGCTGCGCCCGCAACTGCTGCAACATGGCCAGCCCGTCCGGCTGCGTGCCGCCCGGCATGGAGAAGTCGGTGACAACCACGTCGCAGGGCGTCTGGGCCAGACAGGCGAACAGGCCGTCCGGGCTGTCGGCGGAGCCGACGACGCGGATATCCGGCGACGTCGCCAGCGCATTCTTTATTCCCAGCAACACAATGGGGTGATCATCGGCCAGTACGACGCGGATCATGTTGACAACTCCATCCTAAGCTCAAGCAAGTCTGCTGGCCCGGACGGATATCGATCCGGTAATGACAGCGGACATTCATCGGCGCGCGGGCCTGATCGGCTTGCCGGCGCGTGGGCGGTTTGACCTTCTGATTGCCTGAATCGTTCCCGGCGCAAAGCGATGCGTTCCGACACGGGGGAGCGGAATCAAATTTCCGTATAGGTTCCCGCTCGCATTTCTTCTTTCACTTGATTGCGGTACGTCGTGGGCGTAATGCCGGCATGGCGCCGGAATGCTACCGTGAAATTGCAGACGCTGGGGAAGCCCACGTGCCGCGCAATGGCGTGCACCGGCATGCCGGTGCGGGCAAGCAGGCGGCGCGCGGCGGCCATCTTCTTATCGAAAATGAATTTATGCGCGGACTTCCCCGTTCTCGATTTGAAGATGGAAGAGAGTTTTCTTTCGTGCGTTCCGACGCGGTGCGCCAGTTGACGGACGGTGTGAATACTGCCGACGTCGGCCTGGATCGCATCCAGGGCATTGCGCAGCAGAATATCTTCCTGCGAGGCATTATCGGGAAGCGGCGCCGTTCCGATTGTTTCCGGCAGGGCCGCGGTCGTCCGCAGGTGCACGGAAATGCGCGCCAGGAGTTCTTCGGGATAGATGGGCTTGGCGACGCAATCGACGGCGCCCACGGCGAAGGCCTCGGTGGACGCGCCGTTGACGCCGGGCTTGACCAGGAAAATGATGGGAATCGAATGGGTGTCCTGGGATTGCGTCAGCAGCCGCGCCATCATGAAGGCGTCCATCTGCTGCATATCGCCATCGAGCAGGACCATGTCCGGGCGCCAGGCCTGCGCCTGGTAGAAACCATGCCAGCCCGCCGCGAAAGAAACCCTGAACAACTGGTTGCGCAGCAGCGCCACCGCGTCGCCCAGCGGCGCTTCCTGGTCAGTGATGATCAATACGTGGGCTGGCTTTCGGTGGCGCGATGACATCTTCTTGATCGGGGCCGCGTTGCCGAACATGACCGAGGCATGTCCGGGAGCAGTCTCGGGCAGGGGTTGGGGGACAGCAGCCATATTGCTCTCCTGGCGTGGGACATATCGAAACCCACCCACGCTGCTGCGACGCAACGGTTGGTTCGCCGCTTTTTCGCTTGGCCGTGACCTGGGCGGACTCACCTGGGCGGGCAGCGTCATCGCTCGTTTTTGTTCGATCGCGCGACGGCACGGGGGTGGGATTGCGCCGTTATCCTAAGTAAGGAACGCAAAAGACACTTTTGAATTAGGCAAAAAACGTTTTGATTTTTGTACGTTTATACAGAATTTTGACGCTTTTGCGGTTTTCTCAGGGTTGAGACTTCCAGCCGCCTCACTGGTCCGCGCCCGGCTGCGGCTCCGCCCGCGACTGTTGCCGAAAGTTCACGGGGCTGCACCCCACCTGGCGGCGAAACGCCGCGGCGAAGTTGGCGGGACTGGAGAAACCCAGCATTTCGGCGATCTCGGAAATGCTCAATTTCCCGAGGCGCAGCAGCTTCTGGGCGGAATGCATGCGTTCATCGCGCAGGTAATCCTTGACCGATTTGCCCAGCGAAACCCGGAATGCCTGCGTCAGCCTGCGCTCGTGGACGCCCATCTGGCGCGCCAGCGACTTCAGCGAGGGCGGGTTGGCCAGCCGTTCATCCAGATAGCGGCGGGTCATGGCGACGATGGCCTGGTCGGTCGGGTTGGGCATGGCCGCCGGAAGCTGGATATCCATATCCGGCATGAAGCCACAGGCCGGGGAGGGGGAGACGAGATGCCGGGCCGTTTCGGCGCCCTCATCGACCGGCCGGTCACTGCGAGCCGCGCCGGCCGGCCGGCTCAAATGGACGCGAATGCGGGCCAGCACCTCGACCGGGTTGTACGGCTTGAGTACGTAATCCGCCGCCCCGGACTGGAACCCTTTCAGGCGCTCGTCCAAATGGGTCGATGCCGTGACGAAAATAATGGGAATGTGGGCGGTCTGGGGATTTTCTTTCAGCAGCGCGCATGTCGCATAGCCGTCCATCTGGGGCATGCAGACATCGAGCAGAATCAGGTCCGGGCGAGGCAAGGCCTGGGCGCGCGCATAGCCTTGGCGGCCGTTCATCGCCACGGTGAGCCGATAAGCCTCTTTATCGAGTTCCTGTACCAGGAGCTTGAGATCCGCAGGACTATCGTCTACCAACAATATATGAGCGGAGTTCTCGCGATCATCGACTGGGCGCATTTCTCCCCTCCAGTAACATTGCGACGTGCAGGCCCTAGGCCGAGCAGCTATCAAATGTCACCGGAGTATAGCCGTGATCCGATGGAGGGTATCCTTGAGTAACGTTGAGTTTCCCGTTTATTACATTGCGCGCGCTTCGCGTTCGAAATACCGAGGAAACCAGGGTTACGTCAGGTGCTGAAGTTACGCGCGATGCCTTTCAGGGTGTCGAAAAACGCCTTCATCAAGTTGGTCACCGTGGTGACGAACAACTGATATTTATTGACCCCGCGCTGGATATTGATCATGTCGCTGGTATTCAGGCGTTTGTCCAGGCCGCCGGCGGGGATGACCTTGTTCTGCGCCGAGACCAGCACGCGGCTGAGGGGATCGGCGGGGCCGCTGCCGTTGGCGAGCGCGCCCAGATCGTCCGTTGCGTTGTTTACGTGAAAAGCCATAGGGATCCGCGGAGAGAGAAGAACAGGGAATGCCATGTCGCCCGCTACCTTTGAACGGTGACGAGGGCGTCAGGGCCTTTGAAAACGATCTTGTCCTTGGAGATCGACTCCAGCCGGTAATTGGCATACGTGCCCCCAACCATCAATTTGGTTCCACACCCCAGTAGCAGCCACGGGTGAGGCCCGCCGATCACGCTGGCAATGCGGAAAGGGACCGTGGTTTCGGGCGTGGGCGCGTCGGGTGGCGGCGGGATGGGCCGCACGCTGTTGAAATTGTTCTTGTTGAACTGGGCCACCAGGGGCGACAGCACCTGCAATTGGCGGGTATCGAGCTTGCCGGTATCGATGTCCAGGGCGTCGTCGGCCCACGCGATGGGGACGTTCGGAAGCAGGACGGCGTTCATGGCGTATTTCAAGCGGGCCGTCACGTCGGAAAGCAGGGCGATGCCATGCGTTTCGACGGTGACGCCCGCCAGCTTCGCTTCGAGCGTCTGGATGGCGGCGGTACGGCGTTCCGCGGTCGCCGCGATGCCTTGTATGGTGAGCCGCCCCGAGCCGAGGTATTGCACATGGGAACGGATCAGGAAATCCTTCAGCACGTTTTGCGCGGCGCGTATCTGGACGGTGGCGATTTCGACCTTGATGGCGGGCCGGGGCTGGATGCGCGACAGCGCTTCGGCCAGTTGCCCGTACTCGGCGTCGTTGCGGACCCAACCCGTGACCGTGACCGGCCCGTCGTCCTGCTGCCGGACCTGGGCGTCGGAGGCCAGCGCCAGCGCATCGAGCGCCGCCGCGGCCTGGCGCGCCGCGCGGTCCAGTTCCATTTCGTAAGGGGACGCCGGCGTGGCGTTGGCGGTGCTGTGCGTCCAGAACATGCGGATGCCGGCCGCCAGGACCAGCGCGATGCACGCCATCATGGCGCAGGCGGCGGCCCGTCTGTAGGGTTTCCGGCACGGCGGCGCGCCGCCGCCCGCGGGCCGCGCGTCGGCATGGAAAGCCGCGTCCGCGCGGGTGGCCGCCGGGTCCTCGGCGCGGGTCGCGATGCCGGGGATGCCGCCGGGGGCAGCGCGGTCGACGAGGCCGGCAAGATCGGGCCATGCCGCGGCAACCGGCGCGACACTGATCCAGACGGGACCCACGCGCAACGGGACGCCCAGCGCGAATAGCGCGGGCTCCGTCGCGGCGGCGGCGATGGCGGTGGCGGGGACAGGGGACGCGGGTTCGGCGTCGAAGCGCCAGGATCGGTCCGCAATGTGGATGCGGCCGGCTCGGGCAGGCATGCCGGGATCGGACAGGACAATGTCGCAGTCGACGTCGCTGCCGAGCCAGGCCGCGTCCGCGACAGGCGCCCGGGCGCCGCGGTGCAGACCGGACAGGATCCTCAGTTCTAGTTCATCGGCGCTGATCATGCGGGGAAATGGCAAATGCTGGGATTCAAAGTTCGATGCGGGATAGCGGTTGTATGTTCAGTTCCGCGGACAACTCCTGGTACGACAACACGGGAAGCTGATAGAGGTCGTTCTCGATCAGTTTGCGCACGTACCGCCTGATGTCCATGGTGGTCAGCAGCACGGGACGTTGCGCGGTCGTTGCCTGCGGGCCGACAGTCTGCTTGATGCGTTCCAGAAGCAGCGCGGATTGTTCCGGGTCCATGGCGAGATAACTGCCCCCCGACGTTTGACGGATGGCATCGCGCACGGCCTGTTCGGTGGCGGGGGCGAGCAGGTAGGCGGGCAGGAAGCCGTGCTCGTTCGCGTACTTGTAGCTGATGTAGCGTTTGAGGCCCATGCGTGCATATTCCGTTAGCAGCACGGTGTCCTTTTCCTTTTGCGCCCACTCGATCAGCGCTTCCAGGATGGCCCGCATGTCGCGTATGCAGATATGCTCGGACACCAGGCGCTGCAGGATCTCCGCCACCCTTTGCACCGGCATGACGCGCTGCGTCTCCTTGACCAGTTCCGGATAGCGCGTTTCCTGCGCGGTCAGCAGCAGGCGCGCTTCCTGGATGCCCAGGAAGTCGGCCGCGTGGCGCCTGAGCGCCTGGGCGGCGCGTTCCGCGATCACCTGCGCCGGCCAGAGGAAGGGCACGCCCGCCGCGCGCAGCGCCGCCGCGTGGCTGTCGGCGACCCAGTATTCGCGCGGGTCGTGCCATGCGTCGCCGCCCAGGCGCGGGATGCCGAGCGCTTCCATATTGTCCGGGCTTTCGCGCGCCAGGATGGCGTCCGGCGGGCAATAGCCCTGGTCGGCGGGGACGTCATAGAGATGGATGCGATACAGCCTGCCGGCGTGCGCGAGGTCGGTATCCTCCTCCCCAACGCCCCGCGCCGCGTCGCCGACGTGCACATGGACTTCCGGCAATGGGATGCCCAATTCGCGATATAGCTCGCCGCGCGCCGCGAGATAGTCGCGCTTCAGGTCCTCCGGATCCAGTTCCGCGTCCAGCTCGGCGGTGATCTCCATGGTGAGCGGGCGGGCCGACGTCAGTTTCGCCGCGTCGTCGTCCGCTTCCTTGTCCCCGGCCCCCGTGCGCCCCGCGCCGTCGGCGTCGTCGCCGTCCGGGCCTTCCCTGGCCGCGCGCGCGAGCGTGAAGCCGACCAGGCCCAGGACGGCCGCGAGAATCAGGAATACCAGGGTCGGCATGCCGGGAATCAGTCCCATGCAGAGCGCGACTGCGGCGCTGATCAACAGCGCGCGAGGATGCGCCATGACCTGCTTGCCGATGTCCTTCCCCACGTTCGAGCGTTGTTCGTCGGGCACACGGGTCACGATGATGCCGGCGGATATGGCCGTCAGCAGGGCGGGGATCTGGGAGATCAGGCCGTCGCCGATGCTCAGGATGGAGTAGGTGGCGCCGGCCTGCGCGGCGCTCATGCCATGCTGGAGAACGCCGATCGCGAGCCCCCCCAGCAGGTTCACCGCGACGATGACCAGGCCCGCGATGGCGTCGCCCTTGACGAACTTCATTGCGCCGTCCATCGCGCCGTAAAGCTGGCTTTCCTTCTCCACCAGGCGCCGGCGGCGGCGCGCCTCGTCCTTGTCGACGGTGCCGGCGCGCACGTCGGCGTCGATGGACATCTGCTTGCCCGGCATGGCGTCCAGGGAGAAGCGGGCCGCGACCTCGGCCACGCGCTCCGCGCCCTTGGTGACCACGATGAATTGCACGATGGTGAGGATCAGGAAAACGACCAGGCCGACCACCAGGTTGCCGCCGACGACGAAGTTGCCGAAGGTTTCGATGATGTGTCCCGCATCGCCGTCGAGCAGGATCAGGCGCGTCGTGGCGATGGAAATGCCGAGGCGGAACAGCGTGCCCACCAGCAGCACCGAAGGGAACGACGAGAACGCCAGCGGAGAGGGCAGGTAGATGGCGACCATCAGCAAGACGCAGGTCAGCGTGATGTTGGCGCCGATGAGCGCGTCCACCAGAAGGGTCGGGAGCGGCAGGATCATCATGAAGATGATCGCGATCACGAAGGCCGCCAGGACGACGTCGTTGCGGCTGGTGGCCGCGGTGACCAGACGGGATATCCGTTGCATGGTTCAGCTCCCCGGCGCCGGATCGGGCGGCTGTCCCCGCAGAGACACATACCGCTGCATCGCCGCCCGCGCCAGCGTCGCCCGGCCCTGTTTCATATAGGCCTGGGCGCGGACGAGGTGGAACAAGGCCATGTCTTCCGCCTTGTCGGCGCCTTCCTGCAGCGTCGCCAACGCGTCGGCCGGGGCGCCGCTGCGCAGTTCGGCCAGCGCCTTCATTGCCCGCGACCGGACGTCCAGATGACCGAGGTGGGCGAGGGCCGTCAACAATGTGCGCGCGTTGCCGGGCTGGTTGTTCTGCAACTGGGCATAGGCCAGCACGCGCAACACATTGCAGGCGGTGGGCAGTCTGGAATCCTGGAGCACGGCGTGTCAGCCCATCTTCGGCGCGAAATCGATGTAGATGGCGAGCGTGTCGCCGTGGTTGCAGATTTCGCCGACCAGCGCCTCGGCGGCTTCGAGCGCCTTTGCCGCTTGCACCGTCCGGGCGGCGTCGGCGGGCTGCGCCGTGCCCGCGCGCTGGTGGAGCGCCGTCTTGTGGTCCGCCAGAACGGACTTCAATGCGCGCGTGGCGTCGCGGAAGGAGGCGCCGCCGCGCGTCGCGTCCCGATAGGCGGCCGGCGAAATCAATTGCAGGTGCATGTCGAGGTCGAGGCTGGGCCGCACGCTCGCCGCCTCGCGTTCGCCCCTGTGCGGCGCCCGAGTGCGTCCGGTCGCCGGGCGCGCGTCGACGATGCGCGGGCCTTGCGAGACGGCCTGGGCGTCGAGCGCGGCAGGTTCGGCGATCGCGCCTATGTAGGAAGGATCGGAGGTTGACGTAGGAATTCGGTTGTTCATATTCAAGTCTTAAATCGACGCCTTGCGCCTCGCTTCCGCCATGGCGCCCGAGGGTGTTCTCCCGCAGCGCCGGCACCGAGGCGACCTACGACCTCGTGCGTGTCGCGCCGGGGAGGCCAAGGCCAGAGGCCGCGGCGCCGGAAGCAGATTCGGAAAAATCCCGCTGGCCATGGGAGGGCGTGAACCCCCCAGCATCGGCATCTCCGGCGGCATCCTCCTGGTACGGGACGCGACGGCGCGGCCATGCGGCCAAATGCGGGCGTCGACCGTAGTAACGAAGGGTTCTTTGTTGGTTCCATGGCGCCTTGAAGCGCGCTTGGCGGGACTAAGTTTTTTCTCATTCGGAACCGGCAGGGGCCGCTGGCAACATACCGTTCGAGTTTTGTCCCGGGGGCGATTCGTGAGTAGGTCGCCCAGGTCTTAGTGTCAATCTGAACGGTAGGTGGCGAGATGCCAGGCATCGGAAATTCAAGCTTCAACGGCGGCGCCCCGCTAGGGGCCGCGCTTGCGCCCGCGCTGGCGGCCGGCGAAGGCCGGCTGGCCGGCTTCAATGGGCTGGAGCGCGAATGGGACGATCGCGATGACGCGTTGCACGACATCCATCTTGGCGAGCATGCGGCCAATGCCGAAGACGGTCCGGCGCCCAGGTTCGCCACGCGCCCGTCGCGCGCCCAGCCCGGCGAGGGGCGGTATGCCGACTCCGCCGATCCCGAGCTCAGGGCCGCGCTGGCGTCGGGCGATGTTTTCGAGGTCGTCTACGCCATCATGAAAGTGATGTACGGCGCCGCGGCCGAGAACGTGCGTCGAAGGGGCTACGCGGTCAGGGAGAAAAACCTGGAGCAGGAGCGGATACGCAGCGCCCAGCAACGTATTCGCGACCTCGCGAACGGCTTCAAGCCGGGCGCGAAAGTGGACGACAAGCTCAAGGACGCGACCGGTTATTCCGAGGAAAAGGCGAAAGCCGCCACCCGGGAGCTGCAGGCGCTGGGCTGGGATCTCGGTCCCTATGGGGGCGCCGTTGCCGGCGGTACGCAGAAGCAGCAATTGGATGACCTGATCACCAGCATGGATTCGAAGCTGACCAGCTACAACAACATGAACAGCATCGAGACGAACGATCTGGCGCGTGAAGGCCAGGCGGCGCAGGCTTATCTCACCGGCATGACTAGCATTCTTTCCAAGGAGAACCAAACGCTCTCCGGCATCGCAACGAGTCTGGGACGATGACGGCCGCGACGAACGAGGCCGCCATGGCCGACGCGGTCGCGCGCCTGCGGCAAGCCATCGGACAGCTCGAAGAAGGAATGGGACCGCGGATGACGCCGGCCATGCGCAAGGCGCTCTACGAGCGTGGCTATGCGCTTTATGAGTCGGCGCGCTACGACGAGGCCTACCGGCTGTTCGTGCGGCTGGTCCTGGACGACCCCGGCAACACGCAGGGCCTGAGGGCTGCCGCGGCGGCGGCGCAAGCACAGGGCAAGTATGAACTGGCGCTCAACTTCTATACGCCCTGGATGATGGCGACCGACGATCCGCTGCCTGCCGCGCGTTTCGCGGAATGCCTGCTCAAGCTGGGCAGGATGACGCTCGCCAGGGAAGCAATCGATATCGCGCGGTCGCTATGCGTGAGCGAGGAACATGGCGCGGTGCGGGAGTACTGCGCCAGCCTGGAGTGCCGGGCAGCCGGCGTTGAATCCGTTTTCTGAATCTGTTTTTGAATCTGAATTATTGGAGGAACTTATGGAAAGCCAACAACTGGGAAGCCAACAACCCGACTTCGCGGCCGGCCTGCGCGACGCATCCTGGGAATATGCGCATTCCATGGCGACAGGCCCGGAGGAAGGTCCGGTGGTCGACGTTGCCTATGCGGGACTCGCGAAAGACAAGCCGAGATATGCGAATTACACCGAGGCGGATGCATCCCTGCATCAGGCGGCGGACATTTGCAGCCTGGCGGCGGTGAGCAGCAACGACGACCAGCGGCGCCGGATCATGGACGGCGCCGCGGCCGCGCAGCGCGGGGCGGACGAGGCCAGAAGCGCCGCCTTGAAACGGGCGATTTTCGGCGGCATCGCGGGTGTCGCGGCGGTCGCCGGGGGCGCCTACGCCACCTACTCGGCGTTCAAGGCCTCGCCGGCCGGACTGAAGGAGATAGAGGCCAATAACAACAAGATGGCGCAGATGAAAAGCGAAAGGGATTGGGCGCTGAAGGAGGAAGCGTTCATGGAACATGCGCGGCAATCGCAAGCCCGGTCGAAGGCGCCGGCCGACGCGGGCGGAGAGACCGTGCCGAACGCCGGCGAGGCTCGGCTGGTCGAACTCGACGCCGGCGACAAGACCGCCGCGGCGCGGGACCAGGCCAACCATCAGGCCGATGCCGAACGCTATATGAGACAGGCCAACGAAGCGCGGCAGAAGAAAACCGAGGCGGCATACCTGCGGGAAACAGCGAATCTGGATGGGCAAAGCGCCAACAGCGAGCGCACGCGCCGCCTGGAAAGCGCACGCAACAGTTCGACCCTGGCGACAGGCCTGAGCGGCCTCGCGAACGCCGGGAGCGCATGGGCGGGCTTGAACGAAGCGGCCCGGATCGGGGCGGACGCGGCCAAGAACCAGGCGGACGCTTATGGCGGCCTGTCCGGTTCGGCCAAGCAGAACGCGCTCTCTCAGCAGACCGAAATGGTCAATGCCAAGAAGGCGCTGTACACGGCCGAGTACCAACGGCTTCTGGCCACGCTCGGGCGCTGATCGTCAGTCGGCATCGGCATTCGCCCATCTTCAACCGCTAATCGAAAATCAACCAGGAGCAGCATATGTCCTCTGAAGTCGCGGGACCGGCCCGGTCGCCGTTGTACCTGTCCGCCCCCGGCATGCCGCCCCTCCATGAGGCATTCGACCGGTGGCTGGGCGGGCTGGGGAGCGATGCCGGAGCGCACTATCCCCAGCTTCGGGACGAGGACGCGCTGTACAACGCCAATGGGGCGCCCGTTCTTCCCAAGGACTATGTCCATTCGGAAGACGCCCGGTGGGGACGGGTGGACCTCCAGGTCCTGCTGGCGGCCATCGACAAGCTGAAGGCGACGACCGCCCTCGAGCAGATGGACGGCGCCGCGAAGAGCCTGAAAGGCAGGATCAACGCCAATGAGACCTTGCGGAACACGGCGGACGCGAAGCGCAAGGAGGAACGCGAACGTCGCGCGCATGCCAGGAAGACGAACCTGGTCGGACGGGTCTTCGGGCTCGCCGCGCAGATCGTCACGACGATAGGCTTCGGAATTGCCCTGGCCGCGTCGGTGGTGTCGGGCGCCGGTCTTCTGGCGTCTCCTTTCCTGCTGGCCATGTTCACCGCGTCGGCCATGGGCGTGGCCGAGAAAAGCATACAACTGGCCGGGAACGAGAATTTCTCGCTGACCGGCACGCTTTGCGCGGCGGTGACGGCGGGCCTCAAGACCTTGGACGTGGACGATGAGCTGGCGGAAAAGCTGGGCAACGTCATCGGTTCGGCCATCATGGTGGCAACGGCCGCGGGCTTGATCAACGATCCTTCGGCGGCCGGACGCCTGTGGGCCCATGCCTTGGCGCTCGTGGGCGTGCCCAAGGCCACCGCGGAAGCGATAGGAATGGTCGCGACGGTCGCAGCCACGGCGGGCGTCGTCGCCTTTTCGTTCTGCAGCGCGGCTGGCGCCGCGGACGCAACGGCCATATGGAGCAAGACGATTGCCAGGCTCGGCGGCAGCCTGAAGTTCCAGAGCGTCGGCGTGGGGGCGGATGTCCTGGCGAGCATCGTCAACGGAGTGGCCGCCGCGGGGGAAGGGGCGACCAGCCTCTGGGCGACCTGGGACACCTACGAGGCGGATAAAAGCGGCACGGAATGCTACCGGCTCCAGAACCAGATCAAGATCGCGAATAGCTGGAATTCCATGGAGGCCGAGAACCTGACCCGCGTGGTCAGGAGCTACAACGAATGGCGCGAGACCGACGTCCAACTGGGACGCTTGCCGGCCGAGGCGTTGGCGCGCGCGACCGCGTCCATCGGAAGCTATGCATAACGTGTTTTTCCCCGTTCTACCCGGAAACCGATCATGAGCGCCCAGGCATTCTCCAGCGCTTCCATACCGCGAATCACGCTGATGGACGCCGGGCAAGACGGCGCTGCGGCGTTGACAGCCCCGACGTTGCGGCCGCGGCGGCTCGACGGCGTGGACGATGCGGCCGTTCAACGCTTCTCCGACATCATGAACGCGGCAGCGCCGGCGGGCAGCGCCATGCCGGCGGCGGGCGTCGCGACGGTCGAGCAGGCATCCGAGGCCGGGGTGTCCTCCCTGTTCCATCGCGCCGCCGCGCGGCATGTGGCAATGGGCGTTCAACCCGCCAGGAATTCGGGCGCCGTCACGCAACGCTTTATCGATACGATGAATTCCGCCGCCGCAATCGAGCGCGGCGCGGCGGAGGCCGAATCCGGCATGGCTGTGGGTGCGGCCGCCGGCGAGGCCGGTCCAGGCGGCGTCAAGGCCGGTCTATCTTCGTTGTTCGGAAAGATATCGGCCATGCATGCGGATCTGGAAAAGCGTTTCATGGATCCCGCGTCCTACACGAGCGCCGCGCGCATGATCGGCCTGCAGCGCATGACCGGCATGTATTCCATCTACTTCGAGACGGTCTCCAAATCCGTGTTCAAGGTGGTGCGCGACGCGGATGCCTTCATGAAGAGTAATGCCTGATGTTCCGGTGGCTGATGCTTCTTCTTCGCACGGATTGCCGCCGGCGGCGCGTCGGTCCGCCAAGCCGGGCGCGATGGCTGCCGCTGCTATTCGTTTGCCTGGCGTCGCTGGCGGCCTGTGGATCGGACGTCAACATCCTGACCCTGACCAGCGAAGGCGATGCGAACGAGGTGATGTCCGCATTGTTGAACAAGCGCATCGTGCCGTCGCGCACCCCCACCAAGGCGGGTATCGTGATCGCGGTTCCGAGCGCGTTCGTGGGCAGCGCGCTGGAGGTGTTGCGGCAAGCCGGCCTGCCGCGCGAGCGCTTCGAGGGCTTGGGCCAGACTTTTCAAAAAGAAGGGATGATTTCGTCGCCGGTGGAAGAGCGCGCGCTCTACATTCATGCCTTGTCGCAGGAACTGGCGAACACGCTGTCCAGGATAGATGGCGTGGTCGTGGCGCGCGTGCACGTGGTGTTGCCCGAGCCCCCGGGCGTGGACCGCGTGGCGACGCCCGCCAAGGCCGGCGTGTTCATCAAGTATCACGCCGACCAGCCGCTGGATGCGGTGCTTCCCCAGCTCCGTAGCCTGGTGACGCATGCGATTCCGGGGCTGAGCGCCGAGAACGTGTCCATCGCCCTCGTGCCCGCGGCGGCGGGGGAGGATGCGGCGGGGCAGGCCCAAGGGAAGGATGTATCGGGCGTGACGGTAGCGCCCGGGTCGGTGGCGAAGATGGAATTCGTCGTCGTGGGATTGATGCTCGTGGCCGTGGCGTCCATCGCCGTCGGCGGCATGGTCTGGTGGCGCGCCGCGCGGCGCATGCGCAAGTCCGGCGAGTCCGGTCCCTTCGGCAAGTCCGGCGAGTCCGGCAAGGGTGTGGACGCCGCGAGGCCTGCGTCGGCTCCAGGCAATCAGGCAGAGGTGCCAGGCCCATGAACGCGCCGCCGTCATATCGCCAGGCCTTCGATCCGGATTGGTGGCAGTTCAACATGCTGCCCAGCAAGACCTTGCATCCCAGCCATTGGCGCACTTACCCGCCGGGTCCCGCGTTGGCGGCGATTCAGGCCGGTCCGGGTCACGCGGAGGCGTGGCATCGGCATTGGTCGCGGCACATCCTGCGTAGCCTGGGGTTGTGGGAGCGGCCGGCCTCGCTGGAGGCGGCCGCCGCGGGATGGCTGGTCTTCTACGGCGCGTCCGAGCTCGAGCTGCTGGCGCGGCGCATGGGCGCCGTGCTGTGCGCGCCGCGCCTGCGCCGTTGCGTCTCGGGCGCGTTCGTGCGGGAGTTGGCGGCGACCCTGGGCGAGGACCTCTATGCCCTGACGCTGTTGGAGGCGGCTCCGCCGCATGCCGGCCTGGAGGGAGAGGCATTCGGCACTCCTGCGGCCGCCGTCGAACGGATCGACGCGATGGGTTGGGGAGCGCTGCGCCTGGCGCTGGATGGCGAGGACGACGCGCTGCGCCTGCGGATGGCCTTGCGGCTGCCGGCGGATGCGGCGGCGCCGGACGGCTTGCCGGTGTCCGAGGCGCTGGGCTTGGCCAAGGCGTTGGCCGCGCGGGAGATTCCGGCATGAGATTTCGCGTCATCGGCGAGTCGGCGATCCAGGCGCTGGGCGCCGCGCGGATCGCGGCCGACGGCAAGGTCGTGCGCGGCGCCGACCATGCGCGGTGGGTGCGGGCGGAAAACATCCTGCGCGAGGCCCGCGCCCAGGCCAGGGTCATACGCGACCACGCGCGGCGCGATCACGCGGCCGAACGCGCGCGCGGCTATCGGGAAGGCTTGCAGGAAGCGCGCGTCGCCCAGGTATCGGCGATCGAGGACACCTTGCGGCGCGCGCGGGAGTATCTGGACGGCGTCGAGACGGAGATGGTAGAGCTGGTGATGGACTGCGTGCGCGAAGTCATCGGCGAACTGGATGGGCGCGAGCGCATCGTGCGCATCGTGCGCGGCGCGCTGGCGCGGGCGCGCCGTCAAAAGCAGGCGGTGGTGTGCCTGCATGCCGAGGACGTCGCGGCGGTGCAGGCCTGGCGCGACGACTTGCTGGCCGAATTCCCTTGCATCGAGGACCTGGACATCGAGGCGAGCGCACGAGTGCCGCGAGGCGCCTGCCGGATCGAGACCGATATCGGCGTGATCGAGGCCGGCGTGGACGAACAACTGGCCGCATTGGCGCAGGCCCTGCGCCTGAGTGTCGCGCCGGAAAAAGCCGGCGGAGAGCGCGATGGCCAGTCTTGAAACCCTCCTGCCCCGGCTGCGCGTGGCCCTGGGCGAGGCCAGGACCGTGCGCATCACCGGCCGCGTGACGGAGTCGGTCGGCACCATCATCCGGGCCGCGGTGGCCCAGGCCCGGGTCGGCGAGCTATGTGAATTGCGCAATCCGGAGGACGGCACGACCGTGCTTGCCGAGGTCGTGGGATTCGCCGCCGGCGTGGCGGTGCTGACCCCGTTGGGCGATATGTGCGGCATTGCGCCGACCACCGAAGTGATTCCGTCCGGCAAGGCCATGACGGTGCCCGTGGGCCTGGCGCTGATGGGCCGCGTGCTGGACGGCCTGGGCCGGCCGCTGGACGAAGCGACGCGCGGTCCGCTGGTCACGACGGGCGTGTATCCGGTGCAGGCGGACGCGCCGCATCCGTTGTCGCGCGATGTGATCCGTCGGCCGTTGCCGCTGGGGGTGCGCGTGCTGGACGGCCTGTTGACCTGCGGGGAAGGACAGCGGCTGGGCATCTTCGCCGCCGCGGGGGGCGGAAAGTCCACCTTGATGCGCATGCTCGTCAAGGGCGCGCGGGTGGACGTCAACGTCATCGCGCTGATCGGTGAGCGGGGACGCGAGGTCGGCGAGTTCCTGCAGGACGAATTGGGGCCGGAAATGCTCGAGAGCAGCGTCGTCGTGTGCGCGACGGGAGACAAGCCGCCCATGGAGCGAAGCAAGGCCGCCTTCGTGGCGACGGCCATCGCCGAGTATTTCCGCGACCAGGGCAAGCGCGTGCTGTTCCTGATGGATTCGGTGACCCGCTTTGCGCGCGCCCAGCGGGAAATCGGCCTGGCGGCGGGCGAGCCGCCCACGCGCCGCGGTTTTCCGCCGTCGGTGTTCGCCAGCCTGCCGCGCCTGCTGGAGCGGGCCGGGAATAACGGCAGGGGATCCATCACGGCGTTCTACACCGTATTGGTCGAGGGGGACGACATGAGCGAGCCGGTCGCCGACGAGGTGCGGTCCATCCTGGACGGGCACATCGTGCTGTCGCGCAAGCTCGGTGCCGCCAACCACTATCCGGCGGTCGATGTGCTTGCCTCGACGAGCCGGGTGATGGGGCGCGTGGTGGGAGAAGGGCACAGGAGGGCCGCCGGCCGGGTGCACGAGCTGATGGCGCGCTACCAGGACGTCGAGCTGCTGCTGCGCATGGGCGAATACACGCCTGGCGCCGATCCGGACACCGACGAGGCCATCGCGAAGATGCCCGCGATCCATGCGTTCCTGCGCCAGCGGGCAGCGGAGTCCTACGCATATGGGGATACGGTCGCGCAATTGGAACAACTGGCGTTCGGCCGGATGTCCGCGCGGTGAGGAAGAGGACGAGCCATGGCCTTGTTGAAATGCTTGCTGGCGCTGCGGGAAATGCGGGAAACGCGCGACGCGCAATCGCTGCGCCGCGCCCGGGACGCGCGCGCGCAAGCCGATGCGGCTGTGACGAGGGCGGAGCGGGCGCTTGAGCAAGGATTGATGGAGACCCGGCGCCAGGAGGATGCCTTGTTCGATGGCATGCGGGGCGCCCTCTGGCCGCTATCGACCGTGCAAGGGATGCACGGCAGGCTCGAGGCATTGCGGCAGGGGGCCGAGACGCTGCGCGACGGCGTGGCCGAGGCCGAGGCGCAGCGCACGCAGAGCCAGGCGCGGCTGGAGACGGCGCAGGCGGTGCATCGACGCAGCCGGAAACAGGCCGACAAGGCCAGTGAAGTACATGCCGCGCATGAGCGCGAAGCGCGCCTGCTGAGCGAGCGCAAGGAAGATATGGAAATGGAAGAAGTCGCTGCATCGCGGAGGCCGGTTGCATGATTACGACAGGGAATTCGGCGATGACGGACGCGCAATCGGGCGTGTGGGGCACGCAGTCGGGCGTGTCCGCGGGGCAAGGCCCTCGGCCAGCGCCTGCGATACCGAAGATTGCCGGAAACGATCGTGCTCGCGGCATTGCTGCCAGTGCGTCGGAGAAACCGGTCGCCGGACGCCGGAAGCCCAGGGAAGCAGCAGGCGATGAGCGGCTGAGGCAGACGCACGACCCTTCGATGCAGAGGGTGCTGGCGCAAGCCGATCTGCGTTCCGGGCGCCGAGACGATTTCGATTACGCCGCGGGCGTTTTTGCCTCGCACTACCTGGAGCGGGACGGCGTCCTCCCGGCGATGGATGAAGGTTCGACCGGCAATCCAGGCCTGGGCGACACGGGTTGTGCGGGCGATGCCTGGGATGCGGGTGATTCCGGGAGGGGCGGCGATGTCGGTGCTACCGGGGGGGTTGGGGATTTCGAGGATGTCGGTGGCGCCGACGATGCGGGTGATACAGGCGGCATGGGCATCGCGTCATCGTCGCCGCGCGATACGCATTCCGATGTACATACAGCGCATGTCGCGCGTCCCGGGCCGCCGCTCGCCGCCATGCTGGGCGCCGACATCATCGGCATGCTGGCCGTTATCCACAGGGACGGCAGGCGCGCGGTCAGTATGGCGTTGCGGCACGCCAGGCTGCCGAGGACGTCGGTCACGATCGAGCAGCTTGCCGGGCGCCTTCGGGTCACCTTCGAAAGCGGCGACGCGACGGCGATAGACCTGCTGGGCAGGGAGATCCCTCGCCTGGCCGCGGATCTGGCGCTGCGCCGGAAATGCGATTGCAGCGTCCTGGTGAATACTGCGCCGCCCCGGTCGGAGACGCGGCACCGCTCGGACGCGGACGGTCCCAAGCCCTGGTTCGAGACGGGGGGAGCGGCTGCCCGGCCGCTGCCGGCATGAGCGGCGTTGCACCTGTCGTCAGGCCCTGTGTGCTGCCCCGCATCGCCGGGGACTGCGTCCACGCGCTCAACGCATTGGCGTGCCACGGCGTCCAGTTGGACTGGCTGGACGCGGATGGACGGGGCGGATGCTGGCGCGTGGCCATGGACCCGCCGCGAGCGCGGGACGCGGCGGGGGCTCCTGTCCCGGCGCAGGACGCTGACGCGTGTGACGGCTTGGAGCAGCGCGAAGAGGTGTGCGATGGTTTGGTGCAGAGCACTGAAGCATGCGACAGCTTGGCGTTGTGGCTGCGCACGGACGGCGCCAGCCTGCGCTTGACTGTCCCACATGCGGCGCTCGCGGCGTGGCTCGCAGCCGTCTTTCCCGGCGTGGGCCGCGTCGATCTGCATGGGTGGGTGTTGGACGCGGCGGTCGAATGCCTGTTCGATTTCCTCGGGCCGCGCTTGATGGCGCTGGGTTTGCCCGCGGACTGCCGGTTTTGCCGGGAGCCTGTCCAGACGCCGGCCTCCGCCGATCTGGCCTGGCAGGGTAGGTTGCGCGTGGCGGCGCCGGAGACGGGGGAGACGTGGACGCTGCCCCTGGAGGCTGACGACGGCGGCTTGTCGCTGCTTGCGTGCTGCCTGTCGCGTCGGCCCGTCATGGGCGAGGACGTGTGGCTGGAGGACGTGCCCATCCCCATGCGCGCCATGGTGGGATACACCGACCTGACGCAGCGCGACGTGCGCGGGCTGGCTTCCGGCGACGTCGTGTTGCTGGACCAGGCATGGGGCGGCAGCCAGGGAGGGGCCTGCCTGCTCGCTCCCGACGGGCGGGCGCTGGTGCTCGCGGCGGCCATCCCTAACGAGTCCGGCGAGCGGCCGGGCCTCTCCGCGTCTCATTTCTCCGCGCACCATGTCTCAGCATCCCATGCCTCAGCATCCGATGCCTACACGCCCCATACCTATACGCCCCATATCTCCACGCCCTATGTTCCCACGCCTTATTTGATAGCCACGGATTGGATTTCGATCATGTCTCCTGAAGAAAAGGAAAACCATCCCGAGGATCTCGATCCTCTCGATTTCGATCGCATGGACGCCGGAGAGGCCGGTGACCGCGTCGAATTCGGCGATCTCCGCGAATCCGACCCATTCCTCGCTCCCTCGGCACGTCAGGCACCACAGTCAAGTCAGGCGCCCCCGACATTCCAGGCACCCCAGGTAGTTCATCCTGTCCGGCCTGCGCAGGCATCGGACGACCTCGACGCACCCGACGCCCCCGATCCCCTGGACGCCATCCCCGTGCGCCTGGGCTTCGACCTGGGCGCGCGCGGCATGCCGCTGGGAGAAGTGCGCCGCCTGCGCCCGGGCCAGACGCTGGTCCTGGACTGCGAGGTCGCCACGGCGCCGGTCTCCCTGCGCGCCAACGGCCGCTGCATCGGCCACGGCGAACTGGTGGATATCGACGGCCGGCTGGGCGTGCGCATCGTCAGCCTGCGGCGCAGGCAGGCATGACCGGCATCGATCCCATCGCGCTGCTCGTCGTCGCGGTCGGGCTGTCGCTCATTCCCATGATCGTGGTGCTGACCACCTCCTTCGTGAAGCTGTCCGTGGTGATGGTGCTGTTGCGCAATGCGCTGGGCCTGCAACAGGCGCCCCCCAACACCGCGCTGTACGGACTCGCCATGATTCTTTCCGTCTACATCATGGCGCCCGTATTCACGCAATCGTTCGAGAAACTGGAGCCGGTGGCCGTGGCGCTGGAACAGCCCGGTCCCGTGACCGACCGCCTGCCCGAGATCGGCAAGGCGCTGAGCGACGGCGTCCAGCCCCTGCGCGCGTTCATGTTGCGCATCAGCAAGGCCGAGAACCGCGAGTTCTTCCTGCGGACTGCCCATCGCTTGTGGGGGGAGGAGGCGGCCCGGGACGCCAAACAGGACGACCTGCTCATCCTGGCGCCCGCCTTCCTGGTGTCGGAACTGACGTCGGCCTTCCAGATCGGGTTCCTGCTGTTTCTTCCCTTCGTCATCATCGACCTCATCGTCTCCAACGTGCTGCTGGCCATGGGAATGATGATGGTGTCGCCGATGACCATCTCCTTGCCGCTCAAGCTGTTCCTGTTCGTCATGGTCGACGGATGGACGCGCCTGTTGCAGGGGATGGTGCTCACCTATACCTGATCCGGGAGTCGCCGTCACCCCATGTCCAGCGCCGAATTCGTCTATTTCATGAAGCAGGCCTTGTACCTGATCTTCTGGCTGTCGCTGCCGCCCATCGCCGTGGCGTCGGTGGTGGGCACGCTGTTTTCGCTGTTCCAGGCGCTGACCCAGATCCAGGAGCAGACGCTGTCCTTCGGCGTCAAGCTGATCGCCGTGTTGGCGACGCTGCTGTTGACCGGCGCCTGGATGGGCGGGGAGATTCACCAGTTCACCATCATGCTGATGGCGCGCTTCCCGGCGATACGCTGAGCGGACCGGCCGGATGGGATCCCTTGCCGGATACGAATATGTGTTGCGCGCCCTGGTCTGCCTGGTGCTGACCCAGGCCCGCATCGTCGCGATGTGCGCCTTCATTCCCGCCTTCGGCCGCAATGCGCTGCCGGGACGCCTGCGCGTGACGCTGACGGCGGTGCTGGGGGCCTTCGCATTGCCGCCGATGATGGCGCGGGCGCCCGAGACGTTCAATCTGGCGCTGCTGATCGCCGTCCTGCTCAAGGAGGTCTTCGTCGGCCTGTGCATCGGCTATCTGCTGGCCATTCCTTTCTGGATTTTCGAATCCGTCGGCACCTTCATCGACAACCAGCGGGGCGCCGGCATCGCGTCCATCTTCAACCCGGAGCTGGGCAGCGAGACGACGCCGCTGGGGACTTTGCTGGGGCGGGCCTACGCGGTGTTGTTCTTCACGACCGGCGGGTTCACGCTGTTCCTGACCGTCCTGTACGACAGCTATCTGCTGTGGGATCCCTGGCGGTGGATGCCGGCGCTGCGCCTGGACGCCGTGCCGCTGTGGCTGGGCCAGGTGGACAGCTTGCTGCGCTTGACGGTGCTGTATTCGGGGCCCGCCGTCATCGTCATGCTGTTGGCCGAGGCCGGCCTGGGCCTGGCCAGCCGCTTTACGCCGCAATTGCAGGTGTTCTTCCTGGCCATGCCGATCAAGAGCGCGCTGGGCGTGCTGATGCTCGCGCTCTACCTGGACGTGCTGGCGGGATACGCCGCCGGCCTGTCCAGCCGCGTGGGTGAAGTCCTGCCGCTCGTGCGGCCTTATTGGGAGGCCCTGTGAGCCAGGCCAGGACCGAGCCGCCGTCGCAGAAGAAATTGCGCGACGCGCGCAAGAAGGGCGACGTGCCGTATAGCAAGGACTTCAGCCAGGGCCTGTTGCTGCTGTCGCTGCTCGGCTATGCCTTGTTCGCCGGCGGCACGTTGCTGCCGCTGCTGGAGCAGTTGATCCGGATTCCCGCCGATGTATACGGCCTGCCTTTCCCGCAGGCGTTGAGCGTGGCGGGCTGGCGTTCGCTCAAGTTGATGCTGTACATCATGCTGCCCTTCATCGGGATCCTGCTGGGATTCGGCTTCATGGCGGACATCCTCCAGGTGGGCTTTCTGGCCGCGTTCGAGAAGATCAAGCCGTCGGGCAAGAAGCTGAACGTGGTGGAGAACGCGAAGAATATCGTCTCGGCGCGTAACCTGGTGGAGACGGTGAAAGCCGTGGTCAAGATACTGGGCTTCTCATACTTCCTCTACCTCCTGATTCACGATGCCGTGCGGCCGCTGGCCTACGCCGGCTATGCGGGCATTGCGCCATTCTTCACGCTGATCTCCGGGTTGATGAAGCAGCTCCTGCTGTATGTCGCGCTGTTGTGCGCGGTGCTCGCGGGCTTCGATTTCGCCTGGCAGCGCAGGCAGCGGACCAGGCGCCTGCGCATGACGCGGCAGGAGGTCAAGCGCGAGCAGAAGGAGCAGGAGGGCTCGCCGGAGATCAAGCAGAAGCGCAAGCAGCTACGCCAGGAGAACGCCAAGGAATCCACGCAGTTGGCGAAGAAGGCCACCGCTGTGGTGGCGAATCCCACGCACATCGCCATCGCCTTGTATTACGAGGCGGGGCGCACGCCCTTGCCGGTGCTGCTGGCCAAGGGATGCGATGACGAGGCGCTGGAGATGATCGCGGCCGCCCGGGAGGAGGGCGTGCCCGTCATGCGCGACGTTCCGCTGGCCCGCAGATTGTTCGCCGACGCGCCGGCGGAGGCATACATCCCGACCGAATTCATCGAACCCGTCGCGGCGGTATTGCGCTGGGCGCGCAGCCTGGACGGCAAGGACGATGACGCCACCGCCGGTGACGATCAGTCCGAAGACAGATAAACCAAGAAAGCATCATGAGCAAACCAGTGCAAGGAAAAATCCTTTTGGCCACGGCGCAATATGCCGTCGCGCAATGCCGGCAGGCTTCGGATCGGCCGCTATGGCGCCGGCCGGCGATGTGCTGCGCCCGGCTGCTCCTGGCCGCCGCCTTGGCGGCCGTGGCGGGTCAGGCAAGCGCCGGCCCCCGTTGGCCCCAGGTTCCCTATACCTACTTCGCGGACCAGCAGAGCTTGCCGGAGGTGCTGCAACACTTCGCCTCGGGCTTCAGCCTTTCATTGCGCCTGGGCAGAGGGGTGGGCGGCGTCGTCAGCGGAAAGTTCAACACGAATACCCCCACCGATTTTCTCGACCGGCTGGGCGGCGTCTACGGTTTCAACTGGTTCGTCTATGCGGGCACGCTTTATGTCAGCGACGCATCGGAAGTGGAGACGCGCGCGATCAGCGCGGGGCCCAGCGGTATCGGCGGCATGCGCCAGGCCTTGCTGCAACTGGGCGTGCTCGATCCCCGTTTCGGCTGGGGCGAATTGCCCGGGCAGGACATGGCGCTGGTTTCCGGGCCCAAGGCTTATGTCGACTTGGTTGCGAGTACCTCGCGGGCCCTGCCGACTGCCGCCGCGCGCCAGGAGATCGAGGTGTTTCGCCTGAAGTATGCCTCG
This sequence comes from Bordetella genomosp. 10, assembly GCF_002261225.1. Lineage (NCBI taxonomy): Bacteria > Pseudomonadati > Pseudomonadota > Betaproteobacteria > Burkholderiales > Alcaligenaceae > Bordetella > Bordetella genomosp. 10. The sequence continues at coordinate 1,246,369 of NZ_NEVM01000001.1, forward strand.
GTCAGCGACCGCACGATTACCTACCGCGACCAGACCACCACGTCGCCCGGCGTGGCGACGGTATTGCGCAATCTGATCGAGGGGACGTCCGACGCCGGCGCGGATACGGTCTTGCGCGTCATCGCGCAGCCCTTGCGTCCCGCGCCACGGCTGTTCAACGACGCTACCGCTGGCGTCGTGGAGGGCGGCAATGGCGCGGTCGCATATAACGGCGCGCCGCCCAATTCCGTGAAGGTGGCGGAGGGCGCGGGCCAGGCGGGCGCTGGTGCGGGCGGCGCGGGCAGTGCGAGAGCGCGGCCGGCCCGCTCCATCCAGGCGGATCCGCGCCTGAATGCGCTGATCATCCAGGATACGCCCGACCGCATGCCTGTTTATCGCGCGCTGATCGCGCAACTGGACGTGCCCAGCACGCTGATCGAGATCGAGGCGACCATCGTCGACGTCGACGCCCGGGCCGTCGACGAACTGGGCGTCAGTTGGCAAGGACGGGCCGGAGGATTCAACTACAAGTTCGACAGCGGCGTGGCGGGAGGAGCCCTGAAGGGGGCGCTGGCCGATGCGTTGACGCCTGGCGCGTTGGGACTCGGCTACTCGTCGGCCGTCCTGAATGCGCGCCTGAACTTGCTCGAGACGCAAAGCCAGGCGGATATCCTGGCGCGCCCATCGGTCGTCACGACCGACAATACCAGCGCGGTCCTCGACCTGCGGCAGACTTTCTACATCGATCAGACGGGGGAGCGGGTCACCAACGTCACGCCGGTATCGGTGGGGACTTCCCTGCGGGTGCTGCCACGTTACATCGAGTCGCCCGTTGGCCGCCAGGTCGAACTCACCATCGATATCGAGGACGGCAACGTGATCGAGCGCAAGGTGGCGGACAAGTATCCGATCACCAAGGCGAATTCGATCAGCACGCTGGCCGTGGTCGGCGACGGCCAGACCTTGGTGATCGGGGGCTACAACAGCAATCAGTTGCAGGACGAGGTCGCCAAGGTGCCTCTCCTGGGGGACATTCCGGTCCTGGGCGCGCTGTTCTCCAACCGGGCGAAGCGCAGGGCGCGGGTCGAGCGCCTGTTCATGATCCGGCCGCGCATCGTTGCCATCAATGGGCGGCCGGTTGTGCGGGACGAGGACCTGGTTGCTCGGGCTGATGCGCTGAACGCTACCTGGGCGACAGGGTCGGCGCTGGGCGATTCGCTGGGCCTGATATTGGTGGATCGCGGCGTCGCCACCCGCTTGCGGCAGTGATGCGGCTGGATCCTCGGGACGGTCGGGGCGCGGACGGGGGCGTGCCGCGTGCGCGCCCCCGGTCGTCGAAATCAGCCAGAAAATCAATCATCGAAATGAAAGCCCTTGTCGCCGAGGCGGCGCCGCAATTCGGCGCGCGCCCGCGAAAGGCGGCTGCGGATGGTGCCGACGGGAACGCCGACGCGATCCGCCGCTTCTTCATAGGTGTATCCGTTGAGGCCCATCATCAAGAGGATTTCCCGCATGTGGGACGGCAGCTCGTCCAGCGTGTTCTGGAGCAGCGTCATGGTCTGGTTCTGCTCCGCGACGAAGTCGGGCGCGGGGTCGTGCGAAGCACGGTCGATGAGCACGTCTTCGTTGACGAAGTAGTACCGGCACTCCGGCGCGCGGGAAAGATAGTTGCGTACCAGGTTCAACGCGATGCCGTATAGCCAGGTCGACAACTGCGATTCGCCCCGAAAGGTATCGTAGGAGCGCGCGGCTTCGAGGAAGGCTTGCTGCGCGAGATCTTCCGCGTCCGGACAATTGCCGATCTGCCTGATGATGAAGCGGTGCAGCCGCGTGGAGTGGTTTTTCACCAGGTCGATGAAGATGGCGTCATGACAGTTCTTCGCCGTGGCCGGACGGGTGGGGAGAGAACGTTTCTTGACGCGCTCAACGAGAGGGGCTAGATGTGTCATGATCGTTCGAATGAGGTTTTGATGCGACCGAGTATCGCCTCATCGAATCCGGCATGGCGTGTTCGCCGCCTGTCCTACAAGATTCTCATTTGACGGCGCTTTCACGAAGCGCGGGGAAAGTCATAAAAACTATTCGAGCACACGGAAATTCCTCATGTTTTGAGACTTTTCCTATGGCGTTTCTTGTTGTCGATCGAACGTCTGTTAATTGCTCGCGATGTATGCCTTGAATGGTATTTCCTACGTTCATTTTTCCGAAACTTAGGAACGAAAATTCATCGACGTTACAAAGGTGGCTGAAACACGGAACGACTCGCGCGGTTGCGGCGCTGGTCGGTGAATAAGAATCCCACGAGATCCTTCCGGATCTGGATCGAGGACCCGTGTCGTATCCCGCGAGTTCGCACCGTGAGTTCGTCTTCACACGCGTGGCGGCGTGGTAAATCCTCGCGATGGCCGTGGCTGTCGCTGCGGCTTGCGCCTTGCCCCGCGTATGAATTCATCGATTTCATCTTGGGCGCGAACCGCTGGGGCACGGCGCCAGGAGACAACGGTGGCTTCCCGCCAGGACGCGATTCCGCGCTTCTTACCCTATGAATTCGGTGCGGACGGATGTGGCCGCCTGCGCGGCGCGGCGTTTCGCGCGGAGGCGCGTGCCGGCACGCGCGTGTCGCGACGGGCAAGCGGTTCGCGCAGGGTCTCGGATGCGGGCGATGAGACAAGAGTCTTGGCCGGGATGAGGGGCCGGTCGGGGCCGCCGATGCGAGTGCCTTTGCGCTCCTATGTTTGCGAGGCGCGCTTGCTCGCGGCGATAGCGGGTTTGCTGCCGTCGATCGCGCGGGCCGCCGACGGATTCGACTGCGCCGATGTCCGGCCTTCGATGGCCGCGGTGCTGCGGGAGATGCTCCACCCGTGCGAGACGGCGGATATCGCGGCGCGTATCGAGCGTTGCGTGGAGGCGGGTCTCGCCGTGCAGGAGGTCGACGCGCTGGCGCGTTTGCGGTTGGGTTATGCGAAGCGCCGGCAGGGGTTGGAGAGGATTTGCAGCGACCTGGTCTCGCGGCTGTGCTGGGATGGCGCCGAACGCGGGGGCTTGCTGTTGCCGCTGTTCCTGGACGCGCTGGCGCGCAGCCTGGAATCGTGTTCGGTACGCGCCATATCGCGCGCTGCTTGTGAAATGGCGGCTTTGTTCTCGGCCGAGACGGATGGCCCGGAGTCCGTGCCGCTGCCTTCGCGGGATGGCTCTGCGTCTGTGCCGCTGTCCTTGCCGGATACCCTGGCGGCGATGAGTGACCACGAGTTGAGTTGCTTCCGTGCTGTCACGGCGAGTCTGGAGCTGCCTGATTGGAAAACGCGGAATAGCGCGTGGCGGGAAGCGTACGCGTGTCGTATTGCCGATTCGGATGAGGCGATGCAGGCCGGGGCGCAGCGGTTGCTGCAATTGCTGCGCCTGCGCGGGGTCGGCGTGGATGCCTTGCTCCGCGCCCTGCGCGATCTGGTGGACATCGTGCATGCGCGCAATACGCGCAGCGAGTCGATGGGCTTGCTGGACGTGGATATCTGGAGCGACGAGGCCATCCGTGCGCGGGCCGACGCCATCCTGGCGCGGGCCACGGCGCAGACTGCGTGGGATCACGCGATAACGGTCCTGACCGGTCCGGCGGCGCCGCTGGTCATGCGAGCGCTGAGGGCGGCCCACGGCGGCATGGCGCGCGGCCAGGGCCAGGAGACCGCTTTCGAGTGGCCGTCGGCGGGGCGGGCGCATGGATGGCGCCTGCGTATCGCCATCGTCTGGCTGGAAGCCGTCCACGCCGCGCTATGGCGACGCTGGATGTTGTTGGCCGATGTCTCCCCCTGGACAGTACTGCAACCGACCCAGCCCCAACCGGCCCAGTCGCAATTAACCATTCCCCAATCGTCCGCGCCGCCGGCATGGCAGGGTTGTCCGCCGGATCGTTGGCCCCCCATGTTGCGGATGGCCTTGGCGGGCGAGTTCGGCGTGTTGCTGCCGGCGCGGCCGGCGCTGCCGCCTGTCGTCCTGGGCATGAACGTCGAACAGGCCTTCCTGCATGCATGTTCGGTGCTGTCCGCGCGCCTTTTCGAGACCGGCAAACGGGCCCCGCGTTTCGTCCGTCATGCGATCGACGCAGGCGGCGGACCGGGCGGCGCCGGGAGGACGCTGCTGGTGTGCCGGGATTTCCTGGCGGATGCGCTGGAGCGGGTGTGCCTGTCATTCGGCATCGGCGGCGTCAACGCGCAAGGCCTTGCCGTGCGGGCCGGCCTGTCGCCATGGGCCGGCGTGGAGGGCGGGCGCGACATCGCGGTGAGGCAGGCCTTGCGGGCCCTGCTCCTGCTGGCCGGGCCGCGCGATGCGCGGCGGCTGACGGCGCTGCTCAATCGGGTACTGGCGCAGCCGGTCCGGTGCGTGCTCGCCATGATGGGGCGCGACGCGCCCATCTGCGTGGGCGACGAACGCGCATACCTTCCGCGGGATAGCGGCAGCCAGATCCACGTGGACGTGACGCGCCTGCCGGACGGCGCCTACCGCTTCGACGTCGCGGTGTGCTTCGAACAGTTGCGCTGCGTGGAGGTGGACGAGCCCTGCGGCGGCCGGCGCCGTATCCCGCTCGATCCTCGCGTCAGCCGCGTCTGCGCAAGCTATGCCGTCCAGGCGGCGCCGGGATTCTCCCGTTTTTCCTATTTGCTCGGCTCCGCCGGATTTCGTTATCGCCTGATCGCGCGCGAACCGTCAATCGCCGTTGCGCCGCGATGAGGGGGCTGTTTCAGATTCTTCTTATTTTTCCTTTCCCCTCTCTTTCCTAACATTCCGCTGCTTGCCTTCGGGAAGGGGCAAGTCTCACGCGGGCTCGATGGGTCCGATTCATGGTCCCCGGTCTCTGGAGTCCGCCACGGCGGGCATGGAATGGAAAAAAATGAGAACGTTCTATTGGGTGTCGGGCATAGGCGGTACATGGACGTACATCGATGCCGCATGCAAGCAGCATGGCCGCATCGACTGGTTCGACAATATTGCCGACATCGGCTACTGGTGGCAGACCGCGCACGACAACGGCATGTCCTATAGCCTGGACGTGGCGAAACGCAGCGTCGAGCAGGCGATCCTGCGTCGCGCCACCGAAACGGCGGCGCGCGTCATGGAGCAGGTCCTGCAGGAAGAAAGCGCCATGTCGAGCGGGGAGGAAAGCGCCGCGGATGCCGTGGATACCGGCGCGGAGGACGGGCTCGCCGGGCAGTGCGCCGAGCCGGCGCCTTCGGGCGTGCTTGCCGGCGAACTGGCCGCATCGAGCCGCGTTTCCGCGCCGGCGGCCTGATGTCCCTGATGCCCCCGGCTCAGCCGTAGAACTCGGCGGGCATGGGCTTGCCGTAATAGTGACCCTGGCCATAACGGCAACCGCTGCGCAGTAGCTGGTCCCGGTGCGCGCGGGTCTCTATCCCTTCGGCGACGATGTCCAGGTTCATGCTGGTCCCGAGGGCGATGATGGCGTCGACGATGGAACGGGCTTCCGGCTCCTGGACGAAGGACTTGTCGATCTTCAGCGAGTCGATCGGAAAGCGTTGCAGTTGCGATAGCGACGCGTAGCCCGTGCCGAAGTCGTCCAGCGCGATGCGCACGCCGGCATCGTGCAGCTTGCGCAAGGTGCTCTCGACGGCGTTGCTGCCCTGGCCGAGATAGACGCTTTCGGTGATTTCCAGCGTCAGGTCGCGCGGGCTCAAGCCGTATTCCGTCAGCAGGGAGAGGATCTGCCCGGCCAGGTCGCCGGTGTAGAACTGCGCGGCCGCCACGTTCACCGATACGCGCCCGAAATCGAAACCGTGTTCCTTCCAGCGCCGCATTTGCGAGAACGCCGCGTGCAGCGCCACGGTGCCCAGCGTGGGCGCCAGCGTCTGGTCGTCGAAGGCGGGAGAGAAGACGGCGGGGGCCAGGATGCCGCGCTCCGGACGCGACCAGCGCATCAAGGCCTCGAAACCCGACAGGGTCTGGTTGCACATGTCGTAGATGGGCTGGTAATAGACGATGAATTCGCCGCGCGCGATCCCCAGTCGCACGTCGCGCAGCAATTGCACCCGTTCTTCCAGGTGGTCGCGCATCTCCGGTTCGAACATGACGGAACAGTCCCCGCCCGCTTTCTTCGCCTGGTAGAGCGCGATATCGGTATTGCGTATCAGTTGATCGGCGTCCGCGGCCTGGCTGGGCGCCGCCGATACCCCGACGCTGACGGATACCATCAGCGTGTATTCCGGGTAGGTCATGGGCGCCTTCAGCGCCAGGCGCAATTGGTCGACCACGCCGAGGAAGTCGGCGGCGCTGCCGTCCGGCGCGTCGGCGATGACCGCGAATTCATTGCTGCCGATGCGCGCCGCGAAGGTGCCGACCGGAAAGAACCCGGCGATACGATGGCTGACGTCGGTCAGCAACTGGTCGCCGGCATGGTGTCCCAGGGTGTCGTTGACGTCCTTGAAACCGTCGACGTCGATGGCGACCAGGCTGATGGGCTGGCTGCGCACGAAGCGGCGACCCAGCTCCAGCAGGAAAGCGCCGCGGTTGGGCAGGCCCGTCAACTTGTCGATATAGGCCAATTCATGGAAGCGGCGCTGGGCCTCCACCTCTTCGGTGATGTCCTCGATCAAGCCGTGCACCCGCACCACCCGGCCGTCGCGCAGCTCGGGCTCGGCCAGCGCGTGGATCCAGCGCGAGGTGCCGTCGAGACGCTGGATGCGCCGGCGCGAATCGTAGCCCTTGCCGTCGCGCAGGATGCGGGCGAAGTCCTCGCGGGTATCGATCAAGGCGTCGCCGGGATAGAAGCGGCGCATCATCATGTCCAGCGTCGGCTTGGTGGACGGTTCCAGCCCGTAGATGTCCATGGCCTGTTCGCTGAGCGTCAGGCCGCCGGTCTCGACGTTGTATTCCCAGCCGCCCACGCGGGCCAGGCGCGAGGCGCGCGCCAGCAACTGCTCGCGCATGCGGGCGTCATCGAGCGCCCGGCGGCTCTGCACGGCGCCGGCGGCGACGGCCGCGTAGCTGCGCAGATGGCGCAGGTCGTCCTGCGAGAAAGGGCGCGCGTGGCGGTCGGCGATGCATAGCGCGCCGGCGCGTTCGCCGTCCTCCAGCAGCAGGGGCACCGCGACGAAGAAGCGCAGGTCGGCGGGCGCGCCGGCCGCGGCCAGCGCCTGCGGGTCCAGGTGGGCGACGTCCAGCGTTTCCTGCGTCGCCTGGCTCAGCGCCTGGTACGGCGACGCGCTCCCGGGCGCGATGCCGTGCGCGCACAGCGGCGTGGCGGTATCGCCGGCGGCGGTGATCACCACGATGGGCACGCCGAAGAAAAAGGCGATCAACGTGCACAGGGTGTCGAGGCCCGGGGGCGCCGTCTCGGGCATGGCGTCCGCCACGCGCGCGCGTGCGGTTTTCGGTTCGCTTTTCGAGGGAGGAAAGCGCAGGACACTCATGCTGGGCCGCTATCGATAGGATCGCCGCGGCCGGGAGGCCGCGTCCGCCAGTTTAACCATCGGCCGCGTCGACCCGCGGCCAACGCGCACCGTACTTACGAATGATTTCCTGATTGCGCCGGGGGTGGCGGATCCTCGGTCGGCAGGCTGATTGTCCAGCCTTCTTCGTTGCGCCGCACCTGCCAGCCGTAGCATTGCGCCACCAGCTCGACTTCCGCCATGGACAGGGGCGGGGAGGTGTCGGGGCGCGGCTCGCGCCCGTTGGGTTCCGCGGGAGCCTGCTGGATGGCGGCTTCGATCCGGCCGGGCGCCGCCAGCCGGATGTCCAGGATCCCGCGCTGGGGCAGGGCCTGGATGGCGTGGATCATCCAGGCCATCAGTACATAGCGGGCGGCGCGCTGGGACACCGATGCCGCATGGGAGGACGCGTCCAACTGGACTTTCTTGCCGGACAGCAGCAACTGCGAGAACGCCAGCTTGCGGCATTCGGACAATATCTCGTGGACGCCGGCGCGCCGGCCTTCGTCCTGGAACCAGGTGTTGAGCAGCCGGATGGTCTCCACGCTTTCGTCCAGCATGCCGTCCAGGTCGCTGACGAAGGGAGGCGCCGCCGGATCCAGGATGGTGCCCTTGGCGATGGATTTCTCAAGCAGGACGATGGTCAGCTTGGCATTGGACAGCGGCTTGAGGGCGTCGTGCCGCAGCACGGGAAACACCTGCGCGAGCACCTTGAACTGGATGCCGGCCAAGACCTGGGCGCGTTGCTGCTCCGCCGGTGTCATGCCGGCTTCCTGTCGAGCTGCGCCAGCAGGTTTTCGAGCGTGGTCAGGTCGACGGGCTTTTCCAGCCAGTGATCGAAGGCCACGGCTTCGGGCCGCTGGTTGTTCTTCGGCAGGCCGCTCAGGGCGATGATGTGGACGCCGGCGCCGAGCTGCGCGCGAAAGCGCGCGGCCAGTTCATAGCCGTCGTGGTCCGGCAGCATGATGTCGGTAATGATGACGTCCGGGCGAGCCTCGGCGCACAGGGCCAGGGCCTCGGCGCCGGTCGCCGCGGTTTTCGCATCGTGGCCCAGCAGGCCGACAAACTCCGAAAGCAATTCCGACGCCATGTCATTGTCGTCGACGATCAAAACGTGGAGGCCTTCGGCGCTCATAAGGAAATCCGCTCCTCGCGCCTCCAGGTAGGCCGCTGTCTGTCAAATCTGTGTTTTTCGATGGGGCGGCGGCCTCTGGTCCTGGCAGATGCTGATACCGCTGATACCGCGTTGCAGCTTTGTAGTGTGACACGATTAATGAATCGCGCAGAGACGGCGACAAATCTCTGTTACAAAACAAATAAATAATTTCTGTCGGTGTAAAAAGCGACAAAAAATTTACGCCGGCTTTCCCCCTGTCGCACCGTCGGCGGCGGTGGCCGCCCCGGGCCGCGCGGCGGCCGCGCGCTGCGCCGCACCCTGGCGCGCCGGCAGGGCGTAGCGGCCTTCCCGGTACGCCCAACTGGGCCATAGCGCGTGGGCCAGCGCCTCGTGGGCCAGGGCTTCGTCGACGGCCACGGGCTCGTACGTTTCCGGCGCGGTGTAGCGGAACTGCGCGGGGGCCTTCTGCGGGCCCAGCACCAGCAACTGGTCGCCCTTCAGGTAGCCGTAGTTGTCGCCGTACTGCATGATGGCGCGGCCGTCGCCGGCGCCGGCTTGCGCGCGGGTCAGGTCGCGGCCGAGCATGGGATGCTGGGTTTGCACGCCCATCAGGGACAGCAGGGTCGGACCGAAATCGATCTGGCTGATCAGGCGGTCGTCGCGGCGCGGCGCGATGTCGGCGCCCAGCATCAGGGCCGGAATCTGGAAATGGCGCACCGGCACCAGGCTGGCGCCCGACACGCGCGAATCGTGGTCCGCGGCGATGAGGAAGACGGTGTTTTCCCAATAGGGCGACTGGCGCGCCTGGTCGAAGAACCGGCCCAGCGCCCAATCCGCATAGCGGACCGTGTTTTCCACGGTGGCCGGGTTGCCGTCCGGTTCGATGCGGCCGCTGGGATATTCCCAGGGCGTGTGGTTGGAGACCGTGAACGCCAGGGTGAAGGTCGGCTGTTCGCCGTCGGTGCTGAGCAGGCGGTGCAACTGGTTGAACATGTCCTCGTCCGAGGCGCCCCAGGTGCCGACGAACTGCGGATCGACGAATTCGCCGCGGTCGACGATGCGGTCGAAACCGTTGCCGAGGAAGAAGCCCTTCATATTGTCGAAGTGGGCCTCGCCGCCATAGATGAAGCGCGACTGGTAGCCATGGCGTCCCAGCAGGTCGGCCAGCGTGAAGAAGCCGCGCTGCGCATCGGGCAGCTTGACGACGGCCTGCGCCGGCGTCGGCATGAAGCCGGTGACGACGGCTTCCAGGCCGCGCACCGAGCGCGTGCCGGTCGCATAGGCGCGGGTGAAGTTCCAGCCCAGTTCCGCCAGCTTGTCGAGATTGGGCGTCAGCGGCGCGCCGCCCAGGTTGGCGACGTACTGCGCGCCCAGGCTTTCCTCCAGGATGATGACCAGGTTGAGCGGCCGCTGGCGCGGGCGCGCGGGCTCCTGGGCGTGCATGCTGGGAAAGTCGGGATCGGCGGGCGGGTAGGGCAGGCCGGCGCTGGCCAGGACCTGGGCGTGCATGTCCTGTTCGGGCATGTTGCCGTAGACGGCCGACGCGGATTTCTCGTTCTTCATGCTGTAGATGGCATACAGCACGCTGTAGAGCGAATTGAGCGGCAGCATATTGAGCATGCCGTCCGCGCAATAGGCCACCGTCGACGGGTTGATGGGACGATGCTGGAGCGTGCCGCGGATGGCCAGGATGCCGATGGCCAGCGCCAGCAGGCTGAGGATGGGAACCAGCCACCAGGGCAGCGGGGTGTCCGGCACGGCCTGGGCGAACAGCGCGTGGCCGACCCAGGCCGCCAGGATGACGATGACCGTGCCGCCCAGCACGGGCACCTTGAAGCCGCGCCACAGCATGCCGGTGACCTCGCGCGGATGCTTGAGGTATTCGACGAACAGCCGGTTGGGGCGCGAATCGTATTCCAGGATGAAGGGCGGCGTCGCCACTTCCATGAAGACCAGCAGCAGCCACGCGAACTGGAACCAGACCGACGCGATGGCCGTGGCCATGGGGTAGTGGCCCAGCCAGGGCGACAGCACGGCCGGCGCGACCGCCAGCACGGCCACTTCATGCGCGTCGATGCGCAGGCCGCCCAGCATGATGGGCCGCAGGCCGCCGGCATTGCGCACGCGTTGATGTTGCCAGGCGGCCAGCGCCAGCCGGCTGAGGCTGAGCATGACGAAGGCCGCGATGATGAAAACCAGAGTCAGGTGCCGCATGGGCTCTCCCGGACGGCCGGCGCGCTGCCGGAACGTCCCCTTGCTTGTCTATCTACAAATCGGCCTGACGCGGGGCGCCGGGCCGGCGATTCCATTCAGGCGCCTGCCCTTTGGGGCGGCGCGCGGGGGGTAAAGCTTACACGGTCGGACGTCGATTCCCCGTCGAACCCGCCGTCCGGCGGCCGAGGCGGCCCGGGGCAGGCACGAAAAATGCGTGGTACCGTCACCAAAACACGCGTCGCAGCGTCGCCGGTCCGGGGGCGCCGCATGCCCGGGGCCCCAGGCGCCTGGCGGCGCGACAGGGAACACGCACATGGGACCGACGCATGGCACGCAAGTACAAAATCCTGACCGGCATCGTCACGGTGTTCATTTTATTCCTGGTCGTCGTGGTTATCGTGATCGCCACCTTCGACTGGAATCGCCTCAAGCCTTATATCGATAGCAAGGCGTCCGACGCCCTGGGCCGGCCCTTCGCCATCAACGGCGACCTCAGCGTGGCCTGGCAGCGCGAGCCGGACGAAGGCGGCTGGCGGGCGTGGGTGCCCTGGCCGCACGTCACGGCCAACGACATCGTCATCGGCAATACGGACTGGGGCAAGGCGCCGCAATTCGCGGCGCTCAAGCAGGCGCAATTCAGTATCTCTCCCCTGGGGCTGCTGCGGCACGCCATCGTCATCCGGCGCATCCAGTTGACGCAGCCGTCGGCCGACCTCGAGCGTCTGGCCGACGGACGCGCCAACTGGGTGTTCACGCCGAAGAAACAGGACGAGGACCAGAGCGAGCCGTCTTCCCCCTGGGCGCTGGATATCAACCAGATCGGCTTCGACAAGGGCCGGGTCGGCTATCACGATGTCACGCTGCAGGCCGACGTCGAGGTGACCGTGGATCCCCTGGGCAAGCCGGTGCCCTTCGCCCAACTGGCCGGACCGGCGTTGGCCGGGGACCAGGCGGCCGCGCCGCGCGATTACGTATTCGGGTGGAGCGCGAAGGGACGCTTCAAGGGTCTGGACCTCACCGGGCAGGGCAAGGTCGGCGGGATGCTGGCCTTGCAGGACGCGGAGAATCCTTTCCCCTTGCAGGCCGACGTCGCCCTGGGCCATACCAAGGCGTCGGTGGTCGGCACGCTGACCAATCCCATGCACCTGGGCGCGCTGGACCTGCGGCTCAAGCTGGCGGGCGGCAGCATGTCCGATCTCTATCCCCTGACCGGCGTGACCTTGCCGGACACGCCGCCCTATAGCACCGATGGCCACCTGACGGCGCGGCTGAACGACGCGCAAGGGTCGGTGTTCGAATACAAGGGCTTCAACGGCAAGGTGGGCAATAGCGATATCCATGGCGACGTGACCTACGCCGCCACCAAGCCGCGGCCGAAGCTGACGGGCAAGTTCACTTCGCAGTTGCTGCGTTTCGCCGACCTCGGTCCCTTGGTCGGAGCGGACACGGGCAAGAAGGGCGCGACGGATGCCGCCAAGGTGGCGGCGGCCGAGCGGGCCAGCGCTGCGGCGGCGGCCGCGGCTGCCAAGGAAGCCGCTGCCAAGGGCGACGCCTCGCAGGCGCAGGCGAAGAAAGACGAGGCCGCGTCGCACGCGACGGCCGCCGCCCATGCGCAGGGTTCGAGCCCCGCGCAACAGCCGGCCGACAAGGCCTTGCCGGTGCAGGAATTCCGGACCGAGCGCTGGCGCGACATGGACGCGGACGTGACCCTGGAGGCCAGGCGCATCGTCCAGACCGCGGATCTTCCGATCTCGGATCTGCAGGCCCATGTGGTCCTCGACGATGGCAAGCTGACCTTGCAGCCGCTGCGCTTCGGCATGGCGGGCGGCTCGTTGAACGCGGACATCCAGTTGGATGGCAGCAAGCGGCCCATGCCCGGCAACGTCAAGATCGCGGCGCGCAAGCTGCAGCTCAAGCAGTTGTTCCCCGGGGTCAAGTCGATGGAGAAGAGCCTGGGCGAACTCAATGGCGACGCCGCCATCACCGGCACGGGCAATTCGGTGGCCGCCTTGCTGGGGACCGCCAACGGCGAGACCAAGCTCCTGATCAACGACGGCGTGATCAGCCGCAGCCTGATGGAGCTGGCCGGACTGAACGTCGGCAATTACGTGGTCAGCAAGCTGTTCGGCGACGACGAGGTCAAGATCAATTGCGGCGCGGCCGACGTCGGCTTGAAGAACGGCCTGGCCACCCCGCGCATCTTCGTGTTCGACACCGAGAATACGCTGGTGGAGATCGAGGGGAACGTGAACTTCAAGACCGAGGCGATCGACCTGGACATTACGCCGCACAGCAAGGGGCTGCGGATCATTTCCCTGCGCTCGCCGCTGTACGTGGCAGGGACGTTGAAGAATCCCAAGCCGGGGGTGAAGGCCCTGCCGCTGGCCGCGCGCGGGGCGGGCGCGGTGGCGTTGGGCGCCTTGCTGACGCCGGCCGCCGGCCTGCTGGCCTTGATCGTGCCCAGCGCGGGCAGCGATAAAGAGAACGAATGCAGCACGATGCTGCGGCAGATCCGCCAGCCGCCGAAGGCGCCGGCGCCCAAGGCCGCGCCGAAGTCGGCGAGCCAGGGGCGGTAAGGGTCGGCGGCCAGGCCGCGGCGGGTGGGCGTCAGCGTCAGGCCGCGTGGCGCCGGGTGACGGCCAGGTAGCCGTCCGGACCGTCCGGCTGGGCGATGCAAGTCAGGTTGCGGCCGGCATTCTTGGCGTGATAGAGCGCCTTGTCGGCTTCCTTGAGCGCGCCCTCCAGGTTCTTGCCATGCTCCGGGAAGCGGGCCACGCCGATGGAGATCGTCACGGGGCCGCGGGTGGCGTTGGGCGTCTTGTGCATGGCGCCACGCAGCCGCTCCGCCGCGCTGACCGCGTCTTCCAGCGAGGTGCCCGGCATCAGCACCGTGAATTCCTCGCCGCCCGGCCGCGCCAGGATGTCGTTGCTGCGCGAGCCATTGCGCATCAGCGTCGCCAGGCCGCGGATCACCTCGTCGCCGACGTCGTGGCCGAAGCGGTCGTTGACGGACTTGAAGTTGTCGATATCGATGGCGAGCACGGCCACCGGGACGCCGGTGGAGGCGAACTCGTCCACGGCCTTGACGAGGCCGCGCCGGTTCAGCAAGGCGGTCAAGGCGTCCGTATTCGACTCGCGGCGCAGATTGCGCATTTTGTGGTTGATGCTGCCCAGGCCGGTAAGCAGGGCGCGCTTGAGCTCGGTCGATTCGAAATACCAGGAGCGGACGCGGCGGATGCGGTCCGCGGCTTCGTTCTGGTCGATCTGCTTGGCGACGCTGGCCAATTCCCATAGCGGCCGGGCGATCAGCTTGGACAGCCAGCCGATGCAGAACAGGAGGATGAGCAGCAGGGGCAGGGAATTGCGGATGGTCATCCACAGCAATTCGTCCATGCGCCGCAGCGTGCCCTCCAGGGGGCGCTGGGCCACCAGGCCCCAGCCGGTGGACGCCACCACGGCGAAGCCCGCCAGCATGGGCACGCCGCGGGTGTTGACGACCTGTTCCTGTCCGCTCACGCCTTTCATGAGTTCGGCGACCACGTTGTTGCGGGTGGCCGATTCGCCGATGCGGGCGGCGTCCGGGTGGTAGATCAGCGTGCCGTTGCGGTCGACCACGTACAGGTAGGAGCCGTCCCGGTAGTAATGGTCGCCCAGCAGCCGGTGCAGCCCACTTGCGGCGTGCAGGTACAGCGTGCCGCCGATGAAGCCGAGGTAATTGCCGCTCTTGTCGAAGATCGGCTGGGAATAGATGATCACCCAGCGGCCGGTGGCCGCGACGAAGGGGTCGCTGACCATGGGCTTGCGCTGGGCCAGGGCGTCGCGCACGCCCTTGCTTTCCAGTTGCGTGCCGACCATGCTGGCAAGCGGCGGCGACATCGCGGCGACCTTGCCGTCGGCGCGCACGATCACCACGGAGTTGTAGTGGTCGCTCTGGCGTTGCAGGCGCTCGGTTTCCTGCTCCATCAGCGCCGGGTGCAGGGCCATGTCGGCGAGAATGCCCGCGCTGTAGGCCAGTTCGCGGTGGATTTCATTGACGTAGCCGTCGGCCGCGCCCGCCAGCTTGGCGGCGTAGGCGCGATTGCCTTCCAGGGTGTTGTTCAACAGGATTTCGCGCTGGACCCGGTAGCTGGCGTAAAAGCTGTTGCTCAGGGCCACCATGACGGAAAGCAGGCAGAACCAGAGAATGAGGCGGCGCAGATCTATGCGAAACATGGCTGCGGTGTGGGGGCCGGCGTCCGCCCGGGAGGGGGGGCCAGCAGGTTGTCATCTTCCAGCATCGTCATTCTGTTCAGGTCGTCGATCTGGCCGCGGCTCTCGCTTCGCCGGCCGTAACGCTCGCCAACAAATTTGGCGGTGCAACAATCCGACTCATCTGTCGGAAACATCCGTAACGCGTCGGCACGCGTTCGCGGTCGCTACGGCACGTGAGGCGATTCTAACCGGGGGGATCGGGGAATCGTTTGTCCTATGTCTACTTCCTTTGGGGACGGGGTGGGGGAAGTGGAGGGGGGATTACAAAGTGCGGTTTTTTGGCGGGGGCGTGTGTGGCAAAGTATTCCTTGATTTGAGGTGATGATACGGGGGAGTTGGGGCGAAGCCGGTTGGTGGGGCTTGCGCGGGGACTGCGCGAGGTGGGCTCGACGGGGGGCGCCGGGGAGGTAGGACAGTGTCCGTGATTGCCGTCCCCGTTTCGGTATGGAAAGGCAGGGAGTTGGACAAGCGCCAAAAACTATGTATAATCTTCTTCTCAGCAGTTGCAGCGCGGTACGAAGTGCCTAGCGATGTAGCGGTGCCGGGCTGTTAGCTCAGTTGGTAGAGCAGCGGACTCTTAATCCGTAGGTCGAGTGTTCGAGCCACTCACAGCCCACCAGGAATATCAAGCATTTAGGCCAGTCTTCGGACTGGCCTTTTTGCTTCTTCCCTCGCCGTGTCCGACTTGTGTCCGAAATTTCCGGCGCGAGAATCGAGACAAATTGAGACGCCGGCTGCATCCTTGTCGGCCAGCGCCGTCTGCCGCCCCAGTTCCACCTCGGCTTCGCGCTTGCCCATGCCGAGAAAGCGCGTCATCCACGCCTGGGCATGGCAAGGTCTTCTGGCCGGCATCGCGCAAAGGCCCCGGCGCATTGTGGTCGGCATGGTATGGGGGAAGTCCCGCGCGACATCGATTAACTCCATAATAGCTGTCGACATCCTTGCCCAATGACAGCTTGCCCCATCATGAATCGTCATAACCGCGGCCGACCGCGCGAGTTCGATATGGATGAAGTGCTGGACAAAGCCATAGGCGTATTCAGGACGCAGGGCTACCACGCCACGTCCATCAACGATCTGGCTGCTGCCACGGGATTGGCAGGCGGGAGCCTATATAAGGCATTCCGAGTCAAGGATGCCGTGTTCCGAGCGGCGTTCGAGCGTTACAACGACATCCGAAACGGCCAAATCAAACGACTCCTCGAAATGGACAAAACGGGGCGCGAGAAGATCCGCGAGCTGATCTCGCTGTATGTCGAGAGCTCTCATGGCGAAAAAGGCCGGCAAGGGTGTCTGGTCGTCGGCAGCGCCGTGGAGCTTTCCACGTTGGAGCGCAGCAGCGCGAAGTACGTCGAAGATGCCTTGGCTCGTCTGCAAAAGACCATCGAGACGCTGATAAGGATGGGACAGGCCGACGGATCGATTCCTCAATCAGTGGAGGTAACGGCCGCCTCCCGATTCATCTTGTGCCTGCTGCAAGGCCTGCGCGTCATCGGGAAAACCGCGCCCACGAAACGAGAAACGGCCGCAGCGGCTGATTTGGCGCTGAAAATTCTCAGCTAATTTTTTTGTCTATTTTTTTGTCTATTTAGGAGATGATCATATCCTAAATTGGAGGATGCGCCCGTGGAAACAAAATGCGCTGATGAACCGGCATCGAGGTCGCCCGAACAACCCATGCCTATGGGTCTAACGCTTCTGCTTGCAACGACTTGCGGGATGATGGCGGCCAGTATCTATTATGTGCAGCCGCTGATAGGCCCGATCAGTACCGCGCTTGGCCTCTCTCATCAGGCATCCGGTTTGATCGTCACCATGACGCAGGTGGGCTATGGCGCCAGCTTGTTGCTGATTGCGCCGCTTGCCGACGTTATCGAAAACCGCCGATTAATCGTCGGTGCCGTCTTGGCCAGTGCGCTTGCGTTGGGTAGCGCAGCGCTCACCGGGGGCACTATTTCATTCCTGGTGGCCATGCTCTTCGTCGGACTCAGTGCCGTCGCCTCGCAGATCGTGGTTCCTTTTGCTTCCCATCTCGTGGAGGAACGGATACGCGGGCGGGTCGTGGGAAACGTCGTGAGTGGAATCATGCTCGGCATCATGCTGTCCCGCCCGATTGCCAGTTTCCTGACGGACATATCGTCCTGGCGTACCGTGTTCGCGGTATCGGCCGCGGCGATGACCGTGCTTGCGATCGTCCTTTCCTTGTGCCTGCCACAACGCCGTCCGGCAAGCGCAATGGGCTACGCGGCCCTTCTCGCATCGATAGCACGCCTGTTCGCTGAAACGCCGTTGCTACGGCGCCGCGCCGCCTATCATGCCTTGCTCTTTGGCGCCTTCAGCTTGTTTTGGACTACCGTGCCGCTTTTTCTCGCGGGACCCGGCTTCCGTTTGACCCAGGCCGGCATTGCCTGGTTTGCATTGGTGGGGGTCGCAGGGGCCGTTGCCGCGCCGCTGGCGGGCCGATTGGCCGATAAGGGACGGACACGCCTTGCGACAGGGGGAGCCATGATGCTCGTCGCCGTGGCACTGCTGCTGACGCATATCGATCCGGGTCAATCTTCCATCCGTCTTACCATCCTCGCCCTGGCGGCGATTGTGCTGGACTTCGGCGTTTCGATGAACCTGGTTGTCGGTCAGCGTGCAATCTTCGCATTGGCGCCGGAACATCGCTCCCGCCTGAATGGCCTTTACATCGCGATTTTCTTCATGGGCGGCGCGCTCGGCTCGGCCGTCGGGGCATGGTCTTTTGATCGCGCTGGATGGAGTCTCGCGTCGTGGATCGGATTTGCGCTGCCGGTTCTGGCGCTGATCTTTTTCACGACGGAACGACAGGCCCGCAGTTCCGCGTAGCGCGCGTACAGCTTTGAAATACCGATCGCGGCATCGCGGGACTGGACCCAGCCACAAGACGACGTTACCGAACCGGAGCAAGCCCTTGCCGGCCGCGGCCAGTTCGAGGCGCTGCTGCGCAGCGGCAAGCGGCTCACGGTCTGAGCGCCGCGCGTAGGAAACCCTCCAAGCATTCCACGGCGCTCGTCCTTGAATTTGCATTTCGCAAGATGCCGATTTCAAGCGTTTCAAGCTCTGGCAGCCCCTCTTTCCGTCCGATCACTTGCAACGCGGGCGGAACGCTGCAAAGGGCCAGGCCGGCAATAGCCAGCCCAGCCTGCACTACCGCGATGAGACCGAGAAGGCTGGCACTCGAATAGGTGCAGCGATAAGGTCGCCTCTCGACGTCAAGCGCATTCAAGACCCGCATTCGCGCCGCGCACCCGGCCTCGAACAAAGCGACCGGAAGCGGATCGTCCTGCCATGCGACATGAGAGGGTGAAGCAACCCAGACAAAGGGTTCCCGCCGTACGACCTCGATAGCCTGATCGGGCAGGCGGGTGACGATCGCCAGATCGATCCGCCCCGCACCGATGGCCTCCACCAAGGCAGACGACGGCTCACAGACCAGCTCTACGGTTACCAAAGCATGCTCGGCTGCGAAGCGCGCCAATACGGGCGGCAACAGGTAGGCGGCATAATCGTCGGGAACGCCGAGACGCACGCATCCTATTTCCTCCGGCTGCGTGATGCTTGCCCAGGCCTCGTCGGACAATTTCAAGAGTCGGCGCGCATGAACCAGCAGTTCGGTTCCAGCCGCGTTCGGAACGACGGCTTTGACGCCACGGATCAGCAACGGCTTGCCGACCGTCTGTTCGAGCCGCTGCATTTGCATGCTCACGGCAGACTGGCTGCGGCCGATCTTTGGAGCCGCGTGGGAAAAACTTCCCGCCTCGACAACGGCGACAAAAGTTTTCAGAAGATCCCGATCAAGTGGTGTTGGCATTGCTCTATCAGTATATCGAATGGCTTCCTTCAAATTTATTCGTTTGATTGACGCCTGATCGATCGGCAAAATCCCTCATATTGACAGAGAGCGCTGCCATGAGCGAAGTGCCATCCATCCAATTTCCTGCTGCCCGCCTGGCTCTGGCCATGGCGGTCATTGGCACGGTGGGCGCTTTCGCCACGCAGGCCGGTCTCGATCCGATCACCACGGTCTTCTGGCGCTGCGTATTCGCTGCCATATTTCTCGGCATCTGGTGTCTGGCGCGAGGACTTCTGCCGGACCGCGGCCTGTCGGCCAAATCGATAGGGTTCGCCGCGCTTGGCGGCGTCTGTATGGTGTTGAGCTGGGCGGGCTTTTTCGCCGGCTTCGCCATGACTTCGATCGCCACCACTACCATCGTCTATCACATCCAGCCCTTCTTCGTGGTGCTGATCGGCATAACGGTGTTCAAGGAGCGCATCACGCTCGACCAGCTTGTGTGGATGGTCGGCGCCTTCATCGGGGTCGTGCTTGCGAGCGGCCTAGTCATGTCATCCAGACCCATCTCCGCGGCCTGGATGCTCGGGATCGCGGTGACACTGGGAGCCGCGCTCCTCTATGCCATTGCCACAATTCTCGCTAAAGGGCTTGGCCGACAGCGGCCGGAGATCACCATCCTTTGCCAGACGGTCGTCGGGATCGTTCTGCTTGCACCCTTTGCCGATCTTGGCCGCTCCGTGCCGCTGGCGTCTTGGGGCTGGCTCGTCGGCATCGGCATGCTGCATACAGGCGTCGCCTACGTGCTGATGTATTCGGCCTATCCGCGCCTGACGACACCGGTCATTGGCGTATTGACCTTCATCTATCCCATCGTCGCTATTGTCATTGACTGGGCTTTCTACGACCATCCGCTAGGGTTCATGCAGGCAGTCGGCATGCTACTCATTGCGCTAGGAACGCTGGGAGTGCGGCTCGGCTGGCGCGTGTTACCTCGCGGAGCTTCCGCGGCTTAGCGTGGAATATCGCCTCTCCCGCAAACGATTCCCCGCAGTGCCGCTTCCGTCGGCCAGTTTGACCTGGCCGGGGCCGTCGCCGTACTTCTGGGGCTTGTGGGCCTCGACGCTATCAGTCCAGCCCCGAGGGCGCCTGGAAGCCGATGGCGCCGGCGCGCTCCAGCAGGTGGGCGAAGCGGATGGGTGTCAGGTCTTCCAAGTAAGGACCGACTGCCTGCGCGCCATAGGGCAGGCCGTCCTCGTCGATGCCGAGCGGGAAACTGGTGGCGGGCAGGCCGGGCAGCACCGGCAGGCCTGCCCAATTGAAGAGTTCGGCAAAGCGCAGGCTGCGCGTGCCAGACGGGTATTCCACGGGCGTGCGGCGGGCATCCTTGGGGGAATGGTCGTGGCGGAACGCGGTTGTGGCCAGCACCGGCGTGAGCACCAAGTCGACCGCGCCGAAGAAGGCTTCCCACCGATTGCGCAGTTGCAGGCGCGCCTCGTGTTTTTGCAGCCATTCGTGGTGAGAGAGATAGGGCGCGCGCAGCCAGGCGGCGTCGGGGTCGTCCTCGTCGCCGAGATTGCGCAGGCCGTCTATCGTCACGCCTTCCGGCAGCGAGGGGCGCGGCGGCAGAGAGGCTCCCAGCAGGCTGCGGTACAGCACGTGCGCGGCGTTGAGGTCGGGCAGCAGGCCCGACGGCAGGTCGGCCGGCCGCAGCACCCGCGCGCCGGCCGCTTGCAGAATGTCCAGCAGACGCGCGTGCACCCGCAATTCGGAGCGCGAGGCCTCCTGCCCCGGCCACTGCGCCAATAGCAGCACGGTGAAATCCCGCAGCCGCTCGTGCCGGCTGGCGGGCAGTTGCGCGCGCCAGGCCTTGCTTGCCAGCGGATCGCGGTTCAGCAGCACCTGCAGGGCCAGTTCCAGGTCTTGCGCGCTGCGGGCCAGTGGGCCGGCTACGGCCAGGTCGCGAAGCGTCTGCCGGCCGGCCGGCACGCCCGTGCCGCCGTTGTGAACCAAGCCGACGGTCGGCTTGTGGCCGAAGACGCCGGTGAAGTGCGCCGGGATGCGGATGGATCCGCCGATGTCGGTGCCCAGCTCCAGCCCGGTGAGGCCGGCCGCGACGGCGGCGGCCGCTCCGCCCGAGGAGCCGCCCGGCGTGCGGGTTTCGTCCCAGGGATTGAGGGTGGCACCGTAGATGTCGTTGTAGCTTTGCAGGTCGGCCAGCGCCAGCGGCACGTTGGTCTTGCCTATCAGCACGGCGCCGGCCTCGCGCAGCGCCGCCACGGCGGGGGCGTCCTGCGTCGCGCGGTTGCCGGCATGGGCCGGGTCGCCGACGCTGGTGATCAGGCCCGCGACGTTGAAGTTTTCCTTGACCGTCACGGGCACGCCCAGCAGCGGCTTGCGTTCGCCGCGCGCCAGTGCCGCGTCGGCAGCCCGGGCGGCGGCGCGGGCCGCCGCGTCGTCGCGCGCGATGATGGCGTTGAGCCGCGGATTGTGGCGTTCGATGCGCGCCAGCAGGTGCTCGAGCAGTGCCGAAGCGCTGGTCTCGCCCGCGGCCAGCGCGCGGGCCTGTTCATGGGCTGCGGCGTAGGCCAGCGCGTCGAGCCGGTCGATCGCGGAGGACATTGAGACGGTCACGGGGCTTCCTTGTGGGATTCGGGTTCCAGCCAGAGATCGGCGTAGTCGCCGGAAGTCAGGTCGACGCTGTTGTTCAGGCCGTGCACGCGAGCTTGATAGACCTGCAGGGACGCGGGCACCGTGACCAGAGGCAGCACCGGCAGGTCGCGGCCGACGATGGACTGGATTTCCTTGAACTCGGCCGCGCGCCGGGTCTCGTCCGTTTCGGTGGCAGCCTGGCGGAACAGATCGTCGACCTTGGGGTTGCGATAGTGCGAGGCATTGATCCACGGAATGGCCTTTTGCAGCGACTCCGACCAGAAGATGCGCTGCACGCCCACCGTCGGGTCGAACAGACGGCTCAGGCCGTTGACGTTCAGGTCGAAGCCACGCTCCTTGTAGACCCGGTTCAGGAAGGTAGGCAGGTCGCCGTCGAGAATGGCGACCTTGATGCCCACGCGATTGAGCGTGGCGCGGAGGTATTCGGACACGCGCTTGAAGTTGGCCGAGGGCAGGAAACTCAGGCGTAGCTCGAAGCGTGTCCCGGCATCCTTGCGCGGATAGCCGGCCTCGTCGAGCAGGGCGTTGGCATGGGCGAGGTCTGTCGGATAGTCGAAAGCGCTGTCGTCATAGTACCGGGACAGCACGGCGGGGACGGGCGAGTTGACCACCTGGGCCCGTCCGTAATAGATGGTCTTGCCGATGAAATGACGATCGATGGCGTACGCGATGGCATGGCGCACCTTGGCATTGGCCAGGATGGGATTCTCAAGATTGAATTCGAGAAAGAGCGCATTGTTGAGGAAGCCATCGTCACTGTCGTCGACGCGCAGTTTGGGATTCTTCTGCAAGCGATCCAGGTCGGATAGCGCCACGTTCAGCGCGCCGTTGACCTCGCCTGTCTCGATGGCCGCCGAGATGGCGGCGGTGTCATTGATGAAGCGGTAGATCACCCGGTCCAGGTAGGGGCGGTCTTTACGCCAGTAGTTGGGATTGCGCTCAAGCACCAGATGGCTGCCCCTGGCCCATTCCTTGAACATGAAGGGACCGGTGCCGATGGGGTGGGAGATGTTGGGGCTGTTCAATGGATCGCCGTCGCCGTAGACATGGTGCGGCACGATGGGCAGCTCGGCCGAGGATAGCGCGTTGATGAGATAGGGCGCCGGCTTGCTCAATACGATGACGGCGGTATGCGCATCGGGCATCTCGACGTCCTTGACATTGGCCAGCGTGATGCTGCCGCGCGGCCCCCGTTCCTTCTGCTTGAGGATGGAGTAGCGCACGTCGTCGGCGGTGAAATCGGCGCCGTCGTGAAACTTGACCCCCTGGCGCAGCGTGAAGGTATAGCGCAGGCCGTCCGGGCTGATCCGCCAGGCGGTGGCGAGCAGGGGTTGGGGTTTGAAGTCGAGGTCATAGCGCAGCAGGCCTTCGGTGATCTTGGCGCTGATGTTGCGATTGTCGGTCTTGGTGTCGAGGAAGGAGACCAGGGTGGTCGGCTCCTGCGCGACGGCGTAGGTGAACGTGCCGCCGTGCACGGGAGTTGCGGCCGCGATCGTGGCGGTGGTCGCGCCGTGCGTGTCCGCGGCGGACGCGCAGTTTAGCGAGAGGGCCAGCGAGCAGGCCACGAGAAGATGCTGCAGGGAAGGCATGGAGTTTTCTCTGGAGTGGAGGCGTGCCGCCGACCTCGATATTGCCGCCGATGGCACGCCGGCCGGTTCGGTGATCGAGACGCGCACGGCCGATCATTCTGTTCAGAGGCCGGTTTGCTTCGCAAATAAATTCCGCGATGAACTAAACAACTTCTTAATTAATAAGTCGTACTTCTTTGATCGATGTGTTTGGGGATTACTAGAATGAGGCCCTCTCTCTTCATCTTCCTCCCCGCCACATGAGTTATCGCTATTTGGGCAAGAGCGCCCTCAAGGTTTCTCGCCTGGCCCTGGGCACCATGATGTTCGGCGGCCCGGCCGACGAGTCCACCTCGCGCGAGATCGTCGCGCGCGCCAAGGCGCAGGGGATCAATTTTCTCGACACAGCCGACGTGTACCAGAACGGCGCCACCGAGGATGTCGTGGGCCGCGCTATCCAGCGTGACCGCGACGATTGGGTGCTCGCGACGAAGTTCGGCAATCCGGGTGGAGAAGGCCCCAACCAACGGGGCACTTCGCGCAAGTGGATCGTCGAGGCGGTAGAGGGCAGCCTGCGCCGCCTGGGGACCGACTACATCGATATCCTGTATTTTCATCGCGCGGATTTTCACGCCCCGTTGGGCGAGGCGGTGCGCGCCATAGCCGACCTGGTGCGCGCGGGCAAGGTGCGTTATTTCGGCGTATCCAATTTCCGCGGTTGGCGCATCGCCGAGACAGCCGATCTGGCCGATGCCGAAGGCATAGACCGGCCCGTGGCCAGTCAGCCGCTCTACAACCTGGTCAACCGCACGGCCGAGGCCGAGCAACTGCCCGCGGCACACGCCTACGGTCTGGGCGTGGTGTCGTACAGCCCCTTGGCCCGAGGCGTGCTCACGGCCAAGTACGACAGCATCGACAATCCGCTGGCGGGCTCGCGCGCCGCGCGCCAGGACAAGCGCCTGCTGGAGACCGAATGGCGCAAGGAGTCGGTGGACATCGCTCGGACCATCCGCGAGCACATCGCTGACCGAGGCATAGATCCGGTGGCTTTCGCGCTGGGTTGGGTGCTCAACAACCAGCTCGTCACCTCGGCCATTGCCGGTCCGCGCACCCTCGAACAGTGGGAAGGCTACGCCAAGGCGCTGGACTATCGCTTCACGGCCGAGGACGAAGCCCTGGTCGATCGCCTGGTGGCGGCCGGGCATCCATCCACGCCGGGCTTCACCGATCCGGGGCATCCCGTGGAAGGACGCGTGCCTCGCGTGCCGGCCGTTGTCTGAAACGCCTCGGGGCACGGTCCATTCCAAGCCTTCCTGCACGGTTTCCCATCGATATGTTGCGTAGCTTCCTGACTCATCTCCTGCTGGGCCGCCCGTCTCCCGTGCTTCGCGCCGGCTGCGCGATTCTTGCCATGGCCTGCCTGGGCGCGGCCTCGTCCACGGCTGCCTTGGCGCAGGCCCCGGCGGCGCTCGCACCCGCGCAGGGCGGCACGCTGAACTGGGTCATCACCGTCGAGCCCTCCGTATTCCTGCCCTTGACGACGACCGCCGGCGGCAGCACCGAGGTCGGTCCCAAGGTGGTCGAAGGCTTGTTCAACTACGACCAGAAGCTGCAGCCCATTCCAGCGCTGGCCACGGCTTACAAGGTCTCCGGCGATGGCCTGGTCTATACCTTCACGCTGCGCAAGGGCGTCAAGTGGCACGACGGCCAGGATTTCACCGCCGCCGACGTGGCCTTCTCGATCCGAACGCTTAAGGAAGTCCATCCGCGTGGACGGGTGACCTTCGCCAACGTAAAGAACATCGACACCCCCGACCCCTACACGGTGGTGCTGACGCTGGAAAAACCCGCCCCCTACCTGCTGACGGCGCTGGACGGTGAAGAATCGCCCATCATTCCCAAGCACCTGTACGAAGGCAAGGACGTGGTCTCCAACCCCTTGAACAACGCGCCGATCGGGACAGGCCCCTTCATCTTCAAGGAGTGGGTGCGCGGCAGCCACATTACGCTGGTGCGCAACCCCAACTATTGGGACAAGCCCAAACCCTATCTGGACACGCTGGTGGTCCGCTTCATTCCCGATGCCGCGGCGCGCGCCGCGGCCCTGGAGTCGGGCGAGATACAGTTGGGCGACAAGGTGATCCCGCTGTCGGACGTGGAGCGCTTCAGGACGCTGCCCAATGTGTCGGTAAATTTTCGGTCTTGGCCCTATATCGGCGACCATATGCAGATTTACTTCAATCTGGATTCGCCTTACTTAAAGAAGAAGGAAGTGCGCCAGGCGGTGGCGCAAGCCTTTAATTTTGACGCTTTCCAGAAGACGATCTGGTACGGCCATGGCGTGGGCTCAGCCACGCCCATCGGTGCGGCTTCGCCTTTCCACGATCCCGGAATCAAGCGCTACCCCTATGACGTGAAGGCGGCGGAAGCGCTGCTGGACGCGGCGGGCTATCCCAAGGGCGCCGACGGCAGGCGCTTTTCCATCAAGCTGCTCTATAACCCCTTCCAGGAAAAGCGCGCCGCCGATTTCTTCAAGCAGGCCCTAGCGCGCGTCGGCATCGACGCCGACCTGCAAAGCCTGGATTTCGCCACCTATGTCAACCGCGTCTACACCGACCGGGCCTTCGACATCACGCTCGAAAACCTGACCAACGTCTTCGATCCCACCATCGGCGTGCAGCGCGTGTTCTGGTCGAAGAACTACAAGATAGGCCTGCCGTTCTCCAATGCGCCGCACTACGTCAGCGCCGAGGCGGATCGATTGCTGGAGGCCGCGGCAGTCGAATCCAACGCCGAAAAGCGCAAGGCGCTGTTCTTCAAGTTCCAGCAAGTCGTGCACGACGATATCCCATCGATCGAGCTGGGCGAGGGCCCCCGCGTCATTATCGCCGCGAAGAATCTGCACGGCTGGGACCGGTACGCCGGCGGCGTGCGCGCCAGCTTCGCCGATGTGTATTTCTCCAAGTCCTGAGGCGGAGCGGCCGCGATCATGAGCAAACGAGGAGGCGGCGCGCGCGTGTGGCGGGCGCTCAAGCGCAATGCCTGGCAGGCGGTTCCCACGGTCATCGGCGTGGTGATCCTGAACTTCCTGTTGATGCAACTGGTGCCGGGCGACGCGGCCGACGTCATCGCGGCCGAGTCCGGCTCGGCCACGGCGGAGACGATGGCGCAGTTGCGGACGCATTTCGGCTTGAACCTGCCCATGCTGCAGCGCCTTTGGGAGTACCTGCTGAATCTGGCGCACCTGAACCTGGGTGTTTCGCCCAGGCAGAACGTGCCGGTGTTGTCGCTGATCCTCGATCGGCTCGGCAACACGCTGCTGCTGATGGGAACGGCCCTGGGCGTGGCCGTGCTGGCCGGCGTGCTGCTGGGCGTGCTGATGTCGGTCAAGGCGGGCAAGTGGCAGGATCGCATCCTGTCGATGCTGGCCCTGCTGCTGTATTCCACGCCGGGCTTCTGGCTGGGGCTGATGGTTATCGTGCTGTTCGCGGTCAAGCTGGGCTGGCTGCCCACCGGCGGTGACGTGACCATCGGTGCCGGCCTCTCGGGCTGGAGCCTGCTGGTCGATCGGGTCCGCCATCTGGTGCTGCCGGCCTTGACCACGGCGGGCTTTTTCATTGCCATCTTCGCGCGCTTGACGCGCGCGTCGATGCTGGAGGTCAACCGCCAGGATTTCGTCCGCACCGCCGAGTCCAAGGGACTCGGCCCGGTAGCCATCACATTCAGGCATGTGCTGCGCAATGCCTTGATCCCGGTGACCACGGTGGCCGGCATGCATTTCGGCGCGCTGCTGGGCGGCGCCACGGTGATCGAGACCGTGTTCAGTTGGCCCGGCATGGGCCGGCTGGCGATGGATTCCGTGCTGGCGCGCGATTACTCGGTGCTGCTGGGCATCCTTTTCATGGCTTCGCTGCTGGTGATCGTGACCAATATGCTGGTTGACCTGCTGCATGCCTGGCTGGACCCGCGCATCGAGATCCGCTGAGGGCGGAACGAGAAGGGAAACAATCATGAAGAAGAACGGGACCGAAACGGCCAGGCATGCAATCCTGTCATGGCGCTTCTGGCGGACGGACCGGGCGCCCGGGCAGGCGGCCGCCGGCGAGTTGCTGCCGACGGCCAGCCGCTACGAGGCGTGGAGGGCGTTCCTGCGCAATCCCTGGGCCATGGCCGGCCTGGCGATCCTGGCGGCCATCGTGCTCATGGCGGTCTTCGCCGGCAAGCTGTTCCCGGGCGATCCGCTGGACATGGTGGCCCAGCCCGTGGTCTGGCCCGGCACGGACGCCTCTCTTCCGCTTGGCAGCGACTCGCTGGGCCGCGATGTCGCGGCCGAGGTGGTCCACGGCGCGCGGGTATCGCTGGCCGTGGGGGCGGTGGCGGCGGTCATCAGCCTGTTCATCGGCGTGCTGGTGGGCGCGGCAGCCGGGTACTTCGGCGGCTGGGTGGACGACCTGCTGGTGCGGTTGATCGAGCTGGTGCAGACCATCCCCACTTTCCTGCTGGTCATCGTCATCGTGGCTATCGGCCACCCCTCGGTGCGAGTCATCGTGCTGGCGATCGGGCTGGCTTCCTGGCCGGTGATCGCGCGCCTGGTGCGGGCCGAGTTCCGCGCCTTGCGCGAATCGGAGTTCGTCCTGGCGGCGCGCAGCCAGGGCTTCGGCGCCGCCTGGATCATTTTCCGCGAGATCCTGCCCAACGCCCTGCCGCCCGTGGTGGTGACGACCTCGGTGCTGGTGGCGACCGCCATCCTGCAGGAGTCGGCTTTGTCATTCCTGGGCATGGGCGACCCGAACGTGGTTTCATGGGGCAGCATGATCGGCGAGGGACGCGAGATGCTGCGCACCGCGTGGTATCTGACCGCCATTCCAGGGATCGCCATCATCGTGACGGTGCTGTCCCTCAACCTGATCGGCGATGGCTTGAACGACGCCTTCAACCCCCGCCTGCGAGGTTGAGCATGAGCATCGAGAACCCATTGCTCGACGTCCGCGGCCTGGATGTGCAGTTCCGGGGCAGGCGCGGCGCCCATCACGCGGTCAAGCGACTGGACTTCGCGCTGGCCGAGGGCGAGGCCCTGGCCCTGGTGGGCGAGTCGGGCTGCGGCAAGTCCACCACCGCGTTGTCCATCCTGCGCCTGCTGGGCGCCAACGCCCGGATCGGCGGCGAGATCCGGCTGCAGGGCCGGGATATCCTGGGCTTGAGCCTGGCGGCGTTGCGCCGGTTGCGCGGCCGCGACGTGTCGATGATTTTCCAGGAGCCCATGACGTCGCTCAACCCGGTGCACACGGTGGGAGCGCAGATTGGCGAGACCCTGCGGCTGCATCAGGACCTGTCGCGGCAGGCGGCCCGCCGCCGCACGCTGGAGATGCTGGACCTGGTCAAGATACCCGAGCCGCAGCGGCGCATCGACGACTATCCGCACAATCTCTCGGGCGGGCAGCGCCAGCGCGTCATGATCGCCATGGCGGTGGCCTGCCAGCCCAGGCTGCTGATCGCCGACGAGCCCACCACGGCGCTGGACGTGACGGTGCAGGCGCGCATCCTGCAACTGCTGGACCAGTTGCGCCGCGATCTGTCCATGGGGCTGCTGCTCATCACCCATGACCTTGGCGTGGTGTCGCAGTGGGCCGACCGCGTGCTGGTGATGTTCGACGGCGAGAAGGTCGAGGAAGGACTTACCCGACAGGTGTTCGAGCATCCGCGGCATGCTTATGTCCAGGGTTTGCTGGGCGCCTCGCTGCATGCCGGCCGGCAGGCTCACTACCGCCATGGCGCGTTGCCGGAGATCCATCGCGTGGTCGACCGGGAGAGCGGAATGCGCAGCTTCCGCCTGGCGACGCCGCAGCTTCGGTTCGACGAGACCGCGCCGCGCGGGCAGGGCGGCGCGCCCGCCCTTTTGTCCGTGCAAGCGCTGCGCACCAGCTACGCCAGGCGGGATGGCAGCTTGTTTCACGCCGTGGACGGCGTGTCCTTCGAGATCGGGCGCGGGGAAACCCTGGGCCTGGTGGGAGAGTCGGGCTGCGGCAAGTCCACGCTGTCGCGCACGTTGATGCGGCTGGTTCCCGCCGCCTCGGGACGCATCGTGCTCGACGGCGTCGATCTGGCCAGCCTGACGCAGCGCGAGGTCAAGCCGTGGCGCAAGCGCATCCAGATGGTGTTCCAGGACCCCTATGCCTCGTTGAACCCGCGGCGCAATGTGTTCGACACGCTGGACGCGGTGCTGGCGCTGCACGGAGAGAAGGACCGCGCACGCCGCCGCGCGCTCATCGGCCAGACCCTCGAGCGGGTAGGGCTGCCGGCCGCCGCCGCGAACCGCTTCCCGCACGAATTCTCGGGTGGCCAGCGCCAGCGCATCGGCATCGCGCGGGCGTTGATCCTGCGGCCTTCGCTGGTGATCCTGGACGAGCCGGTGTCGGCGCTCGACGTGTCCATCCAGGCGCAGATCCTCAATCTGCTGGCGGAGTTGAAACGGGATTTCGGCCTGTCCTATCTGTTTATCTCGCATGACCTGGCCGTGGTGCGCTACATCGCCGACCGGGTGCTGGTGATGAACGAGGGCAGGATCGTCGAGGAGGGCGACCACGAGCAGATCTGGCGGTCGCCGCGCCACCCCTACACGCAAAGCCTGATTGCCGCCGTGCCGCGGCCCTTGCCCGAGGTGGCCGTGGCGGTCGCCTGAGCCGGTTGCGTCGCCGGCCCGGGAGCCGGCCTTATTCCAAGGATGACCCATGACCCGTATTTCCCCAACTTCCGCCGGCTCGCCGGTGCGCGCCGCGGTTGACGTCGGCGGCACGTTCACCGACATCGTTCTCGAGCACGGCGAGCGGCGCTGGTCCGCGAAGCTGCTGACCACGCCCGATGCGCCGGAAAACGCGGTGCTGCAAGGCATCGACGAACTGCTCGCGCGGGCCGGGCTGGCATGGCCGCGCGTAGACTTGCTCATTCTGGGCACGACCCTGGCCACCAACGCGCTGATCGAGCGCAAGGGCGCCCGGACCGCGCTGTTGACCACCGAGGGTTTCCGCGACCTGGTCGAGATCGGGTTGGAAGACCGCTTCGCCCAGTACGACATCTTCCTGGACAAGCCGCAGCCGCTCGTGCCGCGCCACTGGCGCCATGGCGTGGCCGAGCGCGTCGACGCGAGGGGCCGCGTGCTGACGCCGCTCGACGAGGCGCAGGTTGCCGGATTGGCGCGAACCCTGGTGGCCGCCGGCGTCGAAAGCGTTGCCGTGTGCTTCCTGCACAGCTATGCCTTTCCTGAGCATGAGCGCCGCGTGCGCGAGCTGCTGCGCCAGCACGCGCCGCAACTATGGGTATCGCTGTCTTCGGATGTCTGCGCCGAAATCCGCGAATTCCCGCGGCTGTCCACCACCTCGGCCAATGCCTACGTGCAGCCGCTGGTCTCCGGCTACCTGCGCCGGCTCGACGCCGCGGCGCGCGGGCGCGGGCTGCGTGCCGAGCCTTTCCTGATGACTTCCGGCGGCGCCATCGCCACCTTGCGGACCGGCATCGAGGAACCCGTCCGGCTGGTCGAGTCGGGGCCGGCGGGCGGCGCCATCCTGGCCCAGCACGTCGCCCGGCAGCTTGGCGCCGCGCGCGCATTGTCCTTCGACATGGGCGGCACCACCGCCAAGATCTGCTACATCGACGACTACGAGCCCGAGGTCAGCCGCAGCTTCGAGTTCGGCCGCGTGCACCGCCATCTCAAGGGGTCGGGCCTGCCCATCCGCATTCCCGTCATCGAGATGGTGGAGATCGGCGCGGGCGGCGGCTCCATCGCTCGCGTCAACCATCTCGGCGTCATCCAGGTCGGGCCGGACAGCGCCGGTTCCGTGCCCGGCCCCGCCGCCTACGGCAACGGCGGCGACCTGCCCACGGTGACCGACGCGCACGCCCTGATCGGCGCCATCGACCCGGCCCGCTTCGCCGTGGGCAAGGTCGACCTGCAGCCCGCGCTGGCGCGCCGCGCGATCGCCGCAGGCTTGGCCGAGCCCGCCGGACTGGACGAGGCGCAGGCCGCGCAGGCCATCATCGAGGTCGTCACCGAGAACATGGCCAACGCGGCGCGCGTGCATGCCTCGGAACTGGGCAAGACCGCCGAAGAGCACACCCTGATCGCCTTCGGCGGCGCGGCTCCGCTGCACGCGGCCAACCTGGCGCGCAAATTGGGCATCGCCACCGTGGTCGTCCCCGAGTCGGCCGGCGTGGGTTCCGCCGTGGGCTTTCTCTGGGCGCCCGTGGCTTACCAGGCCGTGCGCAGTTTCCACCAGCCGCTGGCGGGCGTGGACCTGGCCGCCGTGCAGCGCCTGCTCGATGCGCTCACCGCCGACGTGGACGCCGTGGTGCGCCGCGCCGCGCCCGCGGCCGCGCTGGCGCACAAGCGCCAGGTCTACATGCGTTACGCCGGACAGGGCCACGAAATCGCCGTCGACTTGCCCGAAGGACCATTCGACGCGGCCGCGGCGGCGGCGCTGGGCGAGCGCTTCGCCGCGCGCTACGCGCAGATCTATGGCCGCAGCCTGCCGCACATCGCCGCCGAGGCGGTGAGCTGGTCCGTCTCGGCACAGGCCGGTGAACCCCGCCAGGCCCCGCCCGATGCGGTAGCAGACGGCGCCGCCACGCCGGCCGCCGCGGCGGGCCGGCGCGCGCTCTATCACCTGGAGCAGGGCGCCTGGACCGAGGTTCCCGTCTTCGAGCGCGCGACCCTGGCGCCCGAACATCTGGTGCGTGGACCGGCTCTGATCGTCGAGGACGAGACCACCACTTTCGTGCCGGCGGGCTTCGAGGCGCGGCGCAGCCGCCTGGGCTCGCTGGTGCTCGCCGACACGCTTGCCGACGCGTGGACGGGCGCTTCGTCCGTCACCGCCGCCCGGAACGAATACCCGGAGGAGACCGCAGCATGAGCGCGCCGGGCCGCCCCAAGCGCGAATCCTCCCCCGGGGAGGAAGTCGCGCAGCGACAGGAGGGCACACCAATTAACGCGCCGGGCCGCCCCAAGCGCGAATCCTCCCTCGGGGAGGAGGTCGCGCAGCGACAGGAGGGTAATCCAGTGATCCATCCCGCATCCACCGTGTCCGCCGCCCGCGAGCGCATCCGCTTGCAGCTTGCCTGGAACCGTCTGCTATCCGTCGTGGAAGAGCAGGCCCAGGTGCTGATACGCTCGGCCTTCGGCACGTCCACCCGCGAGGCCGGCGACCTGTCGGCCGGCCTGTTCCTGCCCGACGGCCGCATGATCGCCCAGGCGGTCACTGGCACGCCCGGCCATGTCAACTCCATGGCCGAATCGGTCAAGCACTTCCTGAAGGCGTTTCCGGCCGAGCGCCTGCGCGACGGCGATGTGCTGCTCACCAACGATCCCTGGAAAGCCACCGGCCATCTCTTCGACATGACCATGGTGACGCCGGTGTTCCATGGCGGGCGGCTGGTGGCGCTGTTCGCCTCGACGCTGCATGTGATCGACATCGGCGGCATCGGCAGCAGCGTCGACGGCATGGAGATCTACCACGAAGGCCTGTTCCTGCCCATCCTACGCTTTATTCACGCGCACGAGGTCGACGCGGGTGTGCTGGACATCATCCGAGCCAACGTACGCGACCCTGAGCAGGTCGAGGGCGACCTGTTCGCGCTGGTGGCCTGCAACGAGATCGGCGGGCGCCGCCTGAGGGGCCTGCTGGCTGAGTTCCAGTTCGACGACCTGAAGGCGCTGGGCGACTATATCGTCGACCAATCGCTGCGGGCGATGCGCGCAGCCCTCGCGCAGTGGCCGCAGGGCACCTGGCGCAACACGCTGGTCATCGACGGCTACGATGCCCCCATCACCCTGCAGGTCGCCGTGACCCTGGGCGCGGACCGCATACGCGTGGACTTCGCCGGCACCTCGCCCCACGTCTCGCGCGGCATCAACGTGGTCAAGGCCTACACGGACGCCTACACCTCGTTCGGCATCCGCTGCCTGATCGGCTCGGACGTGCCCAACAATGCCGGCTCGCTGTCGATTATCGAGGTCGAGGCGCCGGGAGGCTCCATCCTCAACGCGCCGCATCCGGCCGCGGTCAATGCGCGCCACATCGTGGGCCAGTTGTTGCCCGACGCCGTCTTCGGCGCGCTGCGCCAGGCGCGTCCCGACCGGGTGCCGGCCGAGGGTTCGTCCTCCCTGTGGAACATCCATCTGGTGGGTGGCCAGGCGCTGGCCGGAGCAACGCCCGGGGAAACCGCGAGCCTGCTGCGCGGCGCGCGCTTCAACGCCACCAGTTTCTCGACCGGCGGAACCGGCGCGCGGCCCGGCAAGGACGGTCTTTCGGTCACGTCCTATCCCAGCGGCGTGCGCAACGTCTCGCTGGAGATCCTGGAAACCGCCAACCCGCTGGTCTTCGAGCGCAAGGAATACCGACCCGACTCAGGCGGCGCGGGCGAGGTGCGCGGCGGCCTGGGACAGACCGTCGTCGTGCGCCATGCCGACCCGCGGGCCGGCATGATCGTCGCCGCCGCGTTCGACCGCGTGGACAACCCAGCTCGTGGGGCGCTGGGGGGACTGCCCGGCGCGCCGGGCCGCCTGCTGCTGGGTTCGGGCAGGCCCCTGCGCGCTAAGGGCCGCCAGCTCGTGCCCGCCGGCGACAGCCTGGTGGTGCAGACGCCGGGCGGGGGCGGCCTGGGCGATCCTGTCCGGCGCGATCCCGCCTTGATCGAACGCGACCTGCGCCACGGCCTGGTCGATCCGGAGCAAGCCAGGGCGGTCTACGGCCGCGCCGCCGCGGATCGCCCGGCCTGAACAACCCGTTTTCCCCTTGCAAATCAAGTCGAACCTCATGATGAAACTCGATCGCCGGACATTCCTTCTGACCCATCTCAGCGGCGCCCTGCTGGCCGCGTCTCCGCTTGTGCGCGCCCAGGCGTCCTCACCTGTCCGCGGCGGCACGCTGACCTTGCTGCTGCCGTCGGAGCCCACTGCCCTGGTCACCATCGGCAACGTGGCCACGTCCATACTCAGCGTCAGCGCCAAGGTCACCGAGGGCCTGCTCAAGTACGACTACGACTTGAATCCGCAGCCGCAGTTGGCCACCGCGTGGAGCATCAGCCCCGACGGGCTGCGCTACACGTTCACGCTGCGCCAGGGCGTGAAGTGGCACGACGGCAAGCCGTTCACCTCGGCCGACGTGGCTTATTCCATCGGTCTGCTGAAGCGCATCCATCCGCGCGGCCGCAACACCTATGCCAATGTGCTCGGCATCGACACGCCGGACGACCATACCGTGGTGCTGCGCCTGTCCAAGCCCGCGCCCTACCTGATCCGCGCCTTCGTCGCCACCGAGTCGCCCATCGTGCCCAAGCACGTCTACGACAACGGCGGCGATCCGCTGGCCAATCCGAACAACAACGCCCCCATCGGCACCGGACCCTTCCTTTTCAAGGAGTGGGTGCGCGGCAGCCATATTGTCTACGCGCGCAATCCTGATTATTGGGACGCGCCCAAGCCATACATCGGCCAACTCATCGTTCGTGTCGTGACCGACCAGGCCGCGGCGGCCAACGACCTGGAAACCGGCGCCGTCGACCTGGGCTACCGCACGCCCGTGCCGCTGTCCGACCTCGACCGCCTGAAGAAGGTCAGGACGCTGCGCTTCGAGACCAAGGGAAACAGCTATTCCTTCAACGTGACGCGGCTGGAATTCAACCTGGACGATCCTTACTTCAAGGACTTCAAGGTGCGCCAGGCGGTGGCCCATGCCGTCGACCGCAACGTCATCCTGAAAGTGGTGAACTTCGGGTACGGGACGATCAGCTACTCGCCCATCGCCCCTGGCCTGAAAACCTACAACGATCCGACGCCCACGCCGTATCCCTACGACTTGAAACGCGCGAACGCCCTGCTCGACGAGGCAGGCTACAAGCGGGGCGCCGACGGCGTGCGTTTCAAAGTGCCGCTCGACGTCAATCCCATCGCGTCGGACGGCGCGCGCCTGGCTGATTACCTGCGCATCACCTTGGCGCGCGTGGGCATTGCCGTCACCGTGCGCGCGCAAGACCCGGCGGGGTTCATCAAGCGCATCTACACGGATCGCGATTTCTCCTTCACCACGAATGGCGCCAGCAACCTGTTCGACCCGACGGTCGGCGTGCAGCGCCTGTACTGGTCCAAGAACTTCATCAAGGGCGTGCCTTTCTCGAACGGCACGCACTACAACAACCCGCAGGTCGACCGGCTGCTGGAGGATGCGGCCGTCGAGAACGACCCGGCCAAGCGGGTGCAGCTTTTCAAGGAGTTCCAGCAGATCGTGGCCCGGGAGATTCCGGACTTGAACCTCTACCAGCCGGAATTCATCACCATCGCCAACCAGCGCGTGCACGACCACTCGCTGACGGCGGACGGGGTGGAGTCCAACCTGGCGGACGTCTACCTCGATAAGGCCTGACGCGCCGCGTCGAAGCGAGGAATCCTCGATCGCCAGGGCGCCGGGTTTCCTGCCCGAGACCAGGGCTGACCATGTTTTTCCTGGGAGGATTCAACGCTTGTCGATGCGGCGCGCCACGGTGTTGCCGGCGAATTGGATGACCTGCACCAGCACCACCAGGACGGCTACCGTGATGACCATGACATCGGTCTGGAAACGGTAGTAGCCGTAGCGGATGGCCAAGTCGCCGATGCCGCCGCCGCCCACCACGCCGGCCACCGCCGAATAGGAGAGAAAACTCACCGACAGTACCGTCAGGGCCAGCACCAGGCCGGCGCGCGCCTCGACCAGCAGCACGCGGCGCACGATCTGCAGCTCGGAGGCGCCCGCGGCGTGCGCGGCCTCGATCACGCCGCGCGGCACTTCGCGCAGGCACTGCTCGACCAGCCGGGCAAAGTACGGGATGGCGGCGAACGACAGCGGCACCGCCGCGGCCGTGGGGCCGATGGAGGAACCTACGATCGAACGCGTGAACGGCACCAGCGCCACCAGCAGGATGATGAAGGGGAAGGAACGCACGGTGTTGACCGCCCAGCCCAGCGTGCGATGCAGCACGGGACGGTCCAGCGACTGGCCCTTGCCCGTCAAAAACAACAGCACGCCCAGCGGGCCGCCCAGGACGACGGACGCGCCCAGCGCGATGCCCAGCATCAGGAAGGTCTGGCCCAGGGCCACGGTCAGCTCGGGGATGAGCTGGACGAAGGTGTTCCACATCTCAGGCCACCTCTTCGTAGGGGTGCGAGGCTTCGCGGATGAGCTCGCGGCCCAGCGGCGTGGCCAGATTCACGCCGTCGCGCGAGATCTCGGCCTGCTCGACGATACGGCCGCCTTCCATCACGGCCACATGCCGGCACAGCGCGCGCACCACCGCCAGTTCGTGCGTGACGATGACGATGGTCACGCCCAGCCGCCGGTTGATGTCGCGCAGCACGCCCAGCACCGAGCGCGTGGTCTCCGGGTCGAGCGCCGAAGTCGGTTCGTCGCACAGCAATACCGCCGGCTCGCTGGCCAGGGCGCGCGCGATGGCCACGCGCTGCTTCT
Source organism: Bordetella genomosp. 10 (assembly GCF_002261225.1). NCBI lineage: Bacteria > Pseudomonadati > Pseudomonadota > Betaproteobacteria > Burkholderiales > Alcaligenaceae > Bordetella > Bordetella genomosp. 10. The sequence goes on from NZ_NEVM01000001.1 coordinate 1,282,908, forward strand.
GTCCGCCAGAAAGCTGGGCGGGATGGCTGCCGCGCTTGTCGGCCAGGTCCACGATGTCCAGGCATTCGTCTACCCGCGCCGTGAGTTGCGCCTGGTTGCGGCCGCCATGCACACGCAGCGGGAAGGCCACGTTCTCGAACACGGTTTCGTTCTGCAGCAGGTTGAACTGCTGGAAGATCATGCCGATGGACTGTCGCGCTTCGCGCAGGGCACGCTTGCCCAGGGCGGTCAGTTCCATGCCGGCGACGTGCACGGCGCCGGCGTCGGGGCGTTCCAGCAGGTTGATCAGGCGCAGGAGCGTGGACTTGCCCGCCCCGCTCTTGCCGATGAGGCCGAAAGTGTCGCCCTGCCGGACGGACAGCGACACGTCGCGCACGGCGTCGAAGCGGCCCTCCCGGGTCGAGAAATGCTTGCTCACGCCGTCGAGCCGGATGACAGGGGGCGGTTCGGGATGCTCGCTCGCGCTCACGACGGACAACCTTTGGGATGGATTCACGGGATTGTCCTGGGCGGCGCCTTATGAATACGCCGTGGGTTCGGGCGCGCGGCCGTCCAGCTCGTAGCGGCCCAGGTCGCGGATCTTGTAGGCCACCGGGTCGTGCAGCGTATGCACGCGGGCATTGCGCCAGAAACGGTCGTAGCCATAGCGGGCCGAGGTCGAACGCGCGCCGGTCGCCTCGAACAGTTCGTTGCCCACCTTGAGGGCTGCGCGGTGCGACCAGATCTTGGCCTCGGCGATGGCCACCGCCAGTTCGCCGCGCTCGGCCGCCGTCAGCGCGGCGCCGCGTCCCAGGGCTGCGTCCAGTTGCCGGCCCGCCGCGTCGGCCAGCGCCTCGGCCGCGCGCGTTGCCAGGCGGAACTCGCCGAAACGCGCCTGCACGTAGGGGTCGTCGGCCTGGCGCTGTACGTCGGCGGCGAACCAGGGGCGGGCGTCCTCCAGCACGAAGCGGCATGCCTCGGCCAGCGCGCCCTGGGCGATGCCCAGGTACAGATTGGCCATGATCGCCTGGGAAAACAGGGTCCGCAGGGTGGACCGGGGCGTGGGCGAGAAGCCGGGCGCCTGCAGCACCTGCAGAAACTCCAGCCGCACGTGATCGAAGCGCACCGTGCCGCTGTCGGTCTGGCGCTGGCCGAAGGCGTCCCAGTCAGGATTGACGGTGACGCCCTGGGTATCCGTGGGCAGCGCCGCGACCAGCGCGGTGCCCGAGGCGCGATGCCAGGCCGAGATCGTCAGCACATCCGACCCTATCGAGCCCGAGCTGAAGCTTTTCACGCCGTCCAGCCGGAAGCCGCCCGGCTCCTCGGCCGCGATCGCGCGGCGGTCCAGCGGATTCAAGGCATTGCCCCAGAATAGATTGCCTTCTACCGTAGGCGGCAGGAAATGCGCGTGTTGCGCGGGCCCGCCAGACAGCAGCACGCCCGCGATCTGCAGGTGGTGAAAGCCGAACACGTGCGCCAGGGCGCTGTCGACCCGGGCCAGACGGCGCACAATGCCCAGGATGGTCGACCAGTCCGTCTCCAGGCCGCCATGTTCGCGGGGAATGGACAGGAGCAACAGGCCGCTGGCGCGAATCAGCTCGCGCTCGGCGGCCGCATGGCCGCCCTGGCGATCGCGCTCGACCGCGCTGGCGGCCAGCTTTTTCACCAAATCGTCGACGACGGCATCGATGGCCGGCCCGACCGGGGGCGGCATGCCGGATGCCGAAGTGCCCAGCGGGTTGTCGAGGATATTGTGGAAGAGAGGCGCTTTCGCCATGGCGACTCCCGGTTCAACTGGCCGACGCGCCGGGCACCAGATCGGTCGCCATGACCTCCCCGAACGGCCCGGTGAGCACGTTGCTGCCAAGCTGTTTCCGGAGCTTGCCCGGCAGCAGCGGAAAGACCAGCTCGGCGAAGCGATAGGCCTCTTCCAGATGTGGATAGCCCGAGAAGATGAAGGTGTCTATGCCCAGGTCGGCGTATTCGCGGATGCGCTCGGCCACGGTCCGCGGGTCGCCCACCAGGGCCGTGCCGGCGCCGCCGCGCACCAGGCCCACGCCCGCCCACAGATTGGGCGAGATCTCGAGGTGCGCGTGGCTGCCCTGGCCGTCGCGCAGCTTGCCGCCGTGCAGTGCCGACATGCGGCGCTGGCCTTCCGAATCCAGGCGTGCCAGCCCCTGCTGGGCGGCCGCCACGGTGTCCTCGTCGAGATGGCTGATCAGTTCGTCGGCCGCGGCCCAGGCGGCCTCGCTGGTTTCGCGCACGATGACGTGCAGGCGGATGCCGAACTTCAACTCGCGGCCGGCCTTCGCGGCCCGCTCGCGCACATCGGCGATCTTGGCGCGCACCGCGCCGGGCTTCTCGCCCCAGGTCAGATAGACGTCGAGTTGCTCGGCCGCGAGCTGGTGGGCGGCTTCCGAGGAGCCGCCGAAATAGAGCGGCGGGTAGGGCTTCTGCACGGGCGGATAAATGACCTTGCCGCCCTTGGAAACGAGCTTTTCGCCTTCGTGGCTGAAATCGCGGCCCGCATGGCTGGCTTCGAGAATGCCGCGCCAGATCTTCAGGTAGTCGCTGGTGACGGCATAGCGTTCATCGTGGCTGAGGAAAAGGCCGTCGCCCTCCAGTTCGCCTGGATCGCCGCCCGTGACCACATTGATCAGCAGGCGGCCCGCCGACATACGGTCGAACGAGGCGGCCATGCGCGCGGCGAACTGTGGCGAAGTCACCCCGGGCCGCACCGCGACCAGGAATTTCAGGTTGCGGGTCGCGCTGATCAGGCTGGAGGCCACGACCCACGCGTCCTCGCAGGACCGGCCGGTGGGCAACAGCACGCCGTCGTAGCCCAGCGTGTCGGCGGCCACGGCCACCTGTTGGAAATAGTCGTGGCTACCCGCGCGGGCCCCCGTGCTGGTGCCCAGGTAGCGCGAATCGCCGTGAGTGGGAATGAACCAGAATATGTTCATGGCGTGCTCGTTTCGGACTGGCCGCCGCTCAGAAGGCGGGGATCAGCGAGCCCTTGTATTCCTTGTCGATGAAGTCCCGCACTTCGGGCGACTGGTAGGCCGCGACCAGCTTCCGGACCCAGGCTTGGTCCTTGTCCGCACGGCGCACCGCGATCAGGTTGGCGTAGGGGCCATCGGGCGCTTCGCGGCCGATGGCATCCCGCGCCGGCACCAGGCCGGCCTTCTCGGCGAAGTCGTTGTTGATCGACGCGGCCGTCAGGTCGTCGAGCGAGCGCGGCAGTTGAGCGGCGTCGAGTTGCACGATCTTGAGCTTGCGCGGGTTGGCGATGATGTCCGACGGCGTGGCGGTGTTGTTTTGCACCGCTTCGGGTTTGAGCGTGATGAGTTTGTAGGCCTGCAGCACCAGCAGGGCGCGGTTGCCGTTGGACGGGTCGTTCTGGATTCCCACCGACGCGCCTTCGGGCAGGTCTTCCAGCTTCTTGATCTTGTGCGAATAGAAGCCCAGCGGCGCGGTCACCGTCAGGCCCACGGGCACGAGGTCGAAGCCGCGCGCCTTGATCTGGGCGTCGAGAAAGGGCTTGTGCTGAAAGGCGTTGGCGTCGAGGTCTCCCGCGGCCAGCGCGGCGTTGGGCAGTTGGTAGTCGTTGAAGACGACGACGTCGATGTTCAGGCCTTCGCGCTGGGCCACGCGCTTGACGACCTGGAAGATCTGCTCGGCGGAGCCGACGGAAATGCCCACCTTGAGGGTGTTCTTGTCGGCGGCGATCGCCGTGGCGGAGGCGAGGGCCAGGGTCAGGCCCAGGGCGGGAGCGGCGCGGCGCAGCAGCTTGAACATGAAGCGGGTTTCCTTGGAACGTGGGGATGCCCGGGGATTCTGTCACCCGCTGGCATATGCCGAAAATACATAGTCGGCATGTCAATATGGCCAGGACAGGAACAGCCGGAAATAGCTATTTGGCAGATCGTTATTGTTTGGGCCGGCCTTCAGCGGCGTTAGCATCGTTCGATTCCATCCGCGCCAGGAGCATCGTCATGAGGTCCGCCATTCCGTCCGCGCCCCGCGCGCCCGCTTTCATCATCCGTGCAGCGGGGGGGCATTGATGGCCGCCCGCCAGTTGAAACTGGGCGCCTTCATGCGTCCAGTCAGCATACACACCGGCGCGTGGCGCTATCCCGGCGCCACGCGAGACGCCAATTTCAACCTGCAGGCATTGAAGCGCTATGCGCAAGCGTTGGAGAAGGCGAAGTTCGACGCCTTCTTCATGGCCGATCACCTCGCGGTGCTCAACATGCCGATCGACGCGCTGAAGCGCAGCCACACCGTCACGTCGTTCGAGCCTTTCACGCTGCTCTCCGCCCTCAGCCAGGCAACCGAGCACATCGGGTTGATCGCTACGGCCTCCACCACGTTCGATGAGCCCTTCCACGTGGCGCGCCGCTTCGCGTCGCTGGATCACCTGAGCGAGGGCAGGGCGGGATGGAATGTGGTGACCACGTCCAATCCCGACGCCGCGTTGAATTTCGGCCGTGAGGAGCATGTCGACCACGCGCGACGCTATGCCCGTGCGCGGGAGTTCTTCGACGTGGTCACCGGACTATGGGACAGTTGGGCGGACGACGCGTTCGTCCGTGATGCCGAGCAAGGCATCTATTTCGATCCCGCGCGTCTGCATACCCTGGCGCACAAGGGCGAGCACTTTGCCGTCCGCGGGCCCTTGAATATCGCGCGGCCGGTGCAGGGCTGGCCGGTCATCGTGCAGGCGGGCGCGTCCGAGCCCGGGCGGCAATTGGCGGCGGAGACGGCCGAGGCCGTCTTCACATCGGTGCCTGACCTGGCGGCCGGCCAGGCTTTCTATGCGGACGTGAAGGGCCGCATGGACCGTATCGGGCGCAATCGCGAGCATCTGAAGATATTGCCGGGCGCGCTGGTGGTTGTCGGCGAGACCCATGAGCAGGCCAGGGAAATACGCGCTCGCCTGGACGCGCTCGTTCACGATGCCAGCGCCATCGCGTCGCTGTCGGTCATGCTGGGCCACGACGTGTCGACCTTCGACCTGGACGGGCCGCTGCCTGACATTCCCGAGAGCAATGCCAGCAAGAGCGGCCGGCAGCGGGCCGTGGATCTGGCGCGCGCGGAAAACCTGACCGTGCGCCAGTTGGCGCACCGCATGGGCGGTTACGGCGGCTTGGCCTTCGTCGGCACGGTGACGACGATCGCCGACGAGATGCAGGAATGGCTGGAGGCCCATGGGTCCGATGGCTTTAACGTGATGTTTCCATGGTTGCCTGGCGGCCTGGATGCCTTCGTGCAGGGCGTCGTGCCCGAACTGCAGCGGCGCGGCATTTTCAGGCGGGAGTACGAAGGCAGGACATTGCGGGAGAACCTGGGGCTGCCGCGGCCGGAGAATCGCTTCTTTCGGCGTTGAGACGGTCCAGAGGGGGATGCCCCGCCTATCCCGGCCGCGGGCGGACCGGCTTCATCGCTCTCCGATCCCGCTGGTCCCGGCCCCTCCCGTCGCCGTTCCCGATTCCCGGCCGAGCATAAGAATCCAACTTTTAAGCCTTTTTCAATAAAACAATTCTGGTGCAAAGTTTCAACCTGTTCAGCGGAATTTTCCGTTTACTCAAGGTGAAACATGTCAATTGGCCAGAGAATCAGTACAAAATATGAACAAATAAGCGACACTTTGGTGTCCCTGGCACGGGACATTCCCGTGGCCGTCATCGGTGACGTCTCCAACCGCCTTTACTGCTTCCCGGGAGGATGGGCCAACTATTCGCACGTCGCGAAGCGCGTTGCCGGGCCGGCGTTGACCGTCCGCGTGCGGCCGGGGGACAACCTCTTCTTGCATAAAGCGCTGGACATTGCCCGTCCTGGGGACATCGTCGTGTGCGACGCCGGCGGCGCGCTGGAGAATGCCATCCTGGGGGAAATGATGGGTCGCTACGCGGTATCCCGCGGCGTCGCCGCCATCGTCATCAACGGCGCCATTCGTGACGTGGCCGGCCTGGCTGAACTACCTATTCCCGTCTACGCACGCGGCGTCACGCCGAACGGTCCCTTCAAGAGTGGCCCGGGGGAGATCGGCTATCCGGTCTCCGTCGGCGGGGTTTCCATTGCCAGCGGCGATTTGCTCGTCGGCGACGAGGACGGCCTGATCGCGCTGCCCCGGCTGGATGCGCCGGCCGTCATCGAGCGCGCGCAGGCACACGTTGCCGTGGAGGCGCGTTGGGCCGAACAGATCGCCGCGGGTACATGGCCGCGCGGTTGGGTCGACCAGGCCATTGCGGCGCTGAGTTGAATCATGAGTTTCCTGCTGAAGCCGCTGCGCGGCATAGGCGCCGCCGCGGCCATCGTTTGCGCCATGTCCTCTCTGGGCGCCGCCGCCCTGGCGGCGACGGACTATCCCACCCATCCGATTACGCTGATCGTTCCTCAATCGCCGGGCTCGGTGGCCGACATCATGGCGCGAGCCATCAGCGTGCCGATGGCGACCTATCTCAAGCAGCCCATCATCGTGGAGAATCGCGCGGGCGCCAGCGGCGTCATCGGCGCGCAACTGGCCGCGCGAGCCGCGCCGGATGGCTACACGCTCTTCGTCGGCTCCGTCAGTACGCATGGCCTGCTGTCAGGTACGCAGGCCAATCTGCCCTACGACCCGGTCAAGGACTTCCGCGGCGTTTCGCAGATCAACGATTCGCCGCTGGCCCTGGTCGTCAACCCCGCTTCGGGCATCAAGACGATGAAAGACCTGGTGGAGCGCGCCCGCAAGGAGCCGGGCAAGCTGTCGTATGCGTCTGCGGGCAATGGCAGCGGCTCCCGATTCACGGTGGAACTGCTGCGCCTGCAGGAGCACCTGGATATGTTGCACGTGCCGTATCGCAGCCCGATGGAGGCGGTGCAGGCCGTCGTGGCGGGGCAGGCGACGCTCGCTTCGCCCTCGTTGCCCAGCGTGCCGGAGTTGATCAAGGCTGGCCGACTGCAGGCCCTCGCCGTCACCGTCCCCAAGCGTTCCCCGCTGCTGCCTGACGTCCCCACGACGGCGGAGGCGGGTTATCCCGGCGTCGTCTTTACCAGTTGGACCGGCATATTCGCGCCGGCCAACACGCCGGACGCCATCATCGATCGCTTGAACAACGCCGTTCGGGAGGCGCTCAAGGATCCCGCGGTGATCGAGCACATCAAAGCCACCGGCGCCACGCCCGTCAGCCAAAGTCCGAGCGAATTCGACGCGTTCGTCCGGTCCGAGGTAAAGAAATGGGTGGTCGCCGCGCAAGAGGCAGGCATCACGCCGCAGTAACGCCCGAGACTCGTCTAAAATCCGGCGTCCCCGATTTCAGCGATGCCGGGCGCGGGTCGGCTCCTCGCCGGCTGCCTCGTGCGCGCTGTCGTCCTTCATCGCAGACGTCCGATCATGGCAAAGTCAGCACCAGAGGTTTACGCACTCATCCGGCGGCGCATCATATTGGGCGAGTTCTCGCCCGGCACGCAACTCAAGGAAGCCGGGCTGGCGGACCAACTCGACGTCAGCCGCACGCCGGTGCGCGCCGCGCTCAAAACGCTGGCGAACGACGGGCTGGTGACGATCGAGCCGAATCGCGGCGCGTTCGTCGCCGCGTGGACCGAGCACGATGACGACGAAGTCTTCGACCTGCGCATCCTTGTGGAGTCCCATGCCGCGGCATTGGCGGCCAAGCGCCGCCAGCCCGAGCACCTGGCGACGCTGCATCGCTTGAATGCGGAACTGGCCGCCGCCATCGCGGACAAGCCCGATGATTTCCTGGAGCGCATCCAATCCATCAACCGGCAGTTCCACCGTGTCATCCTGCAGGCTTCCATGTCGCCGCGCTTGATGTCGTTCGCCGAGACCTTGCTGACGGCGCATCGCGTATTCGGCGCCTTCTATCACTACACCGACGGGCAGTTGAAAAACAGCCTGCAGGATCACCTCAACATCACCAGCGCAATAGATCGTGGCAACGCGCGTCTCGCCCGCGCACTGCTGGACGCGCACATTCGCGAAACGTGGGAAAGGTTGCAGGCCAAGCGCGGCAAGGGAGCTTCCTGATCCTGTACGGTTGCGCGCCGATGGCCCCAGGCGCCCGGGCATACGGACGGCGGGGGCCGATCCGAATTCAGCGAAGCACGTAAGGCCTGCTGCCGGGACGTTGCGAACCGTCGTCGACGGCGCGGTCGTTGACCAGCGGCCGCAACCGGACATGGTCGATGCGGTTCTGCGCGGTGACGATGTCGTTGTAGCGGCCGTCCACGTAGGGCGCTATATCGATCTTGCGCGAAAGCGCGCCTGTTTCCACCAGGCCGTCGGAGATCTCCTGGAAGATCCGCGTCAGCCGGCTGTCGATCGGGTAATAAGCGCCCAGGCCTTCCTCGTCCAGCAACAGCTTGCCCTGGGCCGTTGTCAAGCCTTGCAGCTTGACGTAGCTGGCCTGTATCCAGGCCTCGGGGTGGGCCGCCTGCCAGTTGTAGATCGCGACCGCCCTGCGCACGAAGTCGGCGATCGCCGCCGCCTTGGCGGGGTCCTGCAAGGCGGAACGTCGCGCGACGATAGGGTTCAGGCCCCAGTTGTGGCCGGCGCCGTTGGCGAGGATAGGCGGCGAGCCCAGTCTGAAGTATTGATGTCCCAGGACGATGGCGGCATCCACCGCGCGCGATGAAAATGTCGGCGCGACCTCCGAGCCCGGCACCTGCACGCCCTTGACGTCCTTGCGCAGGTCCAGCCCATGTCTATGCAGGATGCCCGCCAGGATCATGTGCCGGCCCGTGCCGGCGGGGTACGCGACCTTCCTGTTGCGCAGGTCCTCGACCTTCTGGATGCCGCTGCCGGGCTGGACGACAAGGTAGGTATTGGCGGGACTGCCGGGGTTGGCGGTGATGGCGATCGCCACCAGATCCTGGACGCCCGCGCCCACCGCGATGGGAATGGGAGCCTCGCCGATGTAGCCCACATCGACGGCGCCCGCCACCAGGGCTTCCAGCACCGCCGGACCGCCGTTGAATGTGGCGAAGCTCACCTGGTAAGGCGCATCCTTGCCCAGGCCCGACAGATGCCAGGCGGCGGAGGCCTCCCCGGATTGTTCGGCCACGACCAGGCGCGTGCCCTTGGGGACCGCGGCGGCGAGGCGTCGCGCGAGGGTGGCGTCATCGGCGGAAGCGGTCTCTTGCTGCGCGCCGCCGGCGGCTGCGGAGACGCCCTGGGCTTGCGCCATGACGCAAGCCCAGGCCAGGCAGCCGGCGATCAGCGCCCGGGCCCACCGGCGTGGCGCACGCCGGCCATTGGTCGCCCACCCTCGGATACGTTTGTCGTGGACGCGCGCAGGGCGCGGCATGGCTGCGGTTTCGCCGTACATGGCAATACTCCTGGTGTCATCGGAAAAAATACTCGGGCGGCGTCGCTAGTCCGGTTCGACGCCCAGTTCGCGCAGCAGGTGCGCCCGCAGCGGGCCGAATCCCGGCGCCGCGTGACGCTGCTGCGGCGGAAGGTCCACGGGCATGTCCACCGCAATGCGGCCCTCGCGCAGCACCAGGATTCGGCCGGCCAGTTGGATCGCCTCGTCCACGTCGTGGGTGACCAGCAGGACCGCCGGGCGATGCCGCGCGTAGAGGTCGCGCAGCAGGCCGTGCATGCGCAGCCGGGTAAGCGCGTCGAGCGCGCCGAAGGGCTCGTCCAGCAACAGCAGTTGCGGTTCGCGCACCAGCGCCCGTGCCAGGGCCACGCGTTGCGCCTCGCCGCCGGACAGCGTGCGGGGCCATGCCCCCAGGCGGTGCGACAGGCCGACCTCCTCCAGCGCCGACAACGCCAGGGCGCGGTTGCGCGCGGTGCGCGGCAGGCCCATCAACACGTTGCGCAGCACGCGCTGCCAGGGAAAGAGGCGGGCATCCTGGAAGACGATCGCGCGCTGCCGCGGCACGAGCACTTCACCGGACACGTCGCCGTCCAGCGCAGCCAGGACGCGTAGCAAGGTGCTCTTGCCCGAGCCGCTGCGCCCGAGCAGCGCGACGAACTCGCCCGCTGCGATCTCCAGGCCGAGATCCTGGAGCACACCGTGCTCGCCGAAGGTCCTGCCCAGGTGTTTCAGGACGACGGCCGGCGTGCCGGTGGTCGTGCCGGAGCGCAGGGCATGCCGCGGAATGTCCGGGTCAACGGCCATCGTAGGTTCGCCGCCAGACGAGCAGGCGCGCCTCCAGGAAACGGACCGCGGCCAGCGACAGCAGGCCAAGCAGCGCATAGACGGCGAGCAGCACGAAGATCACGTCGACGCGAAAGTATTCGCGCGCGTCGCTCATCATGCGGCCCAGGCCCACCGGCGCATTGATGGTCTCCGCGAAGATGAGTGACAGCCATGCGCCGGTCAGGGCAAGCCTGAGTCCCACGAGGAAGCCGGGCAATGCTCCGGGAAGTATGACGGCGCCGACGAGTTCGCGGCGCCCCACGCCCAGGCAACGCGCCGCCTCGATCAGCGAGGCATCGACGTTGCGTATGGCGCTGTAGGTATTGATATAGATGCACACGGCCACGTGCAGGGTGATGAGCAGCACCTTGGAAAGGTCGTCGATGCCGAACCATGCGATCAGTATGGGCAGCAGCGCGAAGTTGGGCACCGCGCGCAGGATCTCCATGTTGGTGTCCACGATGTTTTCGCCGGCGCGCGACAGGCCGCCCAGCAGCGCCGCGCCCAGTCCCACCGCCAGTCCCAGCGCGAGTCCCTTGGCCACCAGGGTGAGCGATGCCAGCAAATTGGTGGCCAAGACGCCGCTGGTCGCCAGGTCCAGCGCGGTGCGCAAGACCGTGACGGGCGCCGGCGTATTGCGCGGGTCGAAGACGTCCAGGGACGATAGCGCCTGCCAGGCCGCGATCAGAAGCAGCGGGCCCGCCAGGCGCTGCAACGCGCGCGGGATGCGATCCGACGCGGTAGTCCTTGGCGCCTGGGTCCGCGGGTCCACCACGGCGATGCCGGCGGGCGGCCGGACGAATGCCGCGGGCGCTGGTGGCGTCGCGTCCGATGTGGCGATCGGCGGCCCATGGGCGGACGCCGCGCCGGCATCCTGGGCGGCATGCGCACGCGCGACGGCGAGGGTTCGCGGCACGATCAGGCCGCCAGGAAAGGGTCGCCCGAGATCGATTCGGACGGCTTGCCGTCAACGCCTACGGGAACATCGCCAACCAGGGTGATGCGGTGGAGCACGCGCTCGAAGTTCAGGTGCTCGAAATCGCGGGGCGCCAGATGCAGGACCGCACGATTGTCCCAGAACGCCACGCTGCCGGGCTTCCAGCGGAAGCGGTCGGTATATTCCGGTTGCTGGATCTGGTCGAACAACAGGTCGAGAAGATAACGGCTCTCGCGCGGCGACACGCCGACGATGTGCTTGGTGAAACTGGGGTTGACGTAGATTACGCGTTCACCCGTCTCGGGATGCACGCGCACCACAGGATGAATGGAGGCCAAGGGTCTATTGCGCACCCACTCGCCGATGCGTTCGTCGCTGCGTTCCGCGTTGTAGTTGGCGCCGAAACGGTGTTCGGCGCGCAGGCCGTCGATCAGGCGCCGTATCGGCTCGGACAGCCCCTGGTAGGCGGCCGCCACATTGGTGAACTGCGTGTCGCCGCTATAGGCCGGCACGACTTCGGCGCGCAGGATGGAATACGCGGGCGGATTGATCAGCGGGGTCACGTCCGCGTGCCAGGCCGGGCCGTTGGCGCTGAGCTTGCGCGTGTAGCTCTTGCCGTAGCGCTGGGTATAGGCTTGCGGCGAGACCGTGTGGATTTCGGGATGGCCCTTGGGCGCGGCGTCCCCTTCGTAGGGATGGCCCGGGGTCACGTCGCCGAACTGCTTGCCGAAGGCAATCTGCTGCGCGTGGGTGAGGAACTGGTCGCGGAAGTAGACCACCTTCCACTTATGCAGGGCCTGGCGGATGGCTTCGATATGTTCCGCGGGAAGCGGGTGGCGCAGGTCCACGCCGGAGATCTCCGCCCCGGTCCAACCGGATTGGGGCAGCACTTCGATACGGTTCAGTACGGCGCTCATGTCTGGCCTCGCAGTCACGTGGAAAACGTGAATCATGCGTGGCCCGCACGCGGCCGCCCAACGAAATCATCCCTATTTGCTAATCCGGCATATGCGCATGATTTCTTCCCATGCCGAGCGCGCCGCATTCCTGGCCCGCCGGCGCTGCGGGACGCGGCCATCCGGCGGGCCGTGCCGATACTGCGCTCAGGGGGTCGATATATTTATGGAAAATCGGTATTTGTGGATAGTGAGACGGAGCACCAGAATATCGGCCTTCAATTTTCAAGCGGATGGTGCAGGCATGAAAGCCAGCAAGTGGAGGGCGGGTGTCGCCGCGGTATTTGCAACGGCATTGGGTTTCGGGGCGCTGGTCGCCGCGCCGGCGGCGTTGGCGGCCGGATCCATCAAGATCGGCCTGCTTGCGCCCTTGACAGGAACGGGCGGACCCTACGGCCAGGAAGAGGTCGACGCCGCCAAGGCGGCGGTCGATCACATCAATGCGGCGGGCGGCGTGCTCGGCAAGCCGCTCGAACTGGTGGTGGCCGATGACGAATCCACGCCCACCGCAGGCGTCGCCGCGGCGCGCAAGCTGATCGACGTCGATGGCGTGGTTGCCATTGCGGGCATCTGGAGCAGCGGCGTCGGCCTGGCGGTGCGTCCGGTTGCCCTCGAAAAAGGCGTCGCCCTGCTGCCCAACGGTTCAGCGGATGAATTGACGCAGGGAGATACCAAGGGGTTGGTGTGGCGCTTCCAGACCAACGGCAAGGCGTGGGGCGAAGCCTTCGCCAACGTGGTGGCCGGCGACGGCGCCAAGACGGCTTCCATCCTGGTGCTGCAAACGCCTTTCACATTGAGTACGGTCCAGCCTTTTGCCGACCGCTTCAAGGAGAAGGGCGGCAAGATCCTGGACATCGTCTATTTCAACCCGAACCAGCCGTCGTACCGGACCGAGGTCGAGAAAATCTTCGGCAAGAGGCCGGATGCGGTCTTCGTGCCCAGCTACATCAACGAGTTCAGCGCGATAGTCAAGGAAGCCTACCGGGGCGGCTATGAAAGCAAGCTCTACACGTTCAGCCATGCGGCCGACAGTGGCGGCAAGTTCGTGCAGAACGTGGGCAAGCAGGCGGCCGAAGGCGTGAACCACGTGCAGGCGACTCCCGTCGGCGCCAGCGACACCTACAAGCTCTATCTGCGGCAGACGGGCCAGAAGGAGGGCACCATCGTGGCCTTCGGCGCCAATGTGTTCGATGAAATCAACGTGCTGGCCCTGGCCATCGCCAAGGCGGGAAGCGCCAGGGCGGTCGATTTCGCCAAGGAAATCCCGAACGTGGTCAATGCCGATGGCCCGGCCGTGCACGATCCGGTCGAAGGCCTGGCGCTGGCCGGCCAGGGCAAGCCCTTCCGCTATGCGGGCGCGGCGGCGGACTTCAAGTTCCTGCCCAATGGCGACCAGACGAATCTGGACTACGGTCATTGGCGTGTGCTCGACGGGGTGAGCAAGCTGGTCGGAACGACCAAATAATGCCGCGTCAGCCCGATGCAGCACATGCCGGCGCGCTGTTGGCGGCGGCGAATGTCGGCGTCCGGTTCGGGGAGTTCACCGCGTTGGACGGCGTCAGCGTGGCTTTTCCCCGAGGCGCCGTCACGGGCCTGGTCGGCCCCAATGGGGCCGGCAAGTCCACGCTGTTCAACGTGCTCGGGGGGCAGGCGTCGCCGGGGACGGGGCATGTGGTTTTCGACGGCGCCGATATCACGCATGCCGCGCCGCACCTGCGGGCAAGCCTGGGCTTGACGCGCACTTTCCAGATTTCACGGGAATTGGGGGCCCTGACGGTCCTGGAAAACCTGCTTCTCGCGCTTCCCGGGCAGTCAGGGGAAGGGGTGCTGCGGGCGCTGTTCAGGCCTGCCCGCGTGCGGCGGGAGGAGGAGCAGGGGATCGAGCGCGCTCGCGCATTGCTGACCCGCGTGGATCTCTGGCGCCTGGCCGACGCGCGTGCCGATACCCTGTCCGGCGGCCAGAAGAAGCTGCTGGAACTGTGTCGCGCCCTGATGCTGCGACCCAGGTTGATATTGCTGGATGAGCCCGCGGCCGGCGTGAATCCCGTGCGGGTGGGCGAGGTCGCCGATTTCATCCGCGTCCTGCAGGCCGAGGGCATGAGCTTCGGCATCGTGGAACACAACATGGACATGATCGCGGCATTGTGCGAGCCGATCTACGTCCTGGCCGAGGGGCGTGTGCTGATCAAGGGAAGCTTTGACGAGATTTCTGCCGACGCACAGGTAACGCAGGCGTATCTCGGAGGCCTGCGGTGAGCGGATTCGCGCTGGTGGACGTCGTGGCCGGCTATGGCGCGGAGCCGATATTGCACGGCGTCGACCTGGACATTCCCGAGGGCGGCAGCCTCGCGGTCGTTGGGCCGAACGGCTCCGGGAAATCCACGTTGATGCGGGTGGCGGTGGGACTGTTGCGGCCCCGCTCCGGCAAAGTGCTGCTGCGAGGCGAAGACATTACCCGGCTGGATGCCCCGGCGCGCGCCCGGCGCGGCATGGGCTATGTGCCCCAGGAGGCCAACGTTTTTCGCAATATGACCGTGCTGGAGAATCTGAAGCTGGGCCTGGAGTTCATCGACAGGCACGCCGCCAGGCGCTTTTCATCCCGGCGCGACGAGGTGCTGGATCTGTTTCCGGAAATCGCGCCGAAGCAGGATACGCTTGCCGGGCACCTGAGCGGCGGACAACGCCAGATGGTGGCCATGGCCGCGGCCTTGATGCCCGGCCCATCTTTCCTGGCATTGGACGAACCATCCGCCGGCTTGTCGCCGAAGAATGCCGAGGCCTTGTTCGCCGTGATCGCGCGTGTCGCGCAAACCGGAATCACCTTGTTGATGATCGAGCAGAATACCCGGCTGGGCTTGGGCGCCGTGCGGGAGGGGATGGTCCTGGCCGCGGGCGAAACGCGCGCGCGCGGGCCGGCGGCGGATATGCTTGCCGATGGCATGCTGCAGCGGCTTTACCTGGGGGCGGGCTGATGGCGCAACTGGTCTTCAACGGCATCGTCACCGGCCTGCTGATCGCCCTGCCCGCCTTGTCGCTGTCCCTGGTGTTCAGCGTGCTGCGGTTCGCCAACTATGCCATCGGCGCCATGGTCACGTTGGGCGCCTACCTGGTCTACGTGTTCAATGCGGGATTGCAATGGCCGCTCGTGCCCGCCGTCCTGGCGGGCATGTTCGCGGGCATCCTGGTGGCGTTGCTGGTCAATCGCATGGTGTACGAACCGTTGCGCGGCCGTTCGGGCGTGACCTTCCTGGTCGCTTCGGTCGGGGTGGGATTGGCGCTGGAGAATGCCGTGCGCTTCTTCGCCGGCAACGATCCGCGCAGCTTTGGCGTCGAGATCGCCCGGCCGATCCGCCTGCTGGGCCTGCGCATCAACCATGAGCAGGCGATCACCATGGGAAGCGTCCTGCTCGCGCTGGCATCGGTATGGATCGTGTTTCGCTATACCCGCCTCGGACGCGCCATGCGCGCGGTGGCCGACAATCCAGACCTGGCGGCGGTGCGCGGCATATCGCGCGAGCGGGTCGTGGCGGCCGTCTGGGTCTTGTCTTCGGCCATGGCGACGCTGGCGGGTGTCCTGGTGGGACTGGATGCCAATATCGATCCTCAAATGGGTTGGAACTATATCCTGCCGGTTTTCACCGCGGCGATCCTGGGGGGCATCGCCAGTCCCATGGCCGCGGTCGCCGGCGCGCTGGTCCTGGGGGTGACCGAAGAGTTCGCCACATTGGTGCTGGCGCCGCACTACCGGACGATCGTCGCGTTCGTCGTCATGGCCATTCTGCTGCTGGTCCGGCCATCGGGTCTTTTTGGAAAACGCTGGCTGGCCAGGTGAGGGGCGCATGACCGCATATATCATCTCCATTCTCACCCTCGTGGTGCTTGCCACGATGGCCGGGCTGGCACTCAATCTGCAATGGGGGCTGGGCGGCCTCGTCAATTTCGGTTTGTTCGGCTTCTACATGCTGGGCGCATACACCTGCGCCCTGTTGACCACCCACGGCGTACCGCCGCTGCTGGCCATGGCGGCCGCCATGGGGCTGACCGCCGCGGCGGGCGCCTTGGTCAGCCTGATTTCCGTCCGCCTGTCCGAGGATTATCTGGCCATCGTGACACTGGGGTTCGCGGAATGCCTGCGGCTGTTCATCAGCTACGAGGAGTGGCTGACGCGTGGGACGCTGGGGATTTCCGACATTGCCCGGCCGTTCGCGCCATGGCTGCCCGTGGCCTGGCGGGACGCGGGGTTCTTCGCGTTCGCGGCGGCATGCCTGGCGGTGGTCTTCGTCGGACTCCAGCGCCTGGCGGGTTCGCCGTTCGGACGCCTGGTGCGCGCCACGCGCGAGGACGCCGCTGTCGCGCAGACACTGGGCAAGAACGTGCTGCGGGTGCGCGCGAAGGTTTTTGCCATAGGCGGCGCCGTATTGGGCGTTGCCGGAAGCCTGCACGCCTTCTACTACACCTATATCGATCCAACGCAGTTCACCGCCACCATTACCGCTTATGCTTTCATGACGGTCGTCATCGGCGGTCGAGGGAGCAACCTCGGCGTGCTCGTGGCGGGCTTTACCGTCGTCCTGCTGCTGGAAGGCAGCAGGATGCTGATGGATGTGGTGCCTTGGCTGGACGGCGCCCAACTGGCGTCGCTGCGGCTTTTCCTGGTCGGCGTGGCCTTGGTGCTCATACTGATCTACCGGCCCGGCGGCTTGTTTGCCGAGCGCACGCTCCGTATCTCCGTTTCTCGAAGAGGTTTGCAACCATGACATCATCGCGCATTACGCTGAAGGAACGAGTCGACCTGCCCGAGCGTCTGTGGCCGCTCTGGGACAAAATGCTGTCCTACGGCCCGTTCCACGACCAGTCGGGCGTCATGGCCCATCGCCTGCCGATTTTCGAACACACCTGGCGCCTGCTGACGCAATTGTCCGATGAAGCGGTCCTGCACAAACGCTATCTCGAACTGGCCATCGTTACGGTATCCCTGCTCAACCAATGCCATTATTGCGTGGGCCAGCACACCCCCAAGCTGTCCGTACAGGGGATTTCGGAAGAGGGCGCCCATCGCTTGCTGGACTACGAGAATCATCCGGAGCTCGATGCGGTGGACAAGCTGGTCGTCGAATACGCCATCGCGGTGACGAAGAACTGGAACCGCACCGGGGACGAGATATTCGACCGCCTCAAGCAGCATTTCACGGAAGAGCAGATCGTCGAATTGACCTGGCGCGCGGCCCTGTGCGGCGCCTTCAATCGATTCAATGACATTCTCCAGGTCGAAACCGCGCAGCCCGCGCCGCGTACAGCCGCCTGATCACACCTGCGTTCCCGGGACAATCATGGGCAAATCGAGAGAAATCCGCCTGAATACTTTCCAGTTCGCGGCGCCATCGCACAATTGGGCAGGGCTCTGGCGGCATCCGCGCGACAACCAGGCCGATTACAACCGGCTGGATTATTGGGTGGACATGGCGCGGCTCGCCGAGCGCGGCCTGCTCGACGGCATCTTCATTGCCGACGTATTCGGCATCTACGATGTGTACGGCGGAAACGCGGATGCGGCGCTTGCCGCCGGGGCGCAGGCGCCGCAGCTCGATCCCACGCTCGCCGTTTCCGCCATGGCATTGGCGACCCGCCACATCGGTTTCGGCGTGACCGCCAACATCAACTGCGATCATCCCTTCGTCTTCGCCCGCCGTTTCTCGACGCTGGATCATCTGACGGACGGCAGGCTGGGTTGGAACATCGTCACGGGCTACCTGGACAGCGGCGCCCGTGGCATGGGGCAGACCACCACGCGCGAACACGACCAGCGCTACGAGGTCGCCGAGGACTATATGGCTGCGCTCTACAAATTGTGGGAGGGCAGTTGGGAGGACGGCGCCGTGGCGCGCGACAGGAGCGCGGGGCGGTTCACGCATCCGGACAAGGTCCATGTGGTCGACCACGACGGCCCGTATTTCAAAGTGCACGCGCGCGCGCTGGCCGAGCCGTCCCGCCAGCGCACCCCGGTGCTGTACCAGGCGGGAACGTCGCAGCAAGGACGCATTTTCGCCGGCCGCCATGCCGAGGCGGTTTTCCTGAACGGACAGACCCCCACGATCGCCGCGCAAGCGGTGCGCGATGTGCGCGAGGCGGCCCGTTCCGCGGGACGCGATCCTTACGACATCATCGCCCTGCTCGGAGCAACCGTCATCGTTGCGCCCACTTCGGCAGAGGCCCGCGAACTGCAGGCCGAATACCGGGAATATCTGCATGCGGCGGGCCAGTTGGCGCTGGTTTCCGGCTGGACGGGCGTGGATCTTTCCGCCCTGTCGCTGGATGACGCGTTGCCGTTCGTGCGCAGCAACGCCATACGCTCGACGCTGGAGAACCTGACGGTCCGCGCAAAAGCGCCCACGCGCATTCGGGATTTGCTGGACTTCACGCCCGTGGGCGCGCGTGCGCCGGTATTCGTCGGTTCGCCCGTCGAAGTCGCGGACCAGATCGAGGCCTGGGTCGGCGAGACCGGCGTGGATGGCTTCAATCTGGTGCGGACGGTGATGCCGGAAAGCCTGGCGTCCATCGTGGACCTGCTCATTCCCGAGCTGCAATCGCGCGGGCGATTCAAGACCGCCTATCGCGAAGGCAGCCTGCGCGAAAAGTTGTTCTCGGGCGGTTCGTCCCGATTGCCGGAAACCCATCCCGGCGCTTCGTATCGTCGCGCGACGGCGGTTCAGGCCAGCGCCCTGAGCGAGCCGGCCTCCGGCGCAACGCGGCGCACACCATGAATATATGAGAAATAGGCATTTCTCCTGAGGCCAAGGGGGCCCCTAAGATCCGCCACTCATCAATGAGTTTCGGAAAGCCCCCAATGAGCACCACCCGTCGCGAGTTTCTTCTTTCCTCCGGAGCCCTGGCGCTGGCCGCCGCCTGGCCCGGCGTTACGTTGGCGCAGCCCCCGGGATCGCCGCAACGCGGCGGCGTGCTCACCGTGCACCTCGGCTCCGAGCAACGGATCCTGAATCCATCGCTGCGTGCATCGACGGGGGTCTACATCGTTACCAGCAAGATCATCGAATCGCTGGTCGATCTCGACGCCGATGGCAAGCCGGTGCCGCAACTGGCCACCTCGTGGACCGCCGAACCCGACGGCAAGACCATCACTTTCAAGTTGCGCGAAGGCGTCGTTTGGCATGACGGCAAGCCGTTCACTTCCGCCGACGTCCAGTACAACGCGCTGGAGCTCTGGAAGAAGCAACTGAATTTCGGTACCGCGCTGCAGTTGTATCTCCAGGCAGTGGATACGCCCGACCCTCATACCGCCGTCTTCAAATACGAGCGGCCCATGCCGCTGGACCTGCTGCTGCGGGCGCTTGCCGACCTCGGCTACGTCGTGCCGCGGCATGTATTCGAAGGCAAGAACGTGTTGGAGAATGCGGCCAACACCGCTCCCGTCGGCACGGGGCCTTTCAGGTTTGTCGAATATCAGCGCGGTCAGTACATCATCGCGGAGCGTAATCCCCATTATTGGCGGCAAGGCCTGCCCTACCTCGACCGCATCGTCTGGCGAGTCATCACCGACAAGTCTGCGGCGACCGCGGCGTTGGAAACCGGACAGATCCAGCTCAGCGCCTATTCGCAGTTGACCCTCGCGGACCTGGACCGCCTCAAGAACGATCCGCGTTTCGAAGTGCGAAGCAAGGGCCTGGAGGCCAACACGTTCAACAACACGCTGGAATTCAACTTCCGCCGAAAGGAACTGGCCGACGTACGCGTGCGCCGGGCTATCGTCCATGCCATCGATATCCAGTTCTTCATCGAGAATTTTCTTTATGGACTGGGCAAGCCGGCCACCGGGCCGATCCCTTCGTCCTCCAAGGGTTTTTTCCCGGAGGGCAGCAAGCCTCCCTATCCGTTCGATACGAAACGCGCGGAAGCCCTGCTGGACGAAGCGGGCTTGCGGCGCGGTAAGGACGGCCGGCGTTTCTCGTTGAAGCTTGTGCCGATCCAGAATGGCGAAGACGTGCCGTTGCTCGCAACGTTCATCCAGCAGTCGCTGGATGCCGTCGGGATCAAGGTGGATATCGTTCAATACGACATCGCGGGGGCACTGACCGCGGTTTACACCAATCACAACTTCGACATCGCCACCGGTTGGCATCAATACCGCGGCGATCCGGCGGTGTCGACGACCGTGTGGTACCGGTCGGGCAGCCCCGCCGGCGCGCCCTGGACCAACCAGTATGGCTGGCAATCCGACAAGGTCGACAAGCTGATCGACGATGCCGCCACGGAGATCGATCCCGCCAAACGGCGAAAGCTGTATGCGGAATGGGTCGAGGCCGTAAACGAAGACCTTCCCATCTGGATGGCGACCGAGCGCGAATTCTATTCGGTTGTCAGCCGTGCCGTGCAGAATAGCCATAACAACGCGCGCTGGCCGTCCAGTAGCTGGCACGATACCTGGATCAAGACCTGAGGAACACTGGCATGCGCTTCCTCGCCCTGGCTGGACGAAGGCTGCTGGCCGCCGTGCCTGCCTTGCTCATTATCTTGGCCGGCTTGTTCCTGCTTCTGCAATTGGCGCCGGGGGATACCGTCGATGCGCTGGTCGCCCAGATGGGCGGCGGAGACGCGACGCTCATCGCACAGTTGCGAGAACAGTACCATCTCAACGATTCCGTATCCATGCGGCTTGGGGACTATCTCTGGCGCCTGGTCCATCTGGACCTCGGCCACTCCGCCATCTACGGCAAGCCCGTTGCCGTGGTGATCGCCGAGCGGCTGCCCACGACACTGCTCCTGATGGGGTCGGCGCTATCGCTGGCGTTCGCGTTCGGCACGGTCCTGGGCTTGCTCGCCGCGCGGCGCGTGAACCGGTGGCCCGATACGTTGATCTCGATACTGGGACTGATTTTCTACGCAACGCCTTCGTTCTGGTTCGGCCTCATGGGCATCTTCGTCTTCGCCGTATGGCTGGACTGGTTGCCGGCGGGTGGCTACTCGTCCATCGATGCGCAACTGTCGGGCATGGCGCGCGTGCTGGATATCGCGTGGCACCTGATCCTGCCGACGGTGACGCTGGCGCTGATTTTCATGGCGATCTACCTACGCGTCATGCGGGCTGCCATGCTGGAAGTATCGACGCAAGACTATGTCCGTACGGCCCGCGCAAAAGGCGTCGGTGAAACGGCCGTCGTCGTCCGCCATATCTTGCGAAATTCCCTGCTGCCCATGGTCACGTTGATCGGCCTGCAGGCGGGCACCATGTTGGGCGGGTCGGTGGTCGTCGAAAGCGTATTCGCGCTGCCTGGATTGGGCCACTTGGCCTATGACGCCGTCGTACAGCGGGATCTGAACACGTTGCTTGGCATCGTGTTCGTATCGGCGCTGCTGGTGATTGCGATCAACTTCATCGTCGATCTGCTCTACACCCGCCTCGATCCCCGCATCGCGGCCGGACGTTGAGCTCGCCATGGACATGCTGAGACGCTATCTGCGCAATCCCGCCGCGGTCATCGGGCTGTTGCTGATATTGCTGGTCATTGCCGCGGCCTTGTCCGCGGATTTCGCTTATCCACGCAATCCCCTGGGACTGGCTGGACGCCCCCTGCAATGGCCGGGGGATAATCCTCGCTTCCTGCTGGGCACGGACCAGGCCGGCCGCGACATTGCCGCGCAGATCCTGCACGGCGCGCGCGTCTCGCTGGCGATCGGCCTGATCGCCACCACGCTTGCCGCGGCCCTGGGGATATTGATCGGCTCCGTGGCCGGCTATTACGGAGGATGGGTCGACGACGTATTGATGCGCATCACCGAAGCATTCCAGATTCTGCCGAACTTCCTGCTGCTGCTGGTCCTGGTCGCGGTATTCGGATCCGACATACGCACCGTCGTCGTGGCGATAGGGATCGTGTCGTGGCCGCCGGTGGCGCGGCTGACCCGATCCGAATTCCTTACCTTGCGCAATCGCGAGTTCGTACAAGCCGGCCGTGGCCTGGGCATGAGTCATACGCGCCTGATATTGCGCGAGATACTGCCGAATGCCTTGCCGCCGATCATCGTCTACGCGAGCGTCATCATGGCGGTGGCGATACTGCTGGAGAGCGCGCTCGCCTTTCTCAATCTGTCCGATCCCAACATACCCTCCTGGGGCAATCTGATCGGGGCGGGACGCGGCGTGATTCGCGTCCAGTGGTACGTCAGCGCCATTCCCGGCGTCGCCATCCTCGTAACCGTGCTGGGTATCTCGTTGGTCGGGCAGGGGCTCAACGACGCCCTCAATCCCAGGCTGCACCGAACATGAACCCGCTGCTGTCCATACGCAATCTCTCCATTGCGCTACCGCCAGGCGCCGATCGTCCCCTGGCCCTGGACGGCATTTCGCTGGATCTCCATCCGGGCGAAGTACTCTGCATGGTGGGAGAAAGCGGCTCGGGTAAATCCCTGGCCGCCGGGGCCCTGCTGGGGCTGCTTCCGGATGGCGTGAAGGTGAAGGGCGGCGAAGCCATCTGGGCAAGCCGAGACCTGCTGAGGATGGCTCAATCCGAACTGCGGCAGTTGCGCGGCAAGCAAATCGGCATGGTGTTCCAGGAGCCGATGAGCGCGCTGAATCCCTTGCACACCATTGAACGCCAGTTGGGGGAAGTGTTCACGACGCACACATCGCTGGGCCGCGGGGAGATCCGGTCACGGGTGCTCGGCCTGCTCGAGTCCGTGCAGCTTCCCGATCCCGCGGCCGTGCTGCGGGCTTACCCGCATGAACTGTCGGGCGGTCAGCGCCAGCGGGTCATGATAGCCATGGCCCTGGCCCTGGAGCCGGCGCTGTTGATCGCCGATGAGCCCACCACGGCGCTGGACGTCACGACCCAGGCGCAGATACTTGCTCTCGTCCACGATTTGCAGCGCCGCAAGGGAACCGCCGTCCTGTTCATCACCCACGATTTCGGTGTGGTGGCGGAGATTGCCGACCGCGTGGCGGTGCTGCAGCGCGGCGTACTGGTGGAGACCGGCGCTGCCCGCCAGGTGCTGGAGCATCCTTCCCACCCCTACACACGGGCGCTCATCGCCGCCGTGCCGCCTCTTCGGCCCCCGCCCGAACGCCCGGGACTTCCTGAGAGTGCGCCGCCCGCATTGACCGTTGCCGCGCTCAGCAAAACGTACCGGCGTCGTGGCTGGCCAAGGCGCGGCGGGCAGGCAACCAAGGCGCTGGACAACGTCAGTCTACAGTTGCCCGCTGGGTCCACCCTGGGCTTGGTGGGCGAAAGCGGTTCGGGAAAGTCGACACTCGCGCGCGTGGTCATGGGACTGGTCGACGCCGATGCGGGGACATTGTGGATGGATGGCAAGCCGGACGCGGCGAGCCGTCCTGGGCGCGGCCTGGACCGGGCAGAACGCCTGGAGCGGGCGCGCCGGATCCAGATGGTGTTCCAGGATCCCTATGGATCGCTCAACCCGCGCCAGCGTGTCGGCGAGATCGTGGCGCACGGCCCGATCCTGCAGGGCGTTTCCCGTGACGAGGCGCACGCGCGATCCCGTGAACTGTTCGAACTGGTCGGCCTGGAGCCCGACGCGGTGCGCCGCTATCCCCATGAATTCTCCGGCGGCCAACGGCAGCGGGTGGGCCTGGCCCGCGCCTTGTCGGTGCGGCCGCGCATCCTCATCGCCGACGAGCCGGTCTCGGCATTGGACGTATCGGTCCAGGCGCAGGTGCTGGCGCTGCTGGGCCGCCTGCGCGAGCAACTGGGCCTGTCGATATTGTTCATCACCCACGACCTGCGCGTCGCCGCACAGGTTTGCGACCGGATTGCCGTAATGAAGAATGGGCGCATCGTGGAGGAAGGGCCGTGCAGGACGCTCTTCGAAGCGCCGGCACATCCCTATACCCAGGCGCTGCTGGCTTCCGTGCCCGGCCGCGACTGGCGAGGCGCCGCTCGTTACGCGGCCTGATCCGCACGGCGAAACCGGCGGGCCTAGAACACCTTGCCTTCGACCAAGTGGGTCGTGGTGCCGTTCAGGTAATAGTCGCCCACCACCCTGGCCTTGTGCAGAAGGGGGTTATGGCTGAACAGCGTGCGCAAATTACGCCAATGCCGGTCGAAATTGTGCGAACGTCCCGTCATCGACGCGCCGCCGGCGTCGAACAGCCGCTCTGCCGCTCGCAGGGCCAGTTGCGCCACGACAAGCTGGGTGCGCGCCGTCGCCAAGGCGCTTTCCAGCACGAGCGCCTCGGCGTCGGGAGCGTGCCTCGCCAAGGCATCGGAAGACCGGTCCAATGCGCGCGCGTTTTCGCGAACCAGGGTGTCGATGGCGAGGCTCTGGGCGGCGAGCTCTCCTATCACCTGTTGCACGAACGCATCTTCCCGCGCCGACGGCGCGGGACTGTGCTGCACCGGCCGGCCGTGCCGCAAGACATAGTTGCGCGCATCGGCCAGGATCCGGCGGACGATGCCGCATGCCGTCGCGACCAGATGCAGTTGCCGCAACGCGCCGGTATGGCGGCCCACGAGTCCGCCGGGGACGCGCGGGACGACCTCATGGGCCTCCACGCGAACCTCGTTGAGGACGAGCGTGCCGCTCGCCGTCATGCGCTGGCCCATGCCGTCCCAATCGTCCAGGATCTCCACGCCGTCCCGCTTCACCGGAATGAAGATCATCACGCCCGCCTCTTGTTCGTCGACGAGGTTGATCCGCGCAAAGTCGGCGAATGCCGTGCCCGTGGAGTAGTACTTGCGGCCCGAGACGCGGAAGTGGTCGCCTTGCCGCACCAACCGCGTGGTGACTTCCCCCGCGCGGGCGGTTCCGCGTTCGCTGGACGCGCCGCCATAGATCGCGCCGCCGACCACGCGTTCGATCTGCAGATCGGTATGGCTCGAGCGAGGATCCAGCCGCAAGGTCTCGGTAATGTCGAAATGCAGGCGCAATGCGTGCGCGACATTGGATTCCGCGGCGGCAAGGGTGGCCACCAGTTCAAATAGATCTTCCAGCGAGCCGCCACGACCGCCGCGTGCAACGGGGATACGCAAGGCGCCCAGTCCAGACGCGCGAAAGAGGTCGAACGCGAAGTAGGGAAGTTCGCGCCTGGCTTCCCGGGCGGCTGCATCTTCGCCGACACGCCGCGCCAATTCATCAAGGCCCGCAAGCGGGGCCCGTTCACCGCCCGCATGGGGTTTGTCCGTCTCGATTGTCATCCGGTACGCGCTGCCTTCTCAAGTCAATGATCGCGATCGGCAGTGTGCAATATCGCCGCGCGCAATGCGAGAGGCGTGGCGGTACTAACTTATATTCTCAGGCTATAAACCTCCGCCATGATGCGCCACATAATCAAATAGCGTCTATTTCCTATAGGACTCAAATGTTTGCCCTTAGGATAAGCCCTGGTTGTCGCACCGGTCCTGGCGCCGGTGCCACACATATCGTGGGTCGGACCAAGGTGAGGGCGATGCCGGGCAATATAGATCGACGCAGTTTTCTTCGTGCCGGCGGCATTGCGCTCGGCGGCTCGATGCTTGCATATGCAACGGGAGCACGCGCCGCGGGAGGCACGGGAGACAGCCCGGGCGCGCCGGGAGCGAGCGGCCCTTCAGGCGAACCGGTACGCGGCGGAACGTTGACATTCTCGGACACCGATACCGTGGCCAGTTGGCAGAACCAACGGTTGGGCACCTACAGTTCCGGCAACCTGATATCGCCGACCAACGTGCTCCTGCTGAATTTCGATCCCTACAAAAAGGTCTTTCAGCCGTGGGTCGCGGAAAAATGGGGCAAGAACCCGGAAAACACGCGCTTCTGGTTCAAGATCCGCAAAGGCATCACCTTCAGCGACGGCACTGCGTTGACACCTCTTGTGGTGGCGAAGAATTTCGAGCAGTTTGGCCGCGGCGACGAGAAGCTGCGCATCCCCGTGCATCCGCAGATTGCACGCGGATACGATCATGTGGAGGTGGACGGCGACGTCGTCACTGTCGTTCTCAATAAGCCGAACCAGCAGTTCCTTCGCGATGTGACGCGGTCCAATTCTGCCATCGTCGGGGAAAGGACGCTCGCGCTGACGCTCGAAGAGGCCGGATTCCCACAGAACCACGTCGGCGCCGGGCCGTTCATACTGGAGTCGTACGTGCCGGGGCAGGGCGCCGTGCTCGTACGGCGCGTGGGGTATGGTTGGGCGCCCGGCGGTTCGCCCAATCAAGGCGAGGCCTACCTCGACAAGGTCGTCTGGCAGGTGTTGCCCGAGATTGGCTTGCGCACGGGCGCCTTATTGTCCGGCCAGGTCGACGTGGCGCGCGGTATCCAGCCGGCCGATGAAGCGGCAATCGTCGAACAGGGATATCAGCTACTGGCCTATCGGCCGCCCTTGGGGACCTCGAATTTCGCAGCCTTGCGGGTGAATAACGAATTCACCCGGGATCCGCGCGTGCGGCAGGCACTCGTCCTGGGCATCGACAGGGCAGGCTTGTCGCGCGATGCGCTGACCCCGCGCTATCCTCCGCCGATCTCGATCCTCAATGCCAACAATCCCAACGCCGTCGATTTGTCGCAGGAGTTCGCCTACAACCCCGGCAAGGCCCGAGACCTGCTCGAGCAAGCGGGTTGGACGCGCGGTCCGGACGGCGTTCGCAACAAAGACGGAAGGCGTCTGCATTTGTCGGTGCCGCAAAGTTCGCAACAAGTCGCCCTGGGGCCGGCCTGGGAGTACATCGCGCAACAGTGGCGCAAGGAATTGGGCATCGTGCTCGATGTCCGGAATGATCCGTCCTTCGCGGCCAAAGCCAATCAGGATGTGAACGTGCCCATCATCGTCAACCGCACATCCATCATCTCCCTGGGGCAGTTCTTCGCCGACACGGGCAATACGACCTTGCTGGCTTCTCCCCCGGAACTCGTTGACCTCTATCGGCGCGAACTGGAAGCGGCGGACGACGCCGAGTTCAGGCGGGTGCAGATCGAACAGCAGAAGGCGCTGCACAAAGGGGCATACGTGATCGCCTACTTCGAGGAAGCACAGACCTTTGGCGCCTCGCCCGACGTGCACCTGACTTTTCAGGCGCAGACATATCCGGACTTCTACAACGCGTGGAAGAAAGCATGATGTCCTACCGCACGGCAGAGAGCGTCGACAACATAGAGCCAACCGTCCCAAGTAACTTCGCGGCGGCAACACGTTCCGAGGCGAACGGCGCGAAGCGACTGACCCGTTACGTGCTGTCGCGCATCGGGCAAGCGATAGGGGTATTGTGGCTGGCGTACACGCTGATATTCGTCGCGATCGCCCTGCTGCCCGTCAATCCCATCGTCCAGTTGTCCGCGAGCGAAAGCGGCATCGTCGATCCTCAGACAGTGGAACAGATGAAACGTTACTACGGCTACGACCGGAATGTGGTCGAGCGGTATTTCATCGAACTGGGGCACGTCGCGCAGGGCGGCCTGGGCTACTCGATCAGCACCGGACAAACTGTCGCGCAGGCCATCAGCGAAGCGGCTCCCCCTACCTTGCGCCTGGCGGCGACAGCGTTCTCCGCAGCCCTTTTGATCACCTTCCTGATCGTCGCCGCCGCCTCGTTGGGGCCCTGGCGCTGGCTGCGCGAATCCGTCTTGTTGTTGCCGCCGCTATTCGCCGCCGCGCCCGTGTTCTGGGTAGGCGTCGTCGCCCTGACCATCCTGTCGTTCAAGCTTCATCTCATCTCGGTCTTTCCAGACGGTACCTTCCTTTCCATCCTGGTGCCGTCCGTCGTCCTCGCGCTGCCTTTGTCGGCGGCGTTCTCCCAGGTGCTGCTCAAGAGTGTGGAGACGGTCTACGCCAGCGAATTCATCGACGTCGTCCGCGCGAAGGGCGCCGGCCCCAAGTGGGTTTTCTTTCGTCATGTCGTGCGTAACGCCGCCGCTCCGGGATTGACCGTCGCCGGCCATATCCTCGGCACGCTGGTGGGTGGAACCGTCGTCACGGAAACGGTGTTTGCCCGGGCGGGTGTGGGCCGCGCCTTGCAGGCCGCCGTGACCACGCAGGACTCGTCCCTGGTGCAGGGTTTCATTCTGATCATTGCCGCCGTCTACGTGGTGCTGAACCTGATCATCGACCTCCTGTACCCGGTTCTGGATCCCCGGATTCTGCTCGTGCGCGGCACGACCCGGGGATGACGCATGGCTTTCAGAAACCTGGCCTTCAAGCGCGTGAACCTGCCGTCCCTGGCGGGAGCGGATATCCTGAACGCCCTGGCGCTCATCGTGCTGGCCGTCGTCGTCATGTGGACCCTCGTTCCAGGTTGGTTCACGGCGGCCGATCCCCTGGTCGGTAACGGCGCGGACAGATTCCTGCCGCCGAGCGCTCTGCACTGGTTCGGCACCGACCGCGCAGGTCGCGACGCATTCGCGCGCGTGGTGCACGGCACCCACACCACGGTATATGGGGCGGTCATCGGTACGGCGATCGGGCTCATTGCCGGCACGGCCATCGGCGTGGCCGCCGGCGTTGCGCGCGGCGCGATCGACGCGGTGCTGATGAGGCTCGTGGACGTATTGTTGGCGTTCCCGGGCTTCTTGATTGCCCTGTGCGTGGTTTCCGCCTTCGGACCCGGCACGGCGAAAATCGCCATCGGCGTCGGCATCGGGGCGGTGGCGCCGTTCGCAAGGGTCGCTCGCAGCGAGGCGCTGCGGGTGGTGCAGCTCGACTTCGTGGACGCCGCGCGCATCTCGGGCGCCCGCCCCGCGGCCGTGTTGTTCCGGCACGTGCTGCTGAACTCGTCGGGGCCGATAGTTGCGCTGATTCCGACTGAACTGGGCTCGATGATCCTGGCCATCGCCGGCCTGGGCTTTCTAGGGTATGGCGCCCCGCCGCCTCAGCCGGAATGGGGAACATTGCTGTCCGAGGGGCGCGACTATATCGCCAGGGCATGGTGGCTGACATCCTTGCCGGGAATCGTGGTGCTCTGTGCCGTGCTGGCGGTTTCCCGCGTGAGTCGGTTGTTGCAGCGGCGATTCCGGCTCTAGACCATCCATCAATGCGTGCGAATGGGGCCTTGGACGCCGTTGCGGCGGCGCCTCCCCAAGTCCATGACCAGTCACCAGTGAAGGCCAGCCATTGCTAGAGATAGAGAATCTGACCGTCCAGTACCGGGACAATGAGCATCCTGCCGTCGACGGCGCGCGCGTGTCGGTTGGAAGCGGTGAAATCGTGGCGCTCATCGGGGAGTCCGGTTCGGGAAAATCCACGCTGAGCAGGGCGGTCATCGGCTTGCTTCCGAAGACGGCGAGAATCGCGCGCGGCAGCATCCGCGTCGATGGCCAGGAACTCACGGCGCTGAGTGAACGTGAATGGGTGAAGTGGCGCGGACGGCTGATCGGCCTGGTCCCGCAAGATCCGGCGACTTCACTCGATCCGGTCCAGGCGATTGGCGCCCAGGTCACGGAGATATTCCGGCTGCATGCGTCGGATCGTCGGCGCTCCCGCGCGGAGCTGCGCGACGAAGCCGAGGCGCTGCTCGAGTTGGTGGGCATCGACCATCCCGGACAACGTCTGCGCCAGTATCCGCACGAACTCTCCGGCGGCATGCGGCAACGGGTCCTGATTGCCATGGCTTTCGGTCTGAGGCCCAGGCTTCTGATCGCCGATGAGCCGACCAGCGCCCTCGACGTCACCGTGCAGAAGCAGGTGCTGGAAGTATTTGACAGGCTCGCCCGGCAGACGCGCGTGGCCGTGCTCTTCGTTACCCATAACCTGGCCGTGGCCTGCGACCATGCACAGCGCGCGGTGGTGATGCGCAATGGGAAGGTGCTGGAGAGCGGCGCTGTCGAGGACGTCCTGTTCAAGCCTACGCAACAATACACCCGCGACCTCGTCGGCTCGGCGTTCAAGGTCCGGGCCGGCGCCGACCGCGCGGCGCGGCGGGAGCTTCCTCCCGCCAGGCCGGCCGTCGAAGTGGCTGGCCTGACCAAGGTATTCGCTCATGGTCCGGGACAACGGTTCACGGCGGTGGACGCCGTGTCCTTTGCGGTGCCGGCGGGAAGCACGTTCGCGCTCGTGGGAGAGTCCGGCTCGGGAAAATCGACCATTGCCCGGCTCATCCTCGGCCTGACCCGTCCCAGCGCGGGCATGGTGCGCGTGGACGGCCGGGAGACCTCCAGCCTGACAGGCGGCGCGCAGCGTGAGGTTTGGCGGCATATCCAGTTGGTGCAGCAGAATCCCCAGGTTGCGCTCGATCCGCGGATGACGGCCGAGCAAATTATCTCCGAGCCGCTGCATGCCTTCGACATCGGCGATCGCGCGCGCAGGCGGCTGCGTGTCGTTGAACTGCTGGATCAGGTGGGACTGCCTCGCAATACGGCTCGGCGCAGGCCCCGGGAGTTGTCCGGCGGCCAGCAGCAGCGGGTCGCCATTGCGCGCGCGCTTGCCCCTGAGCCCCGCATCGTGGTCCTGGACGAAGCGCTATCGGCCCTGGACGTCGTCACGCAGGCAAGAATCATCGACCTGCTGGATGGACTCCAGCGCGCCCTGAATCTGACCTACTTGTTCATATCGCATGATCTGGATGTGGTGCGCTCCCTTTCGGACGCCGTGGCCGTCCTGCGGCATGGACGCCTGATCGAGACGGGAGCCGCCGGCATTGTGCTCGCTCAGCCTCGGCACGCATACACCCGCGCCCTGCTCGAAGCCACCCCCGGCCAGCGATGGCGGCGCCGGGAAGAGGAGGCGTCCTTGACGGCCGCGCCCACCGCCCTGGCTCTTCAATAAGCACTGGAGATATCCTTGATTCCATCCGCTGCAAATCCCAAGAGACGCCTTTTCCTCAGCGTCGCCATCAACAGCACCGGCTCGGCTGGAAAATCCTGGGCATGGCCCGGCACGGATTGGACACGCTTCAACAGCTTCGGCCACTACCTGCGTTCGGCCGAACTGGCCCACGCGGGATTGTTCGACATCGTTTTCGTCTCCGACCATCCGGCGCTACAGCGCGACAACACCAGCCGGCCATTGCACAGCTTCGATCCGACGGTGCTGTTCTCGGCCATCGCGGCGCGGGTGCCCGATATCGGCTTCCTGTTGACGGCCTCATCGTCCTACAACTCGCCCTACAACCTGGCTCGCCGGCTGGCTACCCTGGACAACATCTCCGGCGGCCGCGTGATCTGGAATGTCGTGTCCAGCTTCAATCCCGATATTGCCGCGAACTTCAGCGCGGCCCCGCTACCGCCGCGTGACGAACGCTATCGCCGGGCGGACGAGTTCGTGGAAGTGGTGAAAAAGTTGTGGCTCAGTTGGGATACGCCGTCGGGAGAGGCGCCGGAGACAAGGATATGGGACCCCGCAACCGCGCGCAAGATAGACCATCACGGTGAATTCTTCGATGTAACAGGCCCCTTGAACGTGCCGATCGGTCCACAGAGGCATCCAGTCATCTCACAGGCCGGCGCTTCGGATGCGGGTATCGACCTGGCCGCCAAGCATGCGGATATCGTGTATGCCTCGCTGTTCAACAAGCAGGCGGCTTTCGGCTACAAGGCGCAGTTGACGCAGCGCGCCCTGGCGCACGGCCGGGATCCGGACAACATTCGGCTTATGCCGGGGCTGGTCGTTGTGCTGGGTGAAACGCGGGAAGAGGCCTACCGGAAGCATGAGGCGCTGCACGGGGAGGGCGGCGAGGAAAGCCTGGTGAAGGACTTCTTCAAACGCGCCGCGCTCACGGACATCGAGGGCCTGGATCCTGATAAGCCCATCGATCCCGCGGTGTTCAAGTATACGCAGGACCAGGCTCGTCCCGTCGGGTTCTCACGTTCATTCGCCGAGCTGACCGAAGCGGAAAACCTGACTCCCCGGCAATTGGTAAGGCGCGTGGACGGCGGGCACCGCCTGGCCGTCGGCACGCCGCGCGAGGTCGCGGACACGATCCTGGACTGGTGGCGCAGCGGCGCCGCGGATGGCTTCAACATCCATATCCCGGTGTTGCCGGACGGCATCGCCGAATTCAACCGCACCGTGATCCCATTGTTGCAGGCCGCGGGCGCCATTCCGACCGAGTACGATGGGTCGACCATCCGGCAACGGCTGGCCTTGCCTGATCCCGCGTAGCGAAAGAAGAAGACGAACCGCGCGGAATGCGCCGCATAATCAAATGGCGCCGGTGCCGTTCGGATGACTTGATAATCACATATCCAAACGATATTGGACCGGCGCCGGCGCTCGTCGCCAGAATCCACAATTCCAACGGTCTTGAGCGATACCCTCGCGCTTCACATGAAAAACATCCCGTCTCGTCAGCGTCGCGGTTTCCTCCAGGACGCATTGACCCTCTCCATTCTTTCCAGCGTCGGGGTTTTCAACGCTGCTTTCGCCGCCGATAACGGGAGGGAGTTTCGCGTCGGCTGGCAGAAAGGATCCAACCTCGCCATTCTGAAGGCACGCGGTAACCTGGATGCGCATTTGAAAAGGGAAGGCTGGCGCATCAAATGGGTGGAATTCACTGCCGGCCCGCAAATGCTGGAGGGCCTGAATGTAGGCAGCATCGATTTTGCCTGCGTGGGCGAGACGCCTCCCATATTCGCCCAGGCCGCGGGCGCGGATCTGCGTTATGTCGCCAGCGAACCGCCGGCGCCTCGCGCCGAAAAGATCCTGGTGCCCGGGAACTCGGCCATTCGATCCGTGAGCGAACTCAAAGGCAAGCGTGTTGCGCTGAATCGCGGTTCCAATGTGCACTATCAGATCGTCAAGGCCCTGGAGCGGGCCGGCCTGAAATACGCGGATGTGGACATCAAGCTGCTGCCGCCTTCCGATGCCCGCGCCGCTTTCGAGAACGGTACCATCGATGCCTGGGTCATCTGGGACCCGTTCGCCGAAGCCGCCATAGGCCAGATCGGCGCGCGCGTTCTGGAAACTGCCGAGGGTGTGGCCCTGAACTACAACTTCTACCTGTCCACGGGCGATTTCACCAGGAACCGTTCCGACGTCCTGCAATGGGCCATCGAGGAAATCAAGGCGACGGACGATTGGGTCCAGAACAACTTCGATGCCGCCGCCGATATCCTGGCGCCGCAGATTTCGCTGTCCAGGGAGATCACGCGCAACGCCCTGCGCAATTACAGCTATGGCGTTGCGCCTTTGGATGCCCGGGCGATAGGCAATCAGCAGACCATTGCCGATACCTTCACCGAATTGAAGCTCATCCCCAAGAAACTGGACGTCGCCTCGGTGGTCTGGAAACCGCCCGCGTGATGGAGGTATCGAATATGGCGCGGCCATTTCATCGTAGCCTTGGCGATGCGCTGCTTCCCTGGCTGGTTCCCGTTATCTTGCTTGCCTTGTGGCAGGCAGCGGCGCAGCTGGGGTGGATATCCACGCGCATTGCGCCGTCCCCCACGGCGGTCGTGGAAGCGGCATGGCGGGTGATCCGCTCGGGGGAGTTGTTCGCGAACCTGTGGGCCAGTTTCGTGCGCGCCGCCATCGGCTTCCTGATAGGCGGCAGTATCGGCCTGTCTCTTGGCCTGCTCACCGGCGGCTCGCGTATTCTTGAAAAACTGCTGGACACCTCGGTGCAAATGCTGCGCAACGTGCCGCACCTGTCGATGATTCCCCTGGTCATCCTGTGGTTCGGCATCGATGAAGCAGGGAAGCTGTTCCTGGTGGCATTGGGCACGATGTTTCCCATCTACGTAAACACCTTTCATGGCATCCGCTCGGTGGACGCGGGACTGGTGGAAATGGGCCGTTCCTATGGCCTGACCCGTTGGGAACTGTTCGTGAAAGTCATCCTCCCGGGCGCCTTGCCCAGCATATTGGTCGGCGTGCGCTATTCGCTGGGCTTCATGTGGCTGACGCTGATCGTCGCGGAAACCATCGCCGCGCCGAGCGGTATCGGCTTCATGGCCAACAACGCGCGGGAATTCATGCAGACGGACGTCGTCGTGTTGGCCATTCTGCTCTACGCGCTGCTCGGCAAGTTGGCCGACACGCTGGCGCGCGCGTTGGAGCGTCGCTGGCTGCGCTGGAACAGCGGCTTCAAGCCTGCCTGAACAGGAAAGGGAGGACAGGACATGGCCAAGCAAGCCCCGGACTCGCGCGCAGGCGTCGTTATCGAGGCGCGCGGCATAGTCAAGCGCTTCGGCGACCGCGAAGTGCTGCGTCATGTGAGCCTGGCCGTTGCCGCGGGCGAATTCGTCGCCATCGTGGGCAAGAGCGGTTGCGGCAAGAGTACGCTGCTGCGCCTGCTCTCGGGCCTGGACGCCGCGAGCGAGGGTGTCGTAACCCTCGACGGGCAGCCCATCAAAGGTATTTCCGGCCAGGCCCGCATTATGTACCAGGACGCGCGTCTGCTGCCTTGGCATAGCGTCCTGGACAACGTCACGCTGGGGCTGCGCGGCCGTAAGGCCGAGGTGCGTGACCGGGGACTGCGGGCCTTGGCCGACGTGGGCTTGGCCGATCGCGCCGGCGAATGGCCCGCTGTGCTGTCCGGCGGCCAGCGCCAGCGCGTGGCCCTGGCGCGCGCGCTGGCGCATCGTCCGCGCCTGTTGCTGCTCGACGAGCCGCTGGGCGCGCTGGACGCATTGACCCGCATCGATATGCAGGACTTGATCGAGGGCCTGTGGCTGGACCACGGTTTCACGGCGCTGCTGGTCACGCATGACGTAGGAGAGGCCGTGGCGCTGGCCGATCGCGTCATCGTGGTGGAAGACGGCCGCATTTCCCTGGAGCAGCCCGTTCCTTTGCAGCGTCCGCGCGAGCGCGGCGATGCGGGCTACGCGGCGATCGAAGGGGAAATATTGAACCGGCTTCTGCATCGCCGCCGGCACGATGCGCGGGATTCGCTGCGCATCGTCGTTTGAAGCGCGCCGCAGTTTTCGATTATGAAAAATTACTTATAAAAACATGAAATAAAAATCGAGGCCTGTAATGGCGATACATGGCTCAATACGCCTTTTCCGTCGAGCCGCCCCAGGGCATGAGTTTCCCGATATAGCCAACGAACGGCGGGATCCCATGGCGTGGGGAGTTTTTGTCGTCATCAGAAGGAATGCACCGTGTTTAAACTTCCCAAGGTGTTGATTGCACTGGCAGTGCTGGCAACCGCGCTATCGGCCCATGCCGCTGAAAAGCTGAAGATAGGCGTGGTTCCGGGCGCCTATGGCGATTCGGTCAGCGCCGCCGTCGCCGAAGCCAAGGCGCAAGGCATCGATGTGCAGGTCATCGAATTCACCGACTGGACGACGCCCAATGTCGCGCTGGAGTCGGGTGACATCGACATCAATTTCTTCCAGCACAAGCCATTCCTGGACAACGCCAACAAGAAGAACGGCTTTCACCTGGCCATCGCCGGGGATGGAATCCTGGCCAATCTCGGCCTGTACTCGCTCAAGCACCGGAGCGCCGGCGAGATTCCGCAGAATGGCAAGGTGGGCATCGCCAACGACCCGGTCAACCAGGGCCGCGGCCTGTTGCTGCTGCAGAAGATCGGCCTCATCAAGCTGAAGCCCGACGTTGGCTTCCTGGGCTCCATCAATGACATCGTGGAGAATCCCAAGCACCTGAGTTTTGTCGAAGTGGAAGGCCCGCAGCTCGCCCGGATCACGGGCGACGTGGACATCGCTGAGGGCTACCCGCACTTCATCGTGGCCGCGAAGGCCTTCGATCCATCCAGCGGGCTTATCTATTCCGGCATCGAGGACAGGCAATTCGCCGTGTCTTTCGTGACCAAGGCCGATCGCGTGCAAGATCCGGTCATCCAGAAGTTCATCCGGATCTATCACGATTCGACGGCGGTGAAGGCCGCCATCGACAAGGCTTTCGCGCACGACAAGCGTCTCTATGTCCTGACCTGGGTGAAAACCTGAGCGGCCGGTATCGTGTCCTATCAGGATAGGCCGGAAACCGCGCCGCGTGGTCTTGGGTCCGTGGCTTTCGAGCACGTCGGCAAGGTGTACATGCTTTCGACAGGCCCGGTGCAGGCCCTGTCGGATATCAACCTGGAAATTCCGGCAGGCAGCATATTCGGCATCATCGGGCGTAGCGGCGCGGGAAAATCCAGCCTGTTGCGCACCATCAACCGGCTGGAGCGGCCCACGGAGGGACGTGTCCTGGTCGACGGTGAAGACATCGGTCTTCTCGGAGAAGCGGGATTGCTGGCCCTGCGGCGCCGTGTCGGCATGATCTTCCAGCATTTCAACCTGCTTTCGGCCAAGACGGTATTCGACAACGTAGCGTTGCCGCTGCGCGTGGCTGGCGTGTCCAGGCCGGAAATCAGGCAGAGGGTGACCGAGCTGCTTGCCCTGGTCGGTTTGCAGGACAAGCACGAGATCTACCCCAGCCGCCTGTCCGGTGGCCAGAAACAGCGTGTCGGCATCGCGCGGGCGCTGGCGACCCGTCCGGAAATCCTTCTCTGCGACGAGGCGACATCGGCGCTAGACCCGGAAACCACGCAAACCATTCTGCGGTTGTTGCGCGACATCAATCGCCGCCTGGGCATTACCATCGTCCTCATCACGCATGAAATGAGCGTGATCCGCGAAATCGCCGACCGCGTGCTCGTGCTTGAGCAGGGCCGTGTCGCCGAATCGGGAGATGTCTGGCGGGTATTCGGCTCGCCGGAGCACGATGCGACCCGGGCGCTGCTGGCGCCCATGCAGCACGGTCTGCCGGAAGATATCCAACGGCGCCTGTCGCGCCACCCTCCCGTCACGGGAGCCTATCAATACGTCCTGTCCCTGGGCTACACCGGCGCGGACGGACTGGAGCCCGATCTCGTCCGCATCGCGGACGCGCTGAACGCGCCTATTCGGCTGCTGCAAGGCGGGGTGGACCGCATCCAGGGGCACGTCCATGGCCGTCTACTGCTGGCGGTGTCCGGGTCCGCCGATCTGCCGGCGCTTTCCTCCTTGACCTCCGGCCCGAAGGCCATTGCCCATACCATCGAGATCATCGGCCATGTCGTTGACGATACCCTTTGAGCGTTATGTTTCCTCTTTCGGCGATACGTTGACGATGGTGGGAATTTCCGCGTTGATCGCGCTTGTGGCGGGAATTCCCCTGGCGGTATTGCTGATCTTGACGGCGCGGGGAGGATTGCTGGAGTCGCCGCGCGTCAACCGGGCCATCGCCTCGGTCATCAACGGGTTCCGCGCGACGCCTTTCATCGTGCTGCTGGTGGCTTTGCTGCCCTTCACCCGCTTGGTGACCGGCACCACCATCGGTGTATGGGCGGCCATCGTTCCGATGACCATCAGCGCCACGCCGTTCTTTGCTCGCATCGCCGAGGTCAGCCTGCGCGAAGTGGACACCGGCTTGATCGAGGCCGCGCAGGCGATGGGTTGCAAGAAATGGCACATTGTCTGGCACGTCCTGTTGCCGGAGGCATTGCCCGGCATCGTGGGCGGCTTCACCGTCATGCTGGTGACGCTGATCGGCGCCTCGGCGATGGCCGGCGCGGTGGGCGCCGGCGGCCTGGGCGATCTGGCCATCCGCTATGGCTATCAACGCTTCGACACGCAGGTCATGGTCATCGTGATCGCCGTGCTGATCGTACTTGTCACACTGGTTCAACTGGCCGGTGACTTCTATGCCCGGTTCCTGAAGAACCGCTGATTCCTGATTCTCCATGAAGGATTGCACGCTCAGTTCACCGTAATGTGCCCGTTCCGAATAATGTCCCCCCACTTACGGTATTCGGACTTGACGAAATCGGCGGTCTGTTCCGGGGTGGCGTCCACCCGCTCCAGCGTGGCGGCGTCAAGCACCTTGCGTAGTTCGGGATTGGCTTGCGCCGCGTTCAGCGCATCGTTCAGGCGCTGGACGATTTGCGGCGGCGTGCCCTTGGGCGCGAAGGCGGCGAACCAGCCTACGATGTCGAAGCCGGGAATGCCGGATTCGATGACGGTGGGCACGTCGGGCAGTTGGGGCACCCGCTCGGCGGTCGTGACCGCGATGGCGCGCACGGAGCCTGCCTGGATCTGCGAGACGGCGGCGCCGATATTGGTGAACATGAAATCCACCTGGCGCCCGATCACGGCCGACATGGAGGCCGATGGGCCGTTGTAGGGCACGTGCAGATAGGACAGGCCGGGGACTTTCTGCTTGAGCAGTTCGGCGGCCAGGTGGCTGGAGCTGCCGACGCTGGGCGAGGCGCCGATGGCTTGCCCTTTCTTGTCCTTCAGGTAGGCGATGAATTCCTGGAAGTTGTGCACGGGCGAAGCGGGCGGCACGATCAGGACGTTGCCGTTCTTGCCGAAGATGCCAATGGGGGCGAAGTCCGTCAGCGGGTCGTAGTGCACCTGCGGCATCAGTTGGGGAGAGATGGCATGCGTCACGTTCGTTCCCAGCAGCAGGGTGTAGCCGTCAGGCGCGGCCTTGGCCACGTAGTTGGCCCCGATCATGGCGCCCGCGCCGGGCTTGTTCTCCACGATGATGCTGCCGCCCAGTTGCTCGCCCATGTATTTGGCGAAAGTGCGGGCGGTGAGATCCGTGATGCCGCCGGGAGGAAAGGGCACGACCAGGACGATGGGCCGGGAAGGGTACGCGGGCTCAGCCGCATGCCCTTGCAGGCTCAGCAGGCCGCAGGCCG
The DNA here is from genome assembly GCF_002261225.1 of Bordetella genomosp. 10. Taxonomy (NCBI): domain Bacteria; kingdom Pseudomonadati; phylum Pseudomonadota; class Betaproteobacteria; order Burkholderiales; family Alcaligenaceae; genus Bordetella; species Bordetella genomosp. 10. Next base: position 1,321,441 of record NZ_NEVM01000001.1, read on the forward strand.
CCACGCACAGGCTCGCCAGGCAGTGTTTCAGTTTCATGGTTGTCATCCTTCTTGATGAGAGGCGGCGACAGGGTGGCGCTCTGTCGCCTGTTCCGTCCGGCGCCGCCACGGGCCGATCGCCTGGGCGATGATGTCTTGCTGTATTTCCGAAGTGCCCGCGAGGGCTATGGCCTGCTGCCGACGACGCCGTCGCGCACTAATGCCTCCACCTGCGCGTCGTCCAGCGCCAGCACGTCGCGCAATACGTCGGCGGTGTGCTCGGCATAGCGCGGCGGGGCGCGATAGCCTTCGATGGGGGCATTGGCGAAATGGATGGGGTTGCCGACCATCGGCAGGGATTTGCCGCTGTGGTGGTCCGCCTGCACCCGCGCGCCCCGGGCGCGGACCTGCGGATTTTCAAACACCTGCGACAGGTCGTTGACCTGGCCCACCGCGATGCCGCCGGCCGCCAGGCGCCGCTGCCATTCGCTGGCGGGGGCCGTGGCGAACACTTCGCGCAGCGCGTGTCCCATCGCCTCGCGGTTCGCGGCGCGCGCCTGGTTGACGGCGAAACGCGGGTCGACGGCCAGGTCGGGGCGGCCGATGAGGTCGCAGAAGCGCCGATATTGCGCATCGTTGCCCACCGTGATGACGATGCTGGTGCCCTGCGCGCAAGGGTACATGCCGGCGGGCACCCCGCCGCCGCCCGCCATGTTGCCGCGCCGCACCGGCAGTTGCCCGGACATCAGGTAGTGCATGGCATGGTGCGACATCAGCGCGACGCAGGACTCCAGCAGGCTCAGGTCGATGTGCTCTCCGCTGCCGCCATTGGCGTCGCGGCGGTACAGCGCCGCGATGATGGCGATATCCGCGTACAGGCTGGTGACCACGTCCACCGCGCTGAAGCCCACGCGCATCGGCCCGTCTCCAGGCTGTCCATCCGGATGCCCGATGCTGTGCATCAGCCCGCCCTCGGCCTGGAAAATCGCGTCATAGCCCGGGCGCTCGCGCTCCGGTCCCGTCTGCCCGTAGCCCGTCACCGAGCAGTAGACGAGCCGCGGATTGACTTCCTTCAGCGATGCATAATCCAGCCCGTATTTCGCCAGCGTGCCGACCTTGTAGTTCTCGATCAGCACGTCGGACGCCGCCACCAGATGGCGCAGCAGCGCCTGCCCCTCGCTGCGCGTGAAGTCGACGGCGATGCCTTTCTTGTTGCGATTGGCCGCCAGGAAGATGGCCGACTCCAGGTCCGTGCGGTCGGCGTCTTCCTCGAAAAACGGCGGGCCGTAAAAGCGCGATTCGTCGCCCACGCCCGGGCGCTCCACCTTGATGACTTCGGCGCCCAGATCGCCCAGCATTTGCCCGGCGAGCGGACCGGCGAGTACGCGGCTCATGTCCAGCACCCGAACGCCGCTGAGTTGCCGTCCTGGCATATATACGTTTCCTTTATCGTGATGGTGACGGTCAGAGATGGATGTTCGCCGTCTGGATGATCCTGGCCGAGATGGCGACTTGTTCCTTCAGGAAGGCGCGGAATTCATCCGGCGTCGTTCCCATGGGCTCGAAGCCGACGAGCTGGTCCTGGATATCGGGCGACCGCACGGCCTTGTTGAGCTCGACGCTCAGGCGTTCGACCAGGGGCCGCGGCGTCGCGCCGGGGGCGATATAGCCTATCCACGAGGAGAACGCGAAACCCGGATAGAACTCGGCAATGGCCGGCACATCGGGAACCTGCGCCTGGCGCTTGGCGGTCGTGACGGCCAGCAGGCGCAGCCGCTTGTCGTGCACCGCTTCCAGCGCGGTCGCCAGCGAGGCGAACAGCACCTGCACCCGGCCGCTGTACAGATCGGGCATCAGCGCCGAAATGCCTTGATAGGGCACGTGCAGCATGTCTATGCCCGCCTCGGCTTTCAGGTATTCGCCGCACAGGTGATTGGTGGAGCCGATGCCGGCCGAGCCGAACGTGATCCGCCCGGGGTTGCGTTTGGCGTAATCGATGAATTCCGCGAACGTCTTGGCGGGCAGCGACGGATGCACCAGCAGCGTATGCGCGGTGCGGTGCGTCATCGAAATCGGCGCGATGTCGGTATCCAGCTTGTAGCGCAACTTGCCCTTGTTCAGCGTTTCGTTGACCGCGAGATTGTTGGTGGCCAACGCCAGGGTCCTGCCATTCGGCGCGGCGCGCGCCAGTTGGCTGGTGCCGATCATCGTGCCGCCGCCGGGCTTGTTCTCCACGATGATGTTCAGGCCCGTGTTTTCCTGCACCTTGCGCATGATGGCGCGCGTGGATGTGTCGGTGGAGCCGCCGGCGGTGAACGGCACGATCATCGTGGCGGGCGATTCGGGCAGGCCGGGATCGGTGGCTGCCAGCGCCGTCCTGCCGGACAGCATTGGAGCGGCGCAGGCAGCGGCCGCCGCCTGCAGCAGTGTTCTGCGCTGCATGTTTGTCTCCTGAGCGGCGCGCCGGCGGCGTTCAAGCGCCGGTCGGCGGCACGGCGACGGAGGCCGTCAGCACCGAGTGCGAGTGCGCTTCCGTGATGTACAAGTCCTGTCCCTGCGGGCCGCCGAGCGCAATGTTGGTCGTCATGGCCCCCTGCGGGCATTGCACTTCCAGGCGAGGGCGGCCGCGCTCGTCGAATACCCATACCGAGCCCATGCCGGCATGGGCGATGTAGAGGTTGCCCTGTTTGTCCAGGGCCAGGCCGTCGGGACCGGTTCCACCGGATAGCTGAATCCAGGTGCCGACCCGGCCCACGCCGCCCTTGCGCCGCAGCGGCACGCGCCATACGGCATTGGCCCGGGTCACGGCCAGGTACAGGAAGCGGTCGTCAGGCGTCACGACCAGGCCGTTGGGGCTGGGAATGCCGTCCAGCACCAGTTCGACGGTGCCGTTTGCGCGCAGCACCCATACGCGGCCGTCCGGCCGGCGCAGGTCGCTCTCGCCCTGATCGGTGAAGAAGAGGTCGCCGGCGCTGTTGAAGGTCAGGTCGTTCAGGCCGCGGAACGGCTCGTACATGGCGCCCGCCAGCACGGTGTCCAGCTTGCCGCTGGCGGGATCGAACTTCAGCAGGCCCTTGCTGTGGTCGGCGATGTAGATGCATGCGTCACGGCCGATCTTCAGCCCGTTGGGCTCGCCGTCATATTCGAGCGCCAGGCTCACGTCCCGCTGCGGCGTGATCTTGAAGATCTGGCCGTAGGGCACGTTGACGACGTAGAGATTGCCGTGGGCATCGAATACCGGACCTTCCAGGATGCCCTCGCGCCGGCCGGCCTTCCAGAGCGTTTCGGGAATGGGCGCATGCACCTGCGCGGTCACCACAGGGGGAGCGGCGAACATATGGGGAAGTCTCCTATGCATTGAAATGCGCCGGCTTCCCCCTTGCGGCAAACCGGCCAGATGCCGGTTGACAGGGGTGTTGGTGTTTCATAGCCGAAACGCTGCGCGTGCCAGGAAGAATTCTATGCAGGGGAGATTTGACGGCCTAGTGGCGTCATCGGAATCCATCGTTCCGATAATGCAACGATGGTCCGTGTGCGCGCGGATCTGGAGCCGTCGCTGGCCTTGGCCGTGCAAGGCAGCCGACGCTGGTCATGGTGACGATGTGGCCCGCAGCAGCGATTGCACGAATGCCGCGGTGGCACGTCCCAGGCGGCGTTCCGGGTGGCGGAGCATTTTGAAGTTGCGCGCGGGCAGCGGCCAGGGGAGTTCGACGATCTGGCCTGCCTTTACCCTGGGCGCCGCCGCCAGGTCGGAGATGCCGGCTATCAGCGCCTTGTTCGCCAGCGTTTGCAGGACGGCGCCGTTGGATGGCAGTTGCAGGCAGACGTTCAGGCGGCTTACGTTCACCCCCGAGCGCGCCAGTCCATGGGTGAGATGATCCCGCGTTCCGGAGCCCGGTTCCCGCATGACCCAGGTTGCCGCTTCGAGGCATGCCGGCGTGAGGGGACGGCCGGCCAGAGGGCTGTCCATCGAGGCATAGAGCCGCACGTGATCCGCGCCGACCACCGTGCTTTCGAGCGGAAATTCGATGCTGTCGCTTTCCACGAAGGCGACGTCCACGTCTCCCTGGTTCAACAGCGCCGCCGCCTGGGTGGTGTTGCCGACCCGGAGATCCAGCGAGATGCCGGGATGCGCGACGGCGAAGCTGGCCATGCGGTTGGGCAACCAGTAGGTCGCCACGGTCTGGCTCGCGGCGATTCGCACTTCGCCTTGCAGCAGACCCGCCAGGTCGTCGAGCACGCGCTTCGCGTCGTCCGCCCTGGCCAGCACCGCGTGGGCCTCCGGCAGGAAACGCTTGCCCTCCGCCGTCAGCTCCAGTCTGCGTCCGACCCGGTCGAACAGCTTCGTCGAGTGCCTGTCCTCGAGCGCGGCGATGGCGGCGCTGACTGCCGGCTGCGTCAAATGCAAGCGCGATGCCGCCTTGGTCATGTTCAACATGTCCGCGACGGCGGTAAAGATGCGGAGCTGCTCGAGAGTCATTAAATAACTTTAGCTTATTGTTTCGACTCAAACAATGAATTGGAGTTTTATAGGATCGACTTCCACAATGGTGGGATGAACTCGTTGACACGTCTGCATCCCGTCGTCCCAGGGCTTATCTTGAGCGCTGGTGTTGCCCTCGCATCCGTCATGGCGGAACAAGCTGAAATCGCGCTGACAGGGCGAGCATGGCTGGAGGCGCTGGTGATCGCGATCCTGCTGGGCGCGCTGGTGCGGACGATCTGGCGGCCGGCCGGCCATTTCAAGCGAGGCATCGGCTTCTCCGCGAAGACGGCGCTGGAAGTCGCGGTCGCGCTGATGGGCGCGCAGATCAGTTTCGGCGCGGTGGCGCGCGCGGGCCTGCCGCTGGTCGCGGGCATCGCCGGCACCGTCGTGGTCGCCATCGCTTTCAGCTTCATGTTAGGCCGCAGCCTCGGCCTGCCCGGCAAGATGTCCCTGCTCGTCGCCTGTGGCAACGCGATCTGCGGCAATAGCGCGATCGCCGCGGTGGCGCCCGTCATCGACGCGGACAGCGACGATGTCGCGACGTCCATCGCCTTCACCGCGGTGCTGGGCATCGCCGTCGTGATCGCGCTGCCGTTCATCGCCGGCGCGTTGCATCTGTCGCCGCAGAGCGGAGGCATCCTGGCGGGGTTGACGGTCTATGCGGTGCCCCAGGTCATCGCCGCCGCGGGCCCGATGGGCGCGGCGGCGATCCAGGTGGGCACGCTCGTCAAGCTGGTGCGTGTGCTGATGCTGGGCCCCGTGGTCGCCGTGGTCTCCCTTTTGATCAGCCGGCGCGCGGCCGCGCCGGGGACCGCGTCCCGGGTGAACATGCGTTCCTTCACGCGCTTCATGCCGGTTTTCATTCTTGCCTTCCTGGCGCTTGCCATGGCGCGCTCGCTGGACGTGTTGCCTCATGCCTTGCTGAGCCCGGCCCAAAGCGTCAGCAACCTGCTTACGGTATTGGCGATGGCGGGGCTGGGATTGGGCGTGGATTTGCGCAGCGTTACGGCGGCGGGACCGCGCGTGGTGATCGTCGTCACGGCCTCGCTGCTCCTGCTCGGTCTCATCGCGTACGCGATGCTCCGTTTCATGGGACTGACCTGAGCCGGGCAAGCCCGGATAGCGCCGGCGCGAAAAATCCAGGATTTTCTGGTTTGATTTTCTGGTCTTATAGTGATCGGTCTTCAGGCGCGGCTTCGCCGGCGTCCTGGAGCCATCCATTCGATAAAGCTAAGGAGACATTGCATGCGTCGTCTGTCTGTCCTGGTCGCCGTGGCCGGCGTGGCCTTCTCGGCTTGCGCCGTGGCCGAGCAACCCGCCGGATTCTGGAGCACGCCCACCATCGAGGGCTACGGCAAGATCCATTATTTGCCGAACGCGGCCTATAAGCCGGACCCGAAGCAAACCTACAAGATCGTCTTCGCATTGACGCAAGCCGCGAAGTCGCCTGATCAAGTGAATCCCGCGCTGGATCGCGTGGCGCGCACCGTCAACCTGTACGTCGCGGCCGGCGTTCCGTTGAAGCACCTGAAATTCGTCGCCGTCGCATCGGGCGCCGCGACGCAGTTGGTGCTCGACGACGCCCATTACCAGGCCGCTTTCAAGACCGCCAATCCCAATCTGCCCCTGATCGAAAAACTGCGCAAGGCGGGGGTGGACGTGGCCGTGTGCGCCCAGGCCGTGGCCGAACATGATTTCCAGTACGAATGGGTGGACAAACATGTAACGCTGGCCTTGTCGGCCTTGACCACGGTCACCACGCTTGAACATCAAGGCTATGATCTGATGGCTCTCTAAAAAAGAAGGGGTTCTGCCATGTGGATTCTTCGTGTCGCCAGCGGGACCATGCTGGGAATGGCCGCGGTCGCCGCGGTGGTGGGCGCCGGATCGGCGGTGGCGTTGACGGAAAACGCGCCTTCCTCTCCCACTACGATAGCGCCGCCGGATTCCTCGATGGCGCCCCCTTGGCAGAATGGCCGGAACAACGATGCCGTCTCGCGCGGCTTCGAGTTCACCGTTCCGGACGCCGACAATCTCGCCGATTTCCACGGCGATCCCGCCCACCCGGCGTTGTCGCTTTACGTCGGCGGCAATTATTTCTTCGCCATGGCGCCGCTGGTCCAGGCGTTCGAGAAGAAATACCCCGAGTACAAGGGGCGCTTGTATTGGGAAACCTTGCCGCCGGGCTTGCTGGTGCGGCAAATGAAGGCCGGCGGCAGGGTGACGGTGGGCAATATGACCTGGACGGTCAAGCCGGACGTCTACCTGGCGGGACTGGGGGCGGTGAAGAAGCAGATAGAGGACGGGCTGTTGCAGGCGCCGGCGGTGCCCTATGTCACCAACACGCTCACCATCATGGTGGCGTCCGGCAATCCCAAGGGCGTCAAGAGCCTCGCCGATCTCGACCGGGACGACGTCAAGCTCGCCATGCCCAATCCCGAGTTCGAAGGGATCGCGCGCCAGATCCAGTCGTCGCTGGAGAAGGCCGGAGGCAAGGACCTGGCGCAAAAGGTCTATCACGACCGGGTCGGGCGCGGCGGCACCCTTCTGACCCACATCCATCATCGCCAGACGCCGCTGTGGATCATGCAGGGCAGGGCCGACGCGGGCGTGACATGGCAATCCGAGGCCATGTTCCAGGAGCAGGCGGGCCATCCGATCGGCCACGTCGATATTCCCGCCTACCAGAACACGACCGCCATCTATGCTGGAGCCATCGTCAAGGGCACCCAGCACAGGAAGGCGGCCCAGCGCTGGCTGGATTTCATCCGTTCCAATGAGGGCGTGGCGATTTTCAAGCAGTACGGTTTCCAGCGCTACGAGGGCAAGGGGGCCTGACTCGCCTGCACGCCTGTCTCGGGCATCAGGCCGGGTCGTTCGAATAGCCGGAAATGAACGTTTTCGCCTCTCCCGTATTCATGTCGAAGACATGCCGGGAGATCCGGCCGATGTTGCCGCCGTAGACGTGGATGCTGATGGAGACGCGGTCGTCGAACACATTGGAAACGCGATGAATGTCGCCGAGGCGCGGCGACACCATGTCGACGTCGCCGGGCGTGAGCACGTCTTCTCCCAACAGGCGCATCGGTTCGCCCGGATTTTGCCTGGCGAAGAGCTCGGCGCGCTCGGAGCCGCGCATCATGCCTATCAACGCCCAGACCGTGTGGTTGTGGATAGGCGTTTTTTGGCCGGGACCCCATACGAAACTGACTACCGAATATCTGTCCCGCGGGTCGGCGTGCAGAAGGTATTGCTGGTAATACTGGGGATGCGGTTGTGCCAGTTCCTCCGGCAGCCAGTCGTCGTTGGATACCAGATCCGCCAACAATCCGCGGCCCGTTGCCAGGATGGCTTCTTCCTCGCCGGCGGACTGCTCGACAAGCCGGGTGAACGTTTCGACGAATCGCTGAAAGCGGGGGGCGGAAACCGTGGTGGTCATCGTATTCTCCTATGAGACTTGTTTTTTCCGGCGGTTATCGGCGGAGCGGCTCCGGGGTCAGTCCGAACGTTTCTGCGCGGTTTTCAGATATCCGTCGCGTGTTTGAGGCAGCTTCATGTCGAGCAGCCTGGACGCCACTTGTGTGCGGAGAATCTGCGCCGTGCCGCCGGCGATGGTGAACATCCGGGCGTCGCGCACGTGCCGCTCCATCGGATTGTGCCGGCCGTATCCCGACGAGCCGTAGAACTGGAGCGCGTCGTTGGTGACCTTGTTGGCGGTTTCGGCGGCGAAGATCTTGGCGCGCGCGGCCTTGTCGATATCCGGAAACTCGGCACCGCTGGCGGCCGCGCAACGCAGCAGCAGTCGCGCCGCTTCCAATTGGGTGGACATGTCGGCGAGCATCCATTGCAATCCCTGGAATTCCGCGATCGGGCGGCCGAACTGGCGCCGGGACTTGAGATAAGCCAGGCCTTCCTCGAACGCGCCTTGCGCGATGCCAAGCGCCACCGTGCCGGCGCCGACGCGCTGCGCGTTGTAGGCGGTCATGAGGGAAGCGAAGCCGCGCTTCGGGCCGCCCGGCAACGCGACCATCATCGACTTGTGAATCTGCAGGTCGCGGAACTCGATATGCGTTTCCGGAATGCCGCGCACGCCCATGGCATAGAGGCGGCGGCCGATGACCAGTTCGGCGGGGCTGTCGTCTTCCCGCGCGCAGATGAACGCGCCGACGCCTTGCTCCACGCCGTCCTCGAACACGCGGGCGAAGATCAGGTGCAGCTTCGATACGCCGCCGCCGGTGATCCAATATTTTTCGCCGTTGAGGATGTAGTGGTCGCCTTTTTTGTCGGCGCGGGTCGTCATCTCGCTGGCGGCGCTCCCGGCATTGGGCTCGGAGATGCAGATCGCGGGCTTATCCCCCGCGAGAACCAGCCTGGCGGCAAGTTCCTGTTGTTCGGGCGAGCCATACCTGGCAATGGCGCCGATCGCGCCCATGTTGGCTTCCACCGTGATTCGGCCCATCGTCGCGCACGCCTTCGCCATCTCCTCGATGACGATCACGGTGTCCAGATAGGACAAGCCTCGTCCGCCCAGGCTCTTGGGCAGCGTCATGCCCATGAAGCCGGCGTCGCGCAGCCGCGCGACATTGTCCCAGGGGTATTGCTCGGTCCGGTCCGTTTCCGCGGCGGTGGGGGCGAATACGGACTGCGCCAGTTCCCGCGCCTCGGCTTGCAGTTTCACCTGTTCAGGGGTGAGGTCGTACATGGTCGTCTCCTAATTGGTCGCACGGTTTCCGAGCCAATCCGTCAGCACTTCGGCTTCGTGCTCATTGAGCCGCGGGGGAGGGCGCTGATAGCTGGGCGGCGTCGCGGACATCCTGAGCGGATTGGCAAGAAGCCGCACTTCGCCTTCCGCGGCCCACTCGCAAGGCATGTGCAATTCGGCGCCGCGCGCTTTCACGTGCGGATCGGAAAAAACGTCTTCCAGGTTGTTCACCGGCCCGCAAGGCACGCCCGCGGCGTCGAGTTCCCGCAGCCAATGCGCGCGGGTTTTTTTTTGCAGCGCGCTTTCGACGAGCGCGCACAGGTCCATGCGATGGCGTACCCGCATGGGATTGGTTGCATAGCGTTCGTCGGACGACAGATGCGCCACCCCGGCCACTTCGCAGAAACGCCGGAATTGGGAGTCGTTGCCCACGGCGAGAATCATCGGCGCATCCTCGGTCGGGAAAACCTGATACGGGACGATATTGGGATGGCCATTCCCCAGGCGAATCGGCAAGGCCCCGTCGGTCAGGTAATTGGTGCCCGCGTTGGCGAGCCAGGATATCTGCGTGTCCAGAAGGGAGATGTCGATGTGCTGTCCCTCTCCCGTCCTGTCCCGGTGGCGCAGCGCCGCCAGGATGCCCACGGCGGCATACATGCCGGTCATGATGTCGGCGATTCCCACCCCGACTTTCATGGGTTCGCCTTGCGGTTCCCCGGTCAGGCTCATGATGCCTCCCATGCCTTGAATCAGGAAGTCATAGCCTGGCCGGCTTGCATAGGGGCCCGTCTGCCCGAATCCGGTCACCGAGCAATAGACCAGGCGGGGATAGCGCGTCCGGAGCTGCTCGTAAGCCAGTCCGTACCTGGAAAGGCCGCCGACTTTGTAGTTCTCAATGAGCACATCGGCCTTCGCGATCAGGCTATGCACGAGTTCCTGGCCTGACGCGGACGTGATGTCGACGGCGATGGAGCGTTTATTGCGGTTGGCGGAGAGATAGTAGGCGCTCTCTTCGGTTTCCTCGCCCGAACGCCCCAGCACATAAGGCGGTCCCCACTTGCGGGTATCGTCGCCTTCGGAAGGCTTTTCGACCTTGACCACGTCCGCGCCGAGGTCGCCGAGTAGCTGGGCCGAGCTGGGGCCGGCCAGTATCCGGGACAAGTCGAGCACCTTGACGCCGGCAAGCGTCGTTGCGCGATCCGTGCTCATGCCAGGCCTCTCGCGGTCGGCAGGTTGCGGACGGCGGGGCTGGCCGACAAGTTGGAAATGCTTTCAGGATTGCCTGACTTCATGAGTTTCCTGTCGTGCATGGTGGACTCAATGAAGTCTAGGATTCATTCCCTTCACTCTCAATTGAAATTCGCTTCAAGTCGGCAAGCTCCGGCGACTCGAAGACGAGAACGCGCAGCGACGACGCATCGCCGCCGGGCGTTCAAATCTCAGTCCAGCGTGATGTTCATCTTCTTGATCAACGTTCCCCACTTGTCGGCGTCCGACGCCATCTGGTCCTCGAGTTGCTTCGGAGAACCCCCGCTGATCTCGAAGCCCAGGTCTCGCAGGCGGCTGGCGATATGTTCGTCCTGTAACGCGACGTTGAAAGCGGCATTGAGCTTATCGACGATGACATCAGGCGTTCCCGCCGGAACGACGGCGCCATACCATGTCAACATCTCGAAGCCGGGCACACCCGTTTCCGCAACGGTGGGCAGATCCGGCAAAGACCGGATGCGTTCCTTGGTCGTGACGGCGAGCGCCTTGATCTCGCCCGCCTTGATAAGCGGAAGCGCTTCAGGCGCAACCGCGAACATGAAATCCACCCGGCCGGCCGCCAGGTCGGCCAGCGCGGGGGCGCCGCCCTTATAGGGAACATGCACTGCCTTGGCGCCGATTTCCTGTTTGTATAGTTCAACCCCAAGATGAGTAGGCGTACCGCTGCCAGCGCTGGCGTAGAAGGCCGCTTCCCCGCGCTTCTTCAGGCTTTGGGTCAGTTCCTGCATTGTGGCAACGCTATTCTTCTGGTTTACGACGACAAGGTTGGGCAGCGTGGTCGCCAGGACGACCGGTTTGAAATCTTTTTTTGGATCGAATGCCAGGTTCTTGTACAAGCTGGGATTGACGGCCAGGGCGGCGGACGTGGCCAGCAATACCGTATAGCCATCCGGCTTGGCCATGGCGACGTAATTGGCGCCGATATTCGAACCGGCCCCGGGGCGATTTTCAACGATGATCGGCTGCCCCAACGTCTTGGTCAGGCTGGTTCCCAGCAAACGAGCCAGCACGTCGACCGCGCCCCCGGCGGAAAACGGGACCACGATCTTGATCGGTTGTTGCGGATACGATGCCGCATCGCTGGCGTAGGCGGTCGACGTGGCGAGCGCGCCAACAACCGGCACAAACGCGCATAGCCGCTTCAGAAGCTTGAAAGACATTTTTTCCCCTCGTAGTGTGAATTGACGGGAGACGTCCGCGCCTCCCAAGAATCGTTCGCCTTCGCATACCTATCAGGCATGCGAGCGGCAAGAACCCGATTGCTAGCTTTTCAATGGCGCCACCGAAAAGGCTTGGCCCGTCATGCCCTGCAGGCCGGCCAGCTCCTGCACGACGCTGGCGGGTAGCGGTATGCCGCGCGCCAGCCGCTCTTGCTCGCATTGCGCCGCGCGTTCGCCTGGGTAGCGGCCGTTTTCCCCCGAGGCGTCCAGGAACAAGGACAGCCAGCCGGCCATGTGGGCGTCGAACGTTTGACGGCCGATGAGCAAATCGGGATTGATGACCTGGATGAACGCGCTGGCGTTGCCGCCGCTGCTGGTCGCGCCCGGCACTTTTTCCGATCCGGTCAGGCTGCCGGCCAAGACCTGCGCCAACATTGCCAGGCCGATGCCTTTATGGCCGGCCATGGGCGCCATCGCGCCCTTCAAGGCAAAAGCGGGGTCGGTGGTGGGTTGTCCGTCGGGTCCGATGGCCCAATCCGCCGGAATCTCGGTGCGTTTGTCGCGCATCGCCTGCAGCAGATTGCCGCGCGCCACGACACTGGTTGCCATGTCGAACAGCAAAGGCGCTTTGCCGGCCACCGGCGCGGCGAAGGCGATCGGATTGTTGCCGATAGCGGCACGGGACGAACCAGGCAAGGCCATCAACGGCGGCGTGTCCTGGCACATGAGAGCAATCATGCCGCGTTCGGCAGCAGCCAGCACAAACTGTCCGAGGGCGCCCATGTGGCCGCTACGTTTGACCAGGCACGTCACGACCGGCGATTGCTTCGCGCGCTCGACGGCCTGGTCTATCGCCTGCGTCGCGACATACTGGCCCAGGCCATTGTCGCCATCGAAATGCAGGACGCCGTCGCGCCACTGAGCCAGGGGACGAGGCGCCGTATTGACTTCCTTCTCGACAATTTTTTCCAGATAGGACGGTACGCGCGCCACGCCGTGCGTGTCGATGCCGCGCAGATTCGTGCGCACCAGGACAACGGCCGTTTGACGGGCGCAAGCGTGCGGGACACCCATGCTTTCAAAAGCCGCCGTCACCCATTCGGTCAGTTGCGTGGCGTCGTAGAGAGCGTGTTGCTGAGAAGCCGCCATGATCATTTCCCGTGGATGATTTTCGAGATCGGCATCAGCGGGCGGCCACTTTGGCTGATGGCGTCAAGAATGGTCTTGCCCAGTTCGATGGATCCCGGCGTGTCGCTGTGCAAAAGAATCTGGTCGACGCGCATGGGCAGCCGCTTTCCCGTGATGGTGGTAATGCTGTTGTCGTTCAATGCCTGCTTGACGCGCTCCAGAATCGCGGCGGGGTCCTTGATTACCGCGCCCGGCGTGCCGCGGCCCACCAGCAAACCCTGGTCGTCATAAGCGCGGTCGGCCAGGAATTTGGTGGCCAGAGGCAGATTGAGCCGCTCGGCGGCACGGGCGGCCGCCCCGTTCGGAATGGACGAGACGATCAGAGATGGATCGAAGCTGCGCGAGGCGCCAAGCAGGACCATGGCCAGTTCGTCGTCTTCGGCCACCATGTTCCCCAGGGCGCCGTGAAAACTGACATGCGTCATGCGATGGCCCGCCCCCACCGCGATCGCGTGCAGCGCACCCAGTTGGTACAGCGTCAGTGTTTCGAGCTCCTTGCGGCTCAACGACAGACGACGGCGGCCAAAACCCTGCATGTCGGCGAAGCCGATGTGCGCCCCCACGTCGGCGCCTTGCTCGAGCGCCCGGCGCACGGTGGCATCCATGATGACAGGGTCCCCTGCGTGGAACCCGCAAGCCACGTTGGCCGACGTGATCATGCCAAGCAGCGCATGGTCGTCCGCAATGCGATAGGGGCCGAAGCCTTCCCCCAGATCGCAGTTCAAATCCACACCTCTCACACCGCTATTCATGTGGCCTCCATTACGCACAAAGAAATTAAATTACAGTGAACGGATTCTAGATCGTCTGAATTTTTTAGCCACTAAGGGCAAACGAGCATGCTTATTGATTGAAATTAGGTATTTACCCTAATGGTTCGCACGTAAACCACACAATTACACTGTACGTAATTTAATTAACTCTGTTGAAATTTACAAGCGAGGCGGAACAGACTTCATGGACACTCCTTACCAGTACTACGCGGATCGGGCTTTGAACGTGGCGTCTTCCGCCAGTGGCGCGGCCGCCCAACGCGCCCGCGAGCTGCTGGCGCTCGGGCGCAGCATCATGAATCTCACCGCGGGCGAGCCCGACTTCGACACCCCGTCGAGCATCTGCCAGGCGGCGGTCGAGGCCATCGCAAATGGCGAAACGCGTTACACCACCGTGGACGGCACGCCAGCGCTGAAGAAAGCCGTGGTCGAAAAGTTCGCCCGGGAGAACGATCTTGATTACGCCCTGGACGAAGTCATGGTGTCCTCCGGCGCGAAACAGGTAATCTTCAACGCCATCATGGCCACCATCAATGACGGCGACGAGGCCATCGTTCCCGTTCCCAGTTGGGTGTCGTATCCGGAAATGGTGCGATTCGCCGGCGGTGTGCCTGTGCTGGTGACCTGCGAAGAGGCGCGGGATTTCAAGATTACGCCCGCCCAACTGGAAGCCGCCATTACGCCGCGCACGAAATGGTTGATGCTGAATTCGCCCAGCAATCCCACGGGCGCCCTGCTTTCCCAGGAAGAGCTGCAGGCCCTGGGGGAGGTCCTCCTGCGTCATCCCCAAGTGCTCGTCATGTGCGACGACATCTATGAGCACCTGCTCTATGACGGGCTGAAGTACTACACCATGGCGCAAGTTGTGCCCGCCTTGAAGGACCGTGTGCTCACCATCAATGGTGTCTCGAAAGCCTACGCCATGACGGGCTGGCGCATCGGCTACGCGGGTGGCCCCGCCGGCCTGCTCAAGCAGATGCGCAAGATCCAGTCGCAAAGCACCTCCAATCCTTGCTCGGTCAGCCAGGCCGCCGCGCTGTCTGCCCTGACCGGGCCGCAAGACTTCATCGCCGCCAATGCCGCCGAGTTCCAGGCCCGCCGTGACCTGGTCGTTAAGGCGCTGAACGCCATTCCCGGCATGACCTGCGCCAATCCGCAGGGCGCCTTTTATGTCTATCCATCGTGCGCCGCCTATATCGGCAAGAAGACGCCCGAAGGTTCCCTCATCCAGAACGACGCCGATTTCGTGGCCTATCTGCTCGAGCAAGGCGTTGCCGCCGTTTCGGGCAACGCGTACGGGCTGTCGCCCTATTTCCGCCTGTCGTTCGCCACCTCTCGCGAGAACCTGGTCGAAGCATGCCGGCGCATTCACGCCGCCGTCGAGCAACTGGGCTGACGCTTCTTGTTTCCCGTTCGCGACCGGATCGGCTATCGCCTGCTCCGGCTAGCGCCAAACTTCTAAAAAGGAATCGCATATGTCATTGGGACTTCGGATCGGCAAGCGTGAGCGCTGCGTCAGCGCCGCCACGATCAAACAGTATCAAGGCGCCGCCGCCGCGCACGCAAGCGACGCAATGGGCCGCCTTTTCCATGGCGGGTCGGCGCTGCGTCCGATGCACAAGGAGGGCGGCATGGTGGGCGCCGCACTGACGGTCAAGACGCGCCCGGGCGACAACCTCCTGGTGCATAAAGCGCTGGGGATGCTGTCGCCGGGAGACGTGCTCGTGGTGGACGCGGGCGGTGACACCACCAACGCCATCATCGGCGAACTGATGGCCGGCCAGGCCCAGCAGGCGGGCGCGGCGGGCGTGATCATCTATGGCGCCATCCGCGATTACGGAACGATAAACAAGGGCACCTTTCCCATTTATGCCGTCGGTGTGACCCACCGCGGCCCTTACAAGGATGGCCCGGGAGAGATCAACTTTCCAATCGCCATCGACGGCATGGTCATCAATCCCGGCGACTTGATCGTCGGCGATGAAGACGGCGTGGTCGCGGTTCCGTACGACAACGTGGACGAGATTCTCAAATCGATTCTGGCCACGCGCGAGAAAGAGGGAAAGAAAATGGCCACTATCCGGGCCGGCGAACCCATGGATCGCAAATGGGCCGACGACATTCTGCGGAAACTCGGCTGCGAAGGCCTGTAAGGCGTGCTTGGAGGAAACAACGACATGGGACTGGATCGACTGAAAAGCGTCATTGCGCTCGTCGCCGACTCCACGATTGTGGAACTGAAGTATTCGGAAGGCGATACGCATATCAGCCTGGTCCGCCGCGCCGAAGGTGTAGTACCGAGTCCTCTCCCCACGCCATCGCCGGCCGCGGAGGCCGCCGGCGATGGCGCGCCGCGGGAGCCCACGCCTCGGAAAGCGGAGCAGGCGCCGCCGCCCGCGGCGAGCGACGGCGATTTCGTCGTGGTCGCCCCTATGGCGAGCATCTTTCACCGTTCGCCTTCTCCGACCGCGCCGCCGTTCGTTGACGTCGGCGACGGATGCGAGCCCGGCACCAAGCTCTGCATTCTCGAGGCAATGAAGGTTTTCACCATGCTGGATTCGGAGTGCGCGGGCACGATCGCCGAGTTCTATGTCAATGACGGCGATGAAGTGCAGATCGATCAGCCGTTGATCAGGATCCGACGGAGATAACGCGTGGTCAATACGGTCCTTATTGCGAACAGGGGCGAGATCGCCCTGCGTGTTCTGCGCGCTTGCAGGCAGTTGGGCTTGAAAACGGTGGCCATATACTCGGAGGCGGATCAGGACAAGAACTACGTCGCGCTGGCCGATCAGGCGGTTTGCATCGGCCCGGCCGGCGCCGCTCGCAGTTATCTGGATCAACGCGCGCTGATCGCGGCCGCCCGGGCCACCGGGGCGGACGCCATCCACCCGGGATACGGATTCCTGTCCGAGAACGCTGAATTTGCCCAACGTGTGATCGATGCCGGGATCCAGTTCATCGGCCCCCGTCCCGAAGCGATCCGCACCATGGGCGACAAGATCCGGGCGAAGCAGGCCATGCTGGCGGCCGGCGTGCCATGTGTGCCTGGCTGGTCTCAGGAATTGCCGGAATCGACTGCCGAGTTGCAAGCCATTGCCAGGCAGGTCGGCTACCCGGTCATCGTCAAGGCCGCCGGGGGCGGCGGCGGACGCGGCATGCGCGTGGTGACCGACGAAGCGGAGATAGCCGATACGGTGGCCCTGACGCGCGAGGAGGCGCGCCAGGCATTCGGCAACCCCGCGCTCTACCTTGAAAAGTATCTCAGCCGCCCCCGGCATATCGAGATCCAGGTATTGGCGGATACCCACGGCAATGCAACGTGGGTCGGGGCGCGCGATTGCTCGGTTCAGCGGCGCCACCAGAAAGTGCTCGAGGAGGCGCCGCCCCCCGGCGTATCGGCACAGGCCCTGGCCGAGCTGGGCGCACGGTGTGTCAAGGCTTGCCAGGACATTGGATACCTGGGCGCCGGAACATTCGAGTTCCTGTACGAAGACGGCATTTTCGCCTTCATCGAAATGAATACTCGCATCCAGGTCGAACATCCCGTCACCGAGATGACCTGGGGCATCGACCTGGTCGCCGCGCAGTTGCGCATCGCGCAAGGCGAGCGGCTGGAGACCATCGTCGGCGACGGCACCGGTCATGCCATCGAGGCACGCGTCAACGCCGAGGATCCGGCGACCGGCCGTCCCTCTCCCGGCAAGATCACGGCATGGCGCGCGCCCGGCGGCTCTGGCGTGCGCGTCGACACCCATATCGAAGCCGGAACCATGGTGCCTCCCTATTACGACTCGCTCATCGCCAAGGTGATCGGGTTCGGACGCACCCGTCAGGAGGCCCTCGTGCGCCTGCGTTGCGCGCTTGCTGAAATGCGCGTGGAAGGTGTCCGCACCAATCTGCCGCTGCTGCTGCGCATTCTGGATGACGAGCCGTTCCGGGAAGGCGAGGTGGACATTCACTATTTTGAAACCCGATTCGGCGCCAAGGAGGCGCAGCATGCTGAATGACGCCCTCAAAGACGTGCCCCATATCAGCCTGCTGGGCACCACGGGCATATTGTTCGAGGCGCCCGGCCTGTTCGACCTGGAGACCCAGCGGCGAATCTGGTCGCTTGCCCGCGAGGCCGCGGGCTGGAAAGGCATACGGGAAGCGGCTCCGGGCATGACGACGCTGCTGCTGACTTTTTCCGCTCCTTTCCGCGAGATCGAGGCGCTCAAGGCAAGGCTTGAACAGGCATGGGAAGACGCGCAACCCGACCACCGCCAGGGCAAGCTCGTGGAAGTGCCCGTCATCTATGGCGGCGAATATGGCCCTGACCTCGAGGCGGTAGCGCAAGCCAAGGGCTTGAGCGTCGACGAGGTCGTCGCCATCCACACCGCCGGCGTCTATCCCGTCTTTGCACTCGGCAGCCATCCTGGGTTCGGTTATCTCGGCGCGCTGGATCCTCGCATCCACATGCCTCGCAAGAAGGTCCCCATCCTGCGCGCCGAGGCGGGTTCGGTCGCCATCGGCGGCATGCAGACCGGTGTTTCCTCCACGGCCGGCCCCAGCGGCTGGAACGTCATCGGGCGGACGGAAAAGCGCCTGTTCGACGAGCAGCGCAATCCGCCCGCCGTGCTGGAACCCGGCGACACGATACGTTTCACGGCGCAGAGAGTGCAGAAATGATTGAAGTCCTCACAGTTGGCGCCCAGACCACGATCCAGGACCAGGGGCGCCTGGGCTACCTGCGCTATGGGGTAGGCTGCGCGGGCGCGATGGATACGGTTGCCTTGCGCTGCGCCAATATCTGGCTGGGCAACGACGAAAACGCGGCGGCCATAGAGATTCCCAGTTTTCCTTTCAAGGTCCGGGCGTTCGCGGACACGCATCTTGCCGTCAGCGGGGCCGACGTCGACGTCTGGGTCGACGACATCCCGCGCTCCCCGTGGGGCCGGCTGATGCTCAAGGCCGGACAGACCCTGCATATCGGCGCGCCACGCCGATACAGCCGTTGTTATCTTGCTGTCGCCGGCGGTTGGGATGTACCGCTTGTTCTCGGTTCGCGGAGCACGCAGAATCGAGGTGGATTCGGAGGCCTGGAAGGCCGCGGCCTCACGGTGGGAGACCGATTGCAGGCGGCAACCCGGCCGGATCGCAGCGCTCCGCTACCCCGCGACGAAACCTGGCTCGGATTCGTTTCGCCTTATTCGGTGTTGCCGGACCCCGCGATCGTCCAGGACGGCGCGTGCGCGTTGCGTGTTTTGCCCGCCGGTGAGTACGGACACTTCACCGAAGCGGCCCTCGCGGCGTTCTGGCAGACGCCATGGAAGGTCACGATGCAGAGCAACCGGGCAGGCTATCGGCTCGCGGGCGAGAGCCTGACGTTCCAGAAGACGGTGGAAATGCGTTCGCATGGAATCGTGCCGGGCGTCGTTCAAGTGCCGCCGAGCGGCGCTCCCATCATCCAGCTCAGTGACGCCCACACGGCGGGCGGCTATCCCAAGATCGGGACCGTGATTCAAGCCGATCTCTGGCGCATCGGACAAGTCCCGTTGGGCAGCGCCATCCGCTTCGTGGAGGTCGATTACGAACAGGCGCTTCAGGCCCTGGAGGAAATCGAGCGCTACCTGGATGCGTTGCGCTCGGCGGCCAACGACACCTGGGACGCTGCGTCCACCAAGGAGCAGGCATGACAACGATGGAAGACCTGGCTGAAATCAAACGTCTGATGACGCAAGCCGGCATCACCAAGCTGACGCTGGCAAGTCCCTCCCTGTCGCTGGAGATCGTTACGGCAGCTCATGCCGCCGATCCGGGGCTCGCGGCCAACGCCGGTTCAGATCCAGGTGCGATACCGGATACGCAATCAGGCTCGGGACCGGGACCGACACCGGCGGAAAAGCAGGCTCAGGTTCACACGGTGCATTCCCGCCATATCGGTCGATTCGAGCCCCGGCATCTCACGCGCAAGCTACCCGCGATCGCTCCCGGCACGCGCGTCGTGCGCGGCGAGATCCTGGGTTTCGTTCGGGATGGCATGGTCCTGCGCCCCGTTCACGCCGAAAGCGACGGCGCCGTTACCGAGATACTGCGGCGCCCAGGCGCCGTGGTTGGGTACGGCACCGCGCTCATCGCCTATCGCCCCTGATTTCCTACGAGACTATGCACACTGCACTCAAGAGGGTCGTCGTTACCCAGCGGTTTTTCGATGCCGGCACGCGGGAATATCTTCAGAACCATGGCTGCACTGTCGAAATCGCCGAGTTGCCGCCCGGCGAAGCGGACGGCAATCTGACGCATGAACAGTTGGTCGGCATCCTGCGAGGCGCTTCGGCATGGA
Organism: Bordetella genomosp. 10; assembly: GCF_002261225.1. Classification (NCBI taxonomy): domain Bacteria; kingdom Pseudomonadati; phylum Pseudomonadota; class Betaproteobacteria; order Burkholderiales; family Alcaligenaceae; genus Bordetella; species Bordetella genomosp. 10. The sequence continues at coordinate 1,341,323 of NZ_NEVM01000001.1, forward strand.
TTGTGGGTCACGCACGCGTCACGCGCGAATTGATGGCTGCCCTGCCTGACCTCCAGGTCATTTCGCGGCGTGGGGTGGGCTATGACCGGATAGATTGCCAGGCGGCCAAGGAACTTGGCAAGGTCGTGGCCATCGCCGCCGGCGGCAATGCCGAGGCCGTGGCGGATCACGTGCTGGCCCTGATGCTGGCCGGCATCCGCCGCGTGCGGGATTTCCATACGAGAATGAACAACGGATGCTGGGAGATCGAGACGACCGGAGACCTGCATCGAAAGACTGTCGGCATCATCGGATACGGGCACATCGGGAAAACGGTCGCGAAACGATTGAGTGGTTTTGACTGCCGTATTCTCGTACATACGGCGAACCCCGGCAGCGCTGCCGAACAGTCCGGCATACCCGCCGTTGAATACGTGGACCTGCGGACGCTGCTGAAACAGAGCGACGTGGTTACCGTCCATGCGCCCCTGACGCCGGCCACCCGGTTCCTGATCGACAGCGCGGCCCTCAACACGATGAAGCCCTCCGCGTTCGTGGTCAACACGGCCCGAGGCGGCTTGGTCGAAGACGCTCACCTGCTGCAGGCTCTGCGCGACGGCGTCATAGGCGGAGCGGGGCTGGACGTGTTCGTCAGCGAGGCGGACCCTGCCTATGCCCCGGTGACGCGAGCGCTTCTGGCCTTGCCCAATGTGGTGGCTACGCCTCACACGGCGGCTTCTACGGAGCAAGGATTGGCGCGCACCAATCGGGTCGCGGCCGAGGCGGTGGTGGCGGTGCTGTCGAGTTCGCCCGTACGGGCGGACTGCGTCATCGTGGACGGCCGGCCGGCAGCCTGACGCCACCTTGGCGCTTGCGGCGATAAATTACGGGATGTCGGAGATCGACGGCACGAGGGAATAATTATTCTTTCCGAAACGCTGGGCCCCCAACGTACCGGACAGGTCTTCGGCATGCTGATGGAGCGCTTCCGCCAGGCGTTCCTGGCGCGCGGGGGTAAAGCGGCTGATCGGGCAGATCACCGTCAGCGCGCCAATCAATTCTCCGCTACGCCGGTAGATCGGGGTGGACAGCGAGGCCAGATCTTCGACATTCAGCCCTTGGGACACGAAAATCACGCGGAACCGGTTGTTTTCCAGCTCCTCCGGAGAAATGCACAGCGCCTGGGCCGTCGATGTGCCGTCACGCAGGTCGTTCTCGGCCACGACGCCGAAGCCGGCGCGCAATTGTTGCGAGGACTCGAGTTTGAACAGGCATACCCGGCGGGAGCCTTCGCGCACGTTGAAGGAACTGCTTTCGCCCGTGGCATTGCATACGCGTTCCAGCACGGGCAACACATGGCTTTCGAGATCGAAACTGCGTTTGTAGCGCTCCCCCATTTCCAGCGCGCGAGCACCCAACTGGTAGCGGCCATCCTCCAGTCGGCGCAGGTAATTGTGCTTTTCCAGAGAAACAACGTTGCGCAGGATGGTCGGCGTCGACATCTGGACGGCGTTGGCCAGGTCGATCAACCGCATCGGCTTGTTGGCCGCAATGAGCGTATCGAGAATGGTCAGTGCGCGTTCAACTGCTTGAATGCCTTGAGTTTTTCGCGGAGGGTGCGTGCTCATTCCTTTATGTATCCGAATCGGCTGGCTGTTCTTATGGATGACTTGGGATTTTGCGGTCGATTATCTCATAGCACCTTCCGCCGTTTCCCGCTTGCGCCAAGGCGGAAAATCCCTCCCGGGGAGGGCCACGCAACGAAAGGCCTGGAAGGCATGATTAATCGGGGACGAATCGTGTTCTTGAGCGCCGCTGCGCGGTGGGCGCCAGAAGCTGCGTGGGCTGCATGAGAGGGCGGTATCGGGCGCGGCTCGATAGCGATCTTCCGCCGGCTTCGTGACCGGTTGCGACGACGGAAGGGCGTCAATAGAATTCACGAATAGCCAAAATAATTGAGACAAACGTCAATGCGCAGACCACTTGGCACGGGTGTGCCCACGCTCCGCCAGCTCGAGCTTTTTCTTGCGCTTGTCTCTTCGAACGGGATTGCGGGCGCGGGGGCGAAGCTGGGCATGTCGCCTTCCGCGACGAGCCACGCCTTGCGGGCATTGGAGACCGCGCTCGGGACGGAACTGCTCGATCGCCAGTCTCCGGGAATCGCGCTTACCTACACCGGCGAACATATTCTTCCTCACGTTCGCGATGTCTTCGCGTCCCTGCAATTGGTTCAGGCGACGGCGCTGGCCGGGGCCGAACTCAAGACCGGATTGCTCCGCTTGGGATCCTTTGGCGCGAGCGCGACGATAAGGGTGCTTCCACCGCTACTGGATCGCTTCAAGGCTCGCTACCCCGGCGTCGACATCATGGTCACGGAGAAACCGGATGAGCAGACCTCCCAGGATCTCAAGGAGCGGCGCCTGGAGCTCGCCGCCGTTACGCTGCCGAAGTCCGAATTCGATTCGCTGACGCTCGCCATCGATGAATTGGTGGCCGTTCTTCCCGCCAGTCATCCGCTGGCCAAGCTGGATGCCGTTCCTCTCAAGGAGATGACGCTGGATCCGTTCATCCTGACGCGTGCCGGTTCGCAGTCGCTGGTGAACAAGTTGTTCGCCAGAAACGGATTGCGCCCGCGAATGGCTTATGAGCTGCTTCAGTTGATGTCGATACTGGAGGTGGTCGCGAGCGGCAAAGGCGTATCTATCCTGGCGAAATTGGCGCTTCCGGATCGTTATCCCGGTACGGTTTTCCGGCCTATTTCGCCTAGCAGTTCGCGGCGCATCGGCTTGGTTTGCCTGGGCGAGAATCGGCTTTCGCCGGTGGCCCGCGCCTTCTGGCAGGAGGCGCGCCGATATCAAAGCGATCTCAAGGCATCGGCGCGTTAGGAGCCTTTCGGCGTTGAGAAAAAATTCAATTCGTGATGAAGGACGATGTGTGTAGACTGTCCTTCGACAGGCCGGATCGGTGCGCTGCCACACGAAAACGATGAGTGCCGATGCCGGTATTGCCGACCCGGGATGCTTGCCGACCCGGGATGCGAGCGGGCCAATGGAAAAGTCGTCCAGTTTCCTGCTGGGCCCGGCATCTGAAATGAGGCGAACGTAGGTGGAGACGTTTTGCAGCGCATGCCTTGCCGTGTACGCTGCGCGGCCGATGGTGGACGGCGGCTAGCGGGCGTTTATCCAAGCCTGTTTCGCTTCGACTCCTGATCTCAATTGGAGTTGCCGATGAATCGACCCACCGAATTTTTCATGAGCGCGCCGCGGCCGAGGGATGGACAACGGCGCTTGCGAATCACGTTGCGGCAGCTCGAGGTGTTCGTCGCCATCGCGAAGGAGCGTTCCACGCCCGCCGCGGCCGATAGCGTTTCCCGGTCCCAGTCGGCGGCAAGCAGCGCCTTGGTCGAATTGGAGGCGACCATGGCGACGCCGCTCTTCGACAGGCGCGGGCGCAGGCTTGTCCTCAACGAGTCCGGCGCCCGCCTGCTGCCCGCGGCGGTTTCCTTATTGGAGCAGGCGGCGGAATTCGAGGGGGTTCTCGAGGACTATCTTTGCGGGCCGTTGAAGATCGCGGCAACCGCCAGCATCGCCGAGTACCTGTTGCCGGAAATACTCGCGCAATGGCGGGCGAAGCATCCCAGCAGTCCCGTCAGGGTATTGGTGTCGAGCGCGACTGGCGTATTCGATGCCTTGCAGAACCTGCAGGCCGATGTCGGCTTCCTCGATAACAACCAATGCCGGCCGGGAATGAACGTGGCCTCCTGGTTCGGCGACCAGATGGTCGTCGTCGCCGCGGCGGGGCATCCGCTGCTTGAAGGCACGGCGACGATGGATGCGCTACGGTCCGCGAGCTGGGCGATGATCGAATCCGGATCGGGGAGCAGGGAGGCCGCCGAGCGATGGCTGGTGGAGCACATCGGACCGATCAACATCGATTTCGAAGTCGGCGCGCCGCAAGCGGTGGTTGCCCTCGTCGCGTCGGGCGCCGCGGTAGGATGCCTGCCACGGCATGCCGTCACCCGCTGCCTGCGCTCCGGCGATATTCGCGTGGTATCGACCCCGCTGCCGCCGTTGGAGCACGGCTTGAAGATCGCGACCAACAGCGCCAAGCGGTTGGCCTCGACCGGACATGTCTTTATCGCGCATTGCGTTTCCGCGAAGAAGTCATTCGGCGCGTAGGTCTATCCCCGCCGCGTCTTTCGCCCAGCGGGTTGCGCGGCAATATGCTTGAGGAAAGCGGACCCCACGATCTCCAATGGGGTGCTGGACTGTTCTAGTTTCGAACACAGGACCGCGCCTTCCCATGCATACCAGAAGAACTGGGCCAATTCGCCTGGATCGGCGTCGGCTCGCACTTCTCCGCATTCGACTCCCTCGATCAGGCAGGTTTGCAGGACCGATTGCCAGTCCCTTAGCGTCTCCACCAAGGACTCCCGGAACCTGTTATCCAGCGCGCCCATTTCCTGGCCCAGGTTGCCCACCAGGCAACCGCGCCGATAGTGGAATCTCTCCACGCCGTCGCGGGCTTCGTGGATGAAGCCCTGGATGCGCTCCAGCGGCGAGCGCGACGCGTCCTGAAGCGCGCGCGTCAATTTCTTGTGGAAATAGGCGGCATAGACCTTGATGACTTCATGCGTATAGGCGTCCTTGGAGCCGAAGTAGTACGTGAACGAACCCTTGGGGATACCGGCAGCGGCAACGAGTTCGTCCACGGTCGTGTTGTGAAACCCTTTCTCCGTGAAGATCGCGACCCCGATTCGGAGCATGTGCTCGCGCTTGCCGTTGGAGCGCCCCGATTGGCTCGGTTCAGTTGATTGATTTTTCCGGTCAAAACCGTTCATGGCGATACTTGATCTCTATACTAGTTGACTGTCTGTCTAGTAAACGAGATTACCCCGAATCGGCGCGCCGGCGCTACTTCGAAATACCTTCGCCCGCGGCAAGGCGATGGCCGGCGCGGGCGTGCTTTCCACCGGGGAAAGCCGTCACGGATCACGAGCACGCCATAGGCATGGATCGAGGAGCAAGAAACATGGTACGAGCCGTCATGTTGAATGAGCCCGCCGAAGGGACCCGTCAACCGCAAGCCGGGATCGTCGATCTGAACGACGACGAACTGGCCCGGGGAGCCGTGATTTCGGCCGCCCCACGGCTTATCGAGGGGAAGGTTCGCGGCAGGGCCATCGTCGACGTCAACCGGTAAGCGGAGGCTCGAACCATGGCTACCGAGACCGGCCATCCGCGGGATATCGGGCGCGGAGAACGCACTGCCGGCGATAATGCGCCCCCATGCAATGGCGAGTGCCCGGGCGACACCCGCATGCATCAGGCCATTCTGCGTTGGGCCGGCATCACGCCCGACGCGCCCGCCTTGACGGATGCCCATGGCACCTGGTCCTATCGCCAATTCCGCGACGCCGTCGCCGCGGCGGCCGATTTCATGGCCCAGCGCGGCGTCCGGGCGGGCGATCGCGTCATGCTCATCGGCGAAAACGGAAGCGCGCTGGCGGCCTTCATTTTCGCCGCGAGCACGCTCGATGCCTGTGCCGTCCTGGAGAATGCGCGCCGGGCGCCGCAGGAAGTCGACCGTATCCGCGCGCATGCCGATCCTCGCCTGGTTATCTATTTGACGCGCGACTCGTCGGACGCGGCGGCGCATGCCAGGCAAGCGGAGGCGCTCACGCTCGACGTCCCCGCGTTCGGCGAGGTCGCGATATCCCATGACCGCCCCGAAGCGGCGCCCGATACTGTCGCCGGCACGCGCGACGACGTCGTCGCGCTGATATACACCACCGGTACGACGGGCGCGCCCAAGGGCGTCATGGTGCGGCATGGCGGCCTGATGTATCTCGCGGCCACGGTGCGCCAGCTTCGCGCCATCTCCGCCCGAGACCGCGCATATTGCGTCTTGCCCATCACCCACATCATGGGCCTGGCCATCGTCCTCGGCGGAACGCTGCGCGCCGGCGCGCATCTCTACCTGATCGCAAAATTCGACGCCGCGGAGTGCGCGTCGATGTTGGCGAACGCGCATATTTCCATGTTGCAGGGCGCGCCGGCGATGTTTGCCAAGCTCCTGCAATTCCACCATGCCCACCCGTTCGAATGCCCGGACTTGCGTTTCATCGCGACCGGCGGCGCGCCCCTGGATGCTTCGCTCAAGACGCAATGCGAGGCCGTGTTCGGCGTCGCCCTGCATAACGGCTACGGACTGACGGAGGGGGCGAGCCTGTGCTTCACGCGGCTCGACGACCCGCCGCCGGATAGCAGTGTCGGCCGTCCGCTGCCCGGCGTCTCGGTGCGCATCGTCAGCCCTGCCGGCGAGCATCTGCCCCAGGGCCAGGTCGGCGAACTGTGGGTTCAAGCTCCCCAGATGATGAAGGGCTACTTCCGCGACCCCGCGCTCACACGGCGGGTTCTCACCGAGGACGGTTGGTTCAATACCGAAGACCTGGCCACGCTTGACGCGGCGGGCAGCGTGCACATCGTCGGCAGGACCAAGGATCTCATTGCCTGCAATGGCTTCAAGGTCTATCCCCTGGAGGTCGAGGACGCCTTGAACGAGCACCCGGGCATCGTCCACAGCGCGGTAGTCGGCCGCGGAACGATGGGCAGCGAAGACGTCATCGCCTTCGTCGAGCTGGCCGACGGCGACGCGCCTTTCGACCTGGACCTGCTGAGGAAAATCTTCGCGGAGCGCATCTCTCCTTATAAGAAACCGCGAGAGATCTACGCGATGGCCTCGCTGCCGTCGTCGCCGAACGGAAAAGTGCTGAAAAGCCAGTTGCGGTCCATGCTGGCCGATGGAAAGACCGAGGAATTGACGCGCATTCTTTAGCCGCGCCGCGAACGAAAAACATCCCTTGCCACAAAGGAGCAGCCATGCAGGACGAGACAAACGCCGTGACGTACGAATCGCAAGATGGCGTTGCGACGATCACGATCAACCGGCCCAAGCAGATGAACGCCATCGACGGCGCCGTGGAGGAAGGGCTCGCCCAGGCGTGGCGGCGCTTCAACGCCTCCGAACAGGACAGGGTTGCCGTGTTGACCGGGGCGGGAGATCGCGCTTTCTCGTCGGGGCGCGATCGGGACATGACCGAGCCGCCGGACTACCGGCGATTCACGCCGGGCGGCGTCATCCAGGTCGACAAGCCCATCATCGCGGCGGTCAGCGGCTGGGTGGTAGGGGGATCGATCGTGCTCGTGCAAATGGCCGACCTTTGCATTGCCACGGAAAATACGCGATTCGTATTCCCGGAAGCCAAGCTGGGCTTCGGCGGCGGATTCATCGCGTCGATCGCGGGCCGCATTCCCCATAAGATCGCCATGGAACTCATGTTGCTCGGCGAAGAGATCGGCGTGCAGCGCATGTACGAGGTCGGCTTCGTGAATCGTATCGTCCCCGCGGGTGAGCATCTGGCGGTGGCGCAGGATATGGCGCGGCGGCTGGCAAGGAATTCCACGCTGGTTATCCAGATGTTCAAGCGCTTTACCGCCGCCGTCCTGCCCAAGAGTCCTGTCGAGGCAAGTTCGGTCGCGTTGCGCGAAATCGAAGCCATGGCCGCCAGCGCGGATTTCCACGAGGGCGTCGCGGCGATTCGTGAGAAACGCGCGCCGATATTCCAGGGTAAGTGAGCAACTCGAAACCGCCACGGGCGGCCGGGCGTTCGAACCGACGATCGTCCGATGACGATAGGCGCGTCGGCGGCGGAGACCTGAACGGTTTTTCCGTTCAGGCGGGCGAGGATCGGCTGGAAATATGCGTTTCGAATGTTGGGATATTGATCCTTATTATTAGGACGCAATGATTCCACATAAAAATTCGGAGACAAATATCATGCTATCCAACCTGCACAGGATTTCCCGTCTGCTTTCGGTGGCCGTCCTCGGTCTGGCTGCCAGCGTGGCCCATGCCGCCTGGCCGGACAAGCCGATCACGCTCATCGTGCCTTATCCGCCAGGCGGGAATACGGATATCCTGGGACGCCTGTTGGCGACCCATCTGGGCAACAGCCTCAAGCAAACCGTCGTTGTCGAGAATCGGCCCGGCGCGGGCAGCATGCTGGGTTCATATCAGGTGGTGCGCGCGGCGCCGGATGGCTACACCTTTCTCCTGGGCAGCATCGCGAATGTGTTGAACCAGTATTTCTACAAGAATCCGTCCTTCGACATGAACAAGGACCTGGTTCCCGTCGCTCAACTCGTCAATGTGCCCAACTACCTCGCGGTGGGGCCCAAGGAAAAGTTGCGGACCGTTTCCGACATCATCGCCTATGCGAAGGCCAATCCCGAGAAGCTGAGCTGCGCCAACACCGGCATAGGGACAAGCACCTACCTCTCCTGCGAAATGCTGCGGACGATGACGGGAATAAAAATCGTGAACGTGCCCTACAAAGGCGGCGTCGCCGCCATGCAGGACGTCATGGGCGGCCAGGCCAATATGGTGATTGCCAACGAGGCATTGGCGTATATCAACGACAAGCGGCTGATCGGCGTCGCCGTCACGTCGGAACACCGTAGCTCGCTCGCGCCTGACCTGCCGCCGATCTCGGATACTGTCCCGGGGTTCGACGTCAATTCTTGGTACGGCGTTTTCGCGCCGGTGGGCGTGCCGCAGGACATCATCGATCGCGTGTCGCGCGAGGCCAGTGCGATGCTCAAGGACAAAGCGGTGCTGGAACGGCTCAAGATTCTCGGCGCCACCCCGGTCGGAAGCTCGCCGAAGGAATTCCAGGCCTTCGTCAAATCCGAGATGACGAAGTGGGGCAAGGAGACCCGAAAAATGGATCTGAAGCCCGAATGAAGAATGAACGATCCCTGCGCGCCCTGCGGCTCGATCTTGCTGTCGCGCGCGGCGCCTCGGGAAATACCGCGATTGGTCCTTGAGGGAAATGATCCATGAAAGTGACTTCGATTGAGAGCATTCTTTGCGACGCCGGCTGGCGCAACTACTTCTTCCTCAAGATATGCACGGACAAGGGCATCGTCGGCTGGAGCGAGTATGACGAGGGTTTCGGGTCGCCCGGCGTCGGCGCCATCATCGAACAGCTCGGAAAACGGCTGGTGGGGCAGAACGTGCATGACCATGAGCGCTTCTTCCAGGAAGCGAGTTGCCTGACCCGGCCCGCGCCCGGCAGCGTCATCGCCCAGGCGATGGGCGCCATCGAGAACGCGCTTCTGGACGCGAAGGCGAAAGACCTGGGTGTCCCGTGTTATGAGCTGCTGGGTGGAAAGGTCCGCAACCACATACCGGTCTATTGGTCGCACTGCGCAACGTGGCGCATCAATCATCCGGCGCTGTATCCGCCGGCGATTACCGACCTGGAGGGCGTGAAGCGTGCGGCCGCCGAGGTGAAGCAGCGAGGTTTCAGCGCGCTCAAGACCAATCTGTTCATCTTCGACGAGGGCGATGCCTATGCCTGGCGTCCCGGCTTCGCGGTGCCTTTCGCGCCCGCCTTGAACGTGGACCGGAAGCTGATCGGAAACGTCCAGCGGCAGTTGGAGGCGCTGCGCAGCGGCGCCGGTCCGGACGTGGATATCCTCATCGACTTCAATTTCAATGCCAAGCCGGAAGGCATGCTGAAGCTGCTCAGGGCGATTGCGGACGTCGATATATTCTGGGTGGAGACCGACAGCTTCAACGCGAAGGCGCTGGCCTATGTCCGGGATCACAGTCCGCATCCGATCGCGTCGTGCGAGACCCTGATCGGCGTCAGGGGATTCATGCCTTTCCTGGAGCACCAGGCCGTCGATGTGGCGATCGTCGATACGGTGTGGAATGGCGTCTGGCAGTCGATGAAGATCGCGGCCGTGTGCGAGGCGCATGACGTCAATATTGCCCCGCACAATTTCTACGGCGATCTCTGCACCATGATGAATGTGCACTTCGCGGCGGCTGTTCCCAATCTGCGTATCATGGAAACGGACGTAGACCGTTTGCCGTGGGAGAACGAGCTCTTTACCCACCAGCCCGAGTTCCGCGACGGCCAGCTCGTCGTGCCTGACCGCCCGGGCTGGGGCACCGAGCCTGTCGAGGCGGCGTTGCGGGCGCGGCCGCCCAAGAGTACGGGCGGTTTGCTGCAGTACAAGCGGGCAGGCTGACCTGGCCTGCGCGTTTTTATCGCCCGGCCGCAGGGGCGGCCGGGCATGTTTTCTTTCGAGGAGTCCACATCATGATGAATAACTGGGTCGATCAACTCTCGAATCTCCGCGCGGGCGCCAAGACGTTCGCGGAAACGAATCCCGCCATGGTCAAGGCATACGGCGGCCTCAATCAGGCCTTGGGAGAGGCCAAGCACCTGGATGCCAAGACGCGCGAGTTGATTGCATTGGCGGTCGCGGTCACGACGCGTTGCGACGGCTGCATTTCTTCGCACGCCGCGGCGGCGCAGAAGGCGGGCGCCACGGTCGGGGAGGTCAGCGAGGCGCTCGGCACGGCCTTGGCCTTGAACGCCGGCGCCGCCTATGTCTACTCGGTGCGCGCGTTGGAAGCCTTCGGCCAGTTCGAAGGCAAGTAGGCAATACGCGGGCGGGTTGGAAAACCTGCCGGCCGGGCGGTCGCATCCGATAGATTATTTTTTAGTCGTGCGACGCGCTCGGCGGGCGCGATATCCGGGAGGAGGGGTGGACTTTGTTGGCGTTCCTGATCGCTTGCCAGGATTCCCTGGCGTTGTCGTTTTCACCTTGGTTCGTTTTCTTAATGGTGATTTAATCCTGGGGCTGTAAAATCCACAGGGTCTATATTTATCTATAAAAATCAAAGACTTATTGATTGATCTTGATCAATTGAATAAATCCCGGGAGCCCCGAAAATCCACGGCACGACCGTCAATGGATTTTCACCGTGGACAAGATCAAGAACGCAGAAACCCAGCTTCCCACCCCCCGCGGACGCAATCCGCTGCGAGCGTTTTCAGCGCGCCGTTCGAAACGCATGGCCGCCCTGCTGGGAGGCATTTCCCTGGCCTGGCTGGCGGCTTCGGCCCAGAACGAGCCGGCCTCGCCGCATGTGCAGATCCCGCAGATCATCGACGACCTGCCCGCCGATTATGCGGCTGGCCTTACCCCACAGCAGCGCGAGCAGGTCGATCTGGGCCGCTATGTCGCGCGCCTGGGCGACTGCGTAGCCTGTCACACCGGAGACAAGTCCAAGCCCCTGGCCGGCGGCCTGGCGTTGGAAACGCCATTCGGCAAGCTCTATTCCACCAATATCACGCCGGACAAGGCCACGGGCATCGGCGGTTATAGCCTCGAGAAATTCGAGCGCGCCATGCGCAAGGGCGTGGCGGCGGATGGACACAACCTGTACCCGGCGATGCCTTATCCGTCCTACGCCAGGATGACGCCGGAGGACATCAAGGCGCTTTACGCCTACCTGATGCAGGGCGTCAAACCCGTGGAACAGGCCAACCGGCCTTCCGACATGGGGTTCCCGTTCAACCAGCGCTGGGGCCTGTCGATCTGGAACTGGATTTTCCTGGACGACGAACCTTTCCGGCCGCTGGAAGGCAAGGGGGACGTGTGGAACCGGGGCGCCTATCTGGTTCAGGGCCTGGGCCACTGTGGCGCGTGCCACACGCCGCGCGGATTCGCTTTCCAGGAAAAAACCATGACCGGCGAAGGCGGCAACGGCCATCTGTTCCTGGCGGGAGAGACCGTTGAGGGCTGGCGCGCGCTGAGCCTGCGCAACCTGTGGACGCCGGAGGAAACCGCCGAGCTGCTCAAGACCGGACGCAACAAGCACGGCACGGTGTCAGGCAATATGGTGGACGTGGTGCAGCACTCGTCGCAATACATGACCGATGCCGATCTGCTGGCCATCGGCACTTACCTGAAATCGCTGCCGCCGGGCAAGGACGACCTGCCCATGCAGGCGGCGCAGGGCCCGGCGCCGGCCATCGCGCCGCGCCAGGCCGGCGGCGCGGCCACGCCCGGCGATATGCCCGTCGGCCTTTTCACCACGCGCGGCGGCCTGGGCTACCTGCAGTTCTGTGCGGACTGCCACCGCGCCAACGGCGAGGGCGTGCCCGATGCCTTCCCGTCGCTGGCCGGCAACAACAGCCTGCAATCGCAGGATCCGTCCACGCTGATTCACATCATGCTCACGGGCTGGCGCGCGCCCGTCACGCAAAGCCACGCACGGCCCCTGACGATGCCTTCGTTCGCGCAACTGGGCGACCAGGAGATCGCCGACATCCTGAACTTCACGCGCCGCGCCTGGGGCCGCGCCGACGCGCGCGACATCAAGGTCGGCGAAGTGAGCAGCGCCCGCAAGCAGCTCGATGCCGCGGCCGAAAACCATCGTCCGTTCGAGACGCCGCGCCTGGCGGAGATGCTGAAGGAAAAGAACGCCGATCAACTGGTGCTGGGCGCGCGCCTGAACATCGACACGGCGCGCATGCTGCCCAATAACGTCGGCAACAAGCTCAACTGCGCCAGTTGCCATCTGAACGCGGGCACCGTGGCCGACGGTTCTCCCTATGTCGGCGTTTCGGCCTTCTTCCCCAGCTATGCCGCGCGCGCGGGCCGCATCATCACGCTGGAGGACCGCATCAACGGGTGCTTCCAGCGTTCGATGGACGGCAAGCCGCTGCCCATCGCCAGCGACGAGATGAAGGCCATGGTCGCCTATTTCGATTGGATGAAGGGCGCGACCAAGCCGGAGGACAAGGTGGAAGGCCGTGGCGTGGGCAAGATCGACCAGACGCTCATTCCCAATATCGAGAACGGCAAGCGCATCTATACGGCCCAGTGCGCGCTATGCCATGGCGCGAACGGCGAGGGCGTCAGGAACGCCAGGGGCGACATGGTCTATCCCCCGCTTTGGGGCAGCGAGTCCTTCAACATCGGCGCCGGCATGGCCCGCACCTACACGGCGGCGGCCTTCGTCAAACGTAATATGCCCATCGCGTTCGGCACGCATTTCCCGCTGGGGCAGGGGGGACTCACCGACCAGGAAGCGGTGGACGTGGCGGGGTACTTCACCCACATGGACCGGCCGGATTTCGCGGCCAAGGTCAAGGACTGGCCGAAGGACAAGAAGCCGGCGGATGCGCGTTATTGATGGGAGCGCAGGCGGGGGGCATCGGGCGATGGACTGACAGCCGGCCAGTCTCCTGGCCGGCGCACGCGCGGCAAGCGGAGGTCTGTGGGGTAGGATTCGCGCCGGTGCGCGCGGCCGAGGACGCCCGCGGTTCAGTCCGCGGGCAACCGCTTTTGAACGCGGATATGTCCAGGCTCGCCGGCGGGCGCGAGGCGCCATGCCCGCGCCGCCACGTCCGTTCCGTGTTGCGTGCGATAAGCCGGCATCCGGAGCACGGCGAAATCCTTGTGCGCTTCCAATAAGCATCCGGTGGCTAGCACGCCGTCGCTGAATTCCACCAGCATGTCGTCGTCCGCAGACAGCCGGGTGTCGTCCGGGGTGTCGAGGCAGCGCAGCCGGGCGCCGGGGTAGAGGTGCGTGTGGTTGGCAGAGAAGCGCCAGAGCATGGAAAGTCTCCCTTGTGCTCAGGGACATCGGTCAGGAATTCTATCATTCGTATGTGGGCGGGCGCGGGCGGCAAGGTCGCGCGGGTATGATCGCCGGGATAACTGTCATACGTTTCCCGTAGGAGATAAAAGATGGATGAAAACGCCGCCCGGCGCGCATTCGAGGTCGCCTTGTCCACGCAGCGACCGGTGTTCGAGGAGTTCTTCCTCGCCCGTCTGCTGGACTTGAAGTTCGAATACCAGGAAGCCCGGTGTGTCATCACCTTCGGGATCCAGGATTTCATGCTGAACCCGCAGGGATCGCTGCACGGCGGGATCATCGCGACCGTCATGGATATTTCCATGGGGCATTTGTTGAACCATGTCCAGGGGCCGGGAACGACGTTGGAGATGAAGACGCAGTACGTCAAGGCGGCCCGAACAGGGCAGCTACAGTGCGTCGGGGAATTCATACGCCTGGGGCAGGGCATCTCTTACTTGAAGTCGACGCTCTCGGACGAGGCCGAAGACGTGGTGGCGTTCGCGACCGCTACGTGGAAGCGGTTGAAGTAGGCGCCGCGGGCGGGATGAGTCCCGGCGGCTCCGGTGACGTGTGCTCGTGCGGTCGGAAATGAGCAAAAGCGCGTCGCGCAATCCAAGCCGGATTCGGGTTAGTTATATAGACATAGATATTGCAGATCAGGTAATCGACGCTGATGTGCGGGAGTGGGGAGATTACAGGTTCAAGCGGCTTAGATATCCGCCCAGGGATTGGCTGGACGATATTTAAGCGCGGGTAAATATCCGCCGTGTTGTCCCGTCGCACGCGAAAGCGACGATTGCAAGTACGGCATCGTGCTTTCTACTACGATCGGTATCGAGTCATGCCGGTAAGGCGCGGCTTTCGATGGCATTTTGTTCCGGCGATAAGGGCCTGAGGCCGTGTCGCTGGGCGTTCATCTTCGCCTTATTTCCCTTCTCACGCGTCCGGCAGATCGTCTTCGGTTGCTGCGACCGCCATCCACATATCCCGCTTTTCGCCCTTGTTTTCGCTGCCCACAAGCCAGCGCCAGCCTCCTATTCGCCGCTGCGGCGAATTATCAGGGGGTGAAAATAGAATCTCATTTTGGCGCAAAAAATAACTCATATACGACGAATTGTTATTTCTTTGCAGTCAGATTAAATAAAAATAAATAATACATATTTAATTATTTAGATATATCCATTCGAGCTGCTTTGTTGCGGTTTATGTAATGGATGTAATTTAATTCAGTGAAAACCCGGGTTTGTTGCGTTGCGGCAGACTCATTTTCAGAGCAATAAACATTTTTAGAAAGAAAATTGCCGGATTGGGCGTCTAGGATTCACCTCGCTTGCTGTCAGCGGCAGGTCGGCCAAGTGTCTGTTTGTAACCTACCCAGGGCCAGTGTCCTGAGCAAAACCAGACAAAGTATTTCTATTTTGTGTCAGCTTGCCAATCTGCGGGCACAAATTTTTTGCCGTCAGGCGCGTCTCCAGGGAAATCCCCCGGAGCTGTAAGCGGCGTGGGGCCTTTTTGCGTCAAGCCTACCCGAGGCAAAACCTCGGGGCAGCAGGCGGCGCGAGGGCTTTTTCCGTGTCTCCGACACGACGACAAATAGTGAGGTAGCCAGTGGTAAAGAGAATCGCAGTGTGTGGCCTTGGATATGTGGGGCTACCGGTCGCCGTGGCGTTCGCCAGACGCTTTGACGTCATCGGTTTCGATGTGGACAAGCGGCGGATCGAACGCCTGAAGGAAGGAGACGACTGGACCGGCGAGATCGAGCGCGAGGCGCTGCTTGCTTCCAAACTACGGTTTACGGACCAGGTGACGGACCTGGAGGGTTGCGATTTCTTCGTCGTGGCCGTCCCCACGCCCGTCGACGAGAAGAACAATCCGGATTTTTCGCTGCTGGTGCGGGCGTGCCGGTCGATCGGTCCGGTGCTGCGCCCCGGCTGCATCGTCGTCTTCGAATCCACCGTCCACCCCGGCGCCACCGAGGATATCTGCGGGCCGGAGCTGGAAAAGGCCTCGGGCCTGCGTTGCGGCGTCGATTTCAAGCTGGGCTACAGCCCCGAGCGGATCAACCCCGGCGACCGCGAACATCCGCTGGAGAAGATCGTCAAGATCGTGTCCGGCCAGGATGCGGAATCGCTGGAAATCATCGCCGGCGTCTACGAGAAAATCATCGACGCGGGCGTGCACCGCGCCTCCTCCATCAAGGTGGCCGAGGCGGCGAAGGTGCTGGAGAACACGCAGCGCGACATCAACATCGCGCTGATGAACGAGATGTCGAAGATTTGCGACCTGGTCGGCATCCGCACGTCGGAAGTCCTGAACGCCGCCGGCACCAAGTGGAATTTCCTGCGGTTCACGCCCGGGCTGGTGGGCGGCCACTGCATCGGCGTCGATCCGTATTACCTGACGTCGAAAGCGCAGGAGCTCGGCTACCACCCCGAGGTGATCCTGTCGGGCCGCCGCATCAACGACGGCATGGCCAGCCACGTCGCCTCGCGCGTCGTCCAGGTCCTGGCCCGCAACGGCCGCCTCAATGCCGAGACCCGCGTCGGCATCCTGGGGATGACGTTCAAGGAAAACGTCCCCGACATCCGCAATTCGAAGGTGGTCGATCTCTACAACGCGCTGGGAAGCTACGGCATCACGCCGGTCGCTTGCGACCCGATGGTCGATTCGGACCAGATGGAGCACGAGTACGGCATCAAGCTCGTGGAGCGGGACGCGTTCAAGGACATGGACGTGCTGATCCTCGCCGTTCCGCATCGGGAAACCATGGATTCCATCTGGGACGACATGCCGAGCCTCGTCAAGCGCGGCGGCATGGTGTGCGACCTGAAGTCGGTGCTCGACAGCAGCCGCCTTCAATCCGACCTCCTGTACTGGACGCTCTGAGTTCGGGCTCCCCATCCCCCACTATAGGTGACCCTGAATGGCTGCTTTTACGACCGCTCCTATTGGAACCTGCCGCATCCACACGCCGTTGCGCGACGCGGTGGGCCGTTATCCGATCAAGCTGCAACTCGGGCGCAACTACGGTTTCGTGCACACCAGCGCCGAGGCGTTGCAGCAGGCACGATTCATGTACGGCAAACAGGACATCCCCGCCGACGTCCAGCGCCTGATCTTCCGGCCGTCGAACGGCGATAAGGCCCGCCGCGGCACGCACAAGCCGGCCGACCTGTACATGGTGGAACTGTCCTCGCGCAAGCTGCTGACCATCGACGGCTATCCCATCCAGTCCAACTACGTGGCGCGCTACTTCAGCGAATTCTTCGCCGACCGCGCGCGCACCCGGACCTTCTGGTCCATGGCCGTGGCCGACCAACTGGCGGAACGGCGCGCCTGGCTGGAGCAGGAGCCGGTCTTCAAGAGCCTGCCCGCGAGCGACAAGGACCTGCTCGCCCGCATCCTGAAGCGCGATCTCTCGGACGACGAGATCGAGGGCGATATGCGGCAGATCGCCGATCTGCTGGGCAAGGACAAGGTGGTGTTCGTCACGCACGTCAACGCCCTGACGCCGGACAACGTGCCGATCGAACAGCGGGAACAACTGATCGCCGCCGTGAGCGCCGCCGCCCAGCGCATCGCCGTGCCCTGCTACGATCCGACGCCGGTCATGAACAAGATAGGACAGGCCGACGCGATGGAGGACGGCGGGCTCGACCTGACCCACTATACGGAGCTGTTCGCGGAGCGCCTGTGCGCCGAGTGGTACAAGAACTTCATGCGCCCGCGGATGACCGCGCCCGCGCCGCAGCCCGTGGTGGCGAAGCTCGCCGCCGACGAAACCGCCGAGCGCATCGAGAAGATCCTGGATGCGGGCGACCTGCGCGAGGCGTCGCGCCGCACGCGCGACGTGCTGCGCCGATTCCCCGGGACGCCCGACCACGTGCTGCTGCTGGCGCGCATCCAGGGCGAACTGGGCGACTACGAAGGATCGATCGCCCTGCTGGAAAGCGCGGACGGCTCGCTGGCGACGGGCAGCAAGGCCGAGCAGGTGTTGATGCGCGCGCAGTTCAAGCTCGGCCATCATGACGTGGCCTACTCGCTGGCGGCCGGCCTGCTGGGCGACGAAATAGAAACCCCGGAAATCGTGCGGATCGCGGCGATTTGCGGCGGACAACTGGGCCACATGGAAGAGGCGCTGGGCAACTGGAAGCAGTTGTTCCGCATTTCGTCCTCCGACGAGGCCGGC
Source organism: Bordetella genomosp. 10 (assembly GCF_002261225.1). Taxonomy (NCBI): domain Bacteria; kingdom Pseudomonadati; phylum Pseudomonadota; class Betaproteobacteria; order Burkholderiales; family Alcaligenaceae; genus Bordetella; species Bordetella genomosp. 10. Next base: position 1,359,003 of record NZ_NEVM01000001.1, read on the forward strand.
GCGCTCGAAGCGGCCGATACGGTGCTTTCGATGTTGCAGGCAAGCGGCGACATGGAAGCCGTCATGCGGTGGGTGCACGAGGTCCGCGCCGCCTTCCCCTCGTATGGCCGCGGCTTCGCCGTGCTGTGGCGCGACCGGTTGCTGGCGGGCGACCGCGCCGGGCTGCGCGCGCTGGCGTCCGAATCGCCCGTCATGCCGGACCTGGACGCGCTGGAGCTGGTCAAGGAAGCGCAGTGGCGCGGCTGCATCGTGGCCGCGGCCGCCTTGGCCGTGTCGTGCAATCTGGCCGAGAGCGAGCAGGAGGACATCCCGGCGTGGCTGCGCGCGCAGTCCGTGCAATGGGCCGAGGAAGGCGCGCGCGCGCTGGAGGAAGGGCGGCTGCGCGACGCGGCCGAGCGGATCTGCGCGCATCGCCTGCTCGAACCGGGCACCCTGGCGGGCGTGCGGTCGCAGCGGGCCTTCGAGCGCGCCATGCGCCTGGGCGTGCGCGCCGCGCTGATGGCGGGCAACCACAAGGAAGTGATCGAGCTGACGGACATCGCGCTCGACACGCAGATCCAGTTCCCGGAACTCGACGCGATGCGCGGCCGGGCCGCCGACGCGCTGGGCGACAAGCAGACCGCCATGCGCCATCTGGAGCAGGCGGCGGCCGGCGAGTCCGCCCAGTTCAGCACCCAGTTGTATTTCGCCCGGGTGGCCTTCAACGGCGGCTGGTTCGGCGAAGCCATCGACGCCTATACCGCCGTGCTTTCCCACGCCTCGGCCGACCAGAGCGCGAAGGAAGAGGCGGAGCGCCAGTTGCGCCGGCTGGGACCGCGTTCGATACGCGCCGCCCGGGAAGTCCTGGCCGCGGGCGATCCCCGCGCCGCCTGGAAGCTGCTGGAGCGCGTGGCGCAATCCTGGCCCGAGATGCCGGAAGTCGCCCACGAAAAGCGGCGCATCCTCTCCACCCTGTATGCCGAAGCGCGCGCGCTGGATCCGTCGAGCACGACCGAGCGCCTGGCCCTGGGCGAACGCATTCTCGAACTCGTGCCCGATGACGCCATCGGCCTGCGCCTGGCGGCCGTGGGCGCGATGCGCCTGCACCGGTTCGAGCAGGCCTTGCCCTACTGGCAAGCGCTGAAGGCGCGTTCGGATAAACCGGAGCAGTTCGACCACTACATCCAGCGGTGCCAGGTCTGGATCGAGAAGTTGAACCGGAGGAAGGCCGCATGAACGCCCCGCTGGCTGCCGAGCAGGAGAACGATGCGTCCGACCTCGAATCGGTTCATGCCCAGTTGGATGAGATCGTCGCGGCGTCGGGACGGGTCCAGGTCGCGCAGGGCAACCTGGCGCGCGCGCAGGCGCTGGCGCGCGATCACCAGGCGGACCCGAAGGTCCGTTTCCTGCTGCTTCGCCTGAAGGAGCTGGCCGGGCTCAACGAGGGCATGTCCGAGCAGTGGGAAGCGCTGTTGCGCGATTACCCGGACGATCTTCTCATCGTCCGCCACTGCGCGTCCCGCCTGGTCAAGGACAGGCATGTCGACGATGCCCTGTCCCTGATCGACCGCCACGTGCCGGACTCGACCGACAACGCGGCCCTGCTGTTCGCCAGGGCCAAGCTGCTCAGCGACATCCGCGCGCACGAGCAGTCCGACGAGTTGTTCCGCCGGCTGCTGGCGCGCGACAACGACCGCAACGTGCGCGTCGAGTTCGCCAAGCGCCTGCGCAAGCGGGGCCTGCTGGCGGAAGCCTACGAGACGATACAGTCCGTCGCCGGCCAACTGGCCGCCGGCAGCAAGGCGGCGGAACTGGCCAGCGCGCTGGCCAGGGATTACGCCTTCTATCGGGACCTGGAGCCGGGCGAGGAAATCGCCGGCAAGGACATCAAGATCGTCTCGATGAAGCACGCGATCCTGCACTTCCGCGACCGCAAGATTGCGCCGCAGTCGCCGGAGAAACCCGTTTCGGTCGCGCTGGTGACGGGCAGCCTCGGCCCCGGCGGCGCCGAGCGGCAATTGACGCGCCTGGCCGGTGAATTGCGCCGCATGGCGGACAGCGAGGAACGCGAGCCGGGCGCCATGATCGTGAAGCCGGAGAAGGTCGAAGTGCTGGTGAAGCAGCACACCGAGCCTTCCGGCGCCGGGAAAAAACAGGGCCTGGATTTCTTTCTGCCCGTCCTGGCCAAGGCGAAAATCCCGGTCACGGAAATCAACCGCCTGCCGCCGGTGTCGGTGGCGCACCAGCCGGTCGGCGATTCCGGCCTGGCCCGCCTGCTGGAGCACCTGCCGCCGCCGGTCCACTATGGCGTGACGCGGCTTGCGCCTATCCTGCGCGTCAACGCTTTCGACGTCGTCAGCCTGTGGCAGGATGGAACCTGCCTGTTCGGCGCCCTGGCGGCGCTGCTTGCCGGCGTCCCCACCATCCACCTGGTGTTTCGCGGACTGCCGCCGAATATCCGCAAGGACCGCTACCGCGCCGAATACCCGGAGCTGTACCAGGCCCTGGCCGAGGTCCCTGGCGTGTATTTCGTCAGCAACAGCCGCACGGCGGCGGAGGCGTATGCGGAATGGCTGGGCATCCCGATCGTGCGTTTCCATGTCCTCTATAACGGCGTGCCCGACCTGACGACCGGATCTTCCCCCGCGGACGAGAAAAAGTGGCGCGAGTTCCAGGCGAGGACGGCCGACGCCACGGAGACCATCGGCGGCGTTTTCCGGCTGGAGCCGGACAAGCGGCCGCAACTCTACGTCAAGCTCGCAGCGCAATACCTGAAGCAGCGCCCGCAGGCGCGCTTCTTCATCGTGGGCGACGGGCGCCTGCAGGAGAACGTCACGGCGCTGGCCGAAGAACTGCGCGTGATGGACCGGCTGCTGCTGGTGGGACTGTCCAACCACGTCGGCTACTGGTATTCGCAGATGGACGCCAGCGTGCTGCTGTCCCGCTACGAGGGCCTGCCGAACGTGTTGATCGAGGCCCAGCTCCTGGGCGTGCCGGTCGTGTCCACGCCCGCCGGCGGCGCGGGCGAGTGCTTCGTGGAGGACGTGACCGGGCACCTGCTGAGCGACGTCGACCACCCGGACCTGAACGAGGCCTGCGAAAAGATCGCGTCCATGGTCGACCTGGCGCGCGAGAACGAGGAATTGAAGGAGCATAGCCGCCGCCGGGCGCGCGAGCTGTTTTCGCTGGAAGCGATGCTGGAGAAATTCCTGGCCTTGTGCGCGCCGTTCATGCCGATGTCGGAGAACGACGAGCGCATCGATATCGGGCCGATGCGCCTGATGGAGGCCTGATTGCCCGGCTCTTTCCCGCGATCTTGAAAATCAAGGCTTTTATGCAAAAGAACGTCCAGGCCCTGGGCCTGAGAAGCAGGGCGGCGCCGCTCATGGCGCTGCTCGCCGCACTTTCACTCACGGGATGCCAGTTGCCGCGTTCCGGGCCGATGTTGAGCGAAATGACCTCGGCGAACGACGCCAAGGACGTGGTGGTGATGCCCGTCTCGCGCGAACTCGCGCGGCAGAGCAACGTGCCCGAGGTCTCGGATTTCCCCGCGCGCTACCGCGATGCCGGCCAGGCGGGGTTCGATCTCCTGGTGCCCGGCGACGGCATCAACGTCACCGTCTGGGAACGCGACGGCCTGGGCGTGTTCGCGGCCAATCCCGCGGGCGTGAGCGACCTGGGAAACCAGGAGATAGACCGGACGGGCAATCTCTATTTTCCCATCCTCGGAAAATTCCGCGCCGCGGGCCTGACGCTGGCCCAGTTGCATGACGCCATCCTCGCGCGCCTGAGCAAGCTGGTGGTCGCTTCCGACGTCAGCGTGACCCGCGCCGACGCGCGCGGGCAGATGGTCACCGTCCAGGGCAACCTGACCAAGCCCGGCATGTATCCCATCACGCAGACCACGCAGCGCCTGAGCAGCGCGCTGGCGCAGGCGGCGCCGGTGCAGACGAACCCCGAGCAGTTGATCATCAGCCTGCGCCGCGACAAGCAGGTGGCGTCGGTGCGGCTGTCGGACATCTACCGCAACCAGGATAACGACATCCTGCTGCGTCCGGGCGACGTGATTACGGCGCACGACGCGCGGGAATACCTGACCGTGCTGGGCGCGGCGGGCAACCAGGGACGCGTGGCCATCAGCAAGCGCAACTACAGCGTGCTGGACGCCCTGGCCGATTCCAAGGGGCTCGACGACAAGACGGCGGACCCGCGTTCCGTCTTCCTGTTCACGCCCGCGAAGGCCGGCGTCGCCGGCAAGCCGGACACGCTGCCCATCGTCTACCAGTTCGACCTGACCCGTCCGGAGCAGGTGGCGCTGGCCCGCGAGTTCACCGTGCATGAAGGCCAGGCCATCTACATCTCGGATGCGCCGTTTACCCAGGTGCAGAAGGTCCTGTCGGCATTCCGCGTCACCATGAGCGCGGGCTTCAGCGCCACGCGGGCCATCGACAGCGATTCGGGCTCCAGTTCTTCCGGCGTAACCCAATAGCGTGCCGATGAGCAACGAGGACCGGATCAAGGGCTGGCGCACGCGGCGCAAGGACAGGAACTACACGGTAGGGTCCGGCGTCGACGCCTGGCGCCTGGATCCGGCCAAGCTGTTCGAGGCCAAGGCCCCGCCGGCCGTCTTGCTCAAGCCCCTGCTGGCGCGCCTTCAGGGCGAGCCGCATGATTCCGTGGCGGCGCGGCGGGCGGTGTACGAGGCCGTGCAGGCGGAGCTGGACGCGGAGATCGCGCGCAGCGCCGTCGACGAGACGCTGGCGGACTTTTCGCGGCGCCGCCTGCGTCTTATCGTGCGCCTGCTCGAACAGGAAATCCGCGCGGGCGCGGCGGTGTTCGAGCCGGGATACATGCCGTCCCGGCTGGTGGCCGAAGACGAGCGCCTGGCCATGGCGCACGCGCGTCGCGTCGAGCGGCGCAGGCAGGACGAGGCGCGCGACGCGCGCCGCCACGCTTCCCGCAACGACATTCCGCTGGAAATCGCGCTATCGCCCGCGGAAGCCGGCGATCTCGCGATCCTGCGCGAACGCCTGCGCGCCTTGCACGAAGGGCATTCCCCCCGCCATGCCGGCAAGGGGAGGCCGGGCGGGCGCACCTTCCTGGCCATGCTCGTCTACCAGTTGCGCGTGATGCACGGAGAAAGCCGCATCGCCTTGCTATGGGCCCTGGTCGGCCCCGTGGTGCTGCTCACGCTGATTTCGTCGCTGTATATCCTGATGGGTACGCATTTCATCCTGGGCATGGACGTGCAGACGTTCTCGCTGCTCGGGGCGACGACCTGGATCATGTTCCGGCAGATCATCTTCAGGAGCAGCACGGCCTACGTGTCGGCCCGCGGCTTGCTGAACTTCCAGGGCGTGACGCCGCTGATGTGCGCGCTGGTGCAGGCGCTGATCTACGTGTCCGTGTACCTCGTGGTGTTCGCCGTGCTGATCACCGCCGGGCATGCGCTGGAGCTCATTACGCTGCCGGCGGATTGGGCGGGATTCCTGCTGTATGTGGTCCTGATGGGATTCGGCGGCGCCGCGATGGGCGTGCTGTTCGGCTCGATCGCGACCTTCTGGCATTTCTACCTGCGGCTGGCCCCGGTGATCGAGCGCTTCCTGCAGATATTTTCGGGGGTGTTCTTCGTTTCGGAGCAGTTGCCGGAGCAGTTGCGTCCCTGGATGCTCTGGTCTCCGTTCGCGCACGGCATGCAGCTTCTGCGTTCCGTCTACTTCGACAGCTACGAGTCCCAGGATGCGAGCCTGAGCTATTTCCTGACCGCGCTGGTGTTCCTGATGGTGGCGGCCCTGGCCGCCGAGCGGCTCGCCCGCCCCAATATCCAGCCGATGTGAGGCGCGACGATGATCCATTTCAACGGCGTAACCGACGAGCCCTATGCCTTTGGCAGCAGGCAGCCCCTGCTGGCCAAGGTCGACCTGGACATTCCCGTCGGGCGCTATGCCTTGCTTTCGCCCGCGCCGGAGCTGCATCGCCAGATCATCGACGTGCTGTGCGGCCTGCGCCCGCCGCGCCAGGGTTTCGTCAGGCACGAGGGCAGCGTATCGTGGGCGATAGGTCGGCAAGGCTTCATCCGCGGCAAGGCAAACGGCCTGAGCATGATCGAGTTCGTGTGCGAGATGTACGAAATCGACGCCGACGCGACCTTCGAACTGGTCGCGGATCTCGTCAGCGATCCCAGGGTGCTGGCGCGGCCCATGGAACATTGGCCGCTGTACGCGCGGCAGGAGTTCTCTTTCGCGCTGGCGCTGGCGCCGGCCTTCGACGTCTACGTGATCGAAGGGGCCATTCCGTTCGAGCCTTGCCGCTTCACGCGCCTGTGGCTGGCGCTGTTCGAGGAGCGGCTGATCGGCCGGACCCTCATTTTTTCCAGTTATCGCCAGAACCAGTTGGCGGACTATTGCTTCAAGGGTTTGATTTATGAACGAAGCGCACTCAGAATCGAAGACGACCTCGACCAGTGCATCCGCAAGTTCCCCCCCAGACGATCGAGGAGCGAATCCGGCAGCGCAGGCGACGACGTCTTCGGAGGCGGCTTCGAGGACGGCCAGCTCGGCCTCTGAGAACGGCTCCGAAATCGAGCGCCGCCGCCGGGAGCGCGGCGCTTCGCTGCGCGAGCGCCGCCGCCAGCGCTGGATCAACGTGCTCATCGTGATCGCACCGGTGGCGTGCGCCCTGGTCTACGTGCTGTGCCTCGCGACGCCCCGCTACGAGGCCGAGTCGCGGTTCTTCGTGCAGTCGAGTTCCGGCCAGCAGTCCGGGGGCGGCGGCGCGGCCAGCCTGCTGACGACGGGGAACATGGCGGGCATGCTGGGCGGTTTCGTGGACGGCTGGGCGGTCAGCGATTTCCTGAAGTCGCGCGACTGCATGCAGCAACTGGACCAGAAGATAGGCTTGCGCCGCTACCTGGTGCAGCCGGGGCTGGACCCCGCCAGCCATCTCTCGCGGGAGTCCAGCCAGGACGATCTGTATCGCGCCTACCAGGCCTCGATCCAGGTGTCCTTCAACGCGCTGGAGCAGATCGACGTGCTGCGCGTGAGCGCCTTCTCCCCGGAGGACGCGCAGACGCTGTCGAAGGCGCTGATCGGCCTGGCCGAGGACTTCGTGAGCCGGATGAACGAAAAGGGCGTTGCCGACAAGTTGAAGGTGAGCCAGGAATCCGTCAGGATCGCCGAGCAGAAGGCGCTCGCCGCCCGGGATGCGCTGACGGCGTGGCGGACGACCCATGGCAATATCGATCCGACGGCGACGGTGGCGATGCTGCTGAATCTTTCCAGCCAGTTGGAAGGGGAGTTGAGCAGCGCGCAGATCAATCTCGACAAGATCCGCGCGCTGGGCAACAAGGACCATCCCATGCTGAGACCGTCCGAACTGCAGGTCGTGGCCCTGCAGAAGCGGATCGCGGCCGTGCGCCATCGCCTGAGCGGCGAGGGCAATACGGAAGCGAAGCAGCTCAAGTCGTACGAGTCCCTGCGCAATGCCCAGGCCTTCGCGGATTCGAACCTTACCTTGGCGCAGCAGTCATACCAGCAGGCCACGACGGACGCCCTGCGTTTGCAGCGGTATCTGTCCATCATCGCCCAGCCGGTGCCGACGGACCGGCCCAGCAGCCCGCGCATGGCTATTCTGCTATTGCAGGCGCTGGCCCTGGGTTTCGTGCTGATGTTCATCGCTCGCGTGGCGATGGCTTTGTTGAGGGGACTGCGTCATGGTTGATACGGCTGTTGCAAGTCCGGGGACGGCGTCCGCCGCCGCTGCCCGGGACGCCACGTCCCGGTTGCGCGCCGTCATCCGGGACATTCATTTCGCCGCCGATCCCGCGGGCGAAATGGCCCGCCTGGCGCCGGCGCTGGCGGAGGCCGCCGACGGCTGGCGCGATGTCCGCCGCCTGCTGGTGACGCCCTTCGTGCGCGAGGGCAGGTTCGACCCGGCGATCGCGGCGCTGGAGGTCCTGACGGCGGCGTATCCCGCGCGCGCCGAGGAGCGCCGCCTGCTGGCCAGCCTGCTGGGCCGCACGGGGCAGTGGGAACGGGCCATCGCCGAGGCGGACGCCGCCGCCGCGATCGAGCCGGATTGCGCCGCGTTGCAGGCGGCGCGGATCCAGTTGCGCGTGCAGGCCGGGCGCGTGGCCGAGGCCGCCGAGGTCGCGCGCGCCAGCGCCGGCATGGCGGCGAGCGAACCCGGCGAGGCGTACTTCTGGATGCTGGCCTTCGTGCGCAATGGCGACGCCGTGGAGGCCGCGCGCGTGGCGGCGGGACTGGAGGCGGACCGCTTGCCGAACGAACGCGTGGCGGCGATGGCGGTGCGCGCCCTGTTGGAGGACCGCAGGGCGGAGGCGGCGATCCATCTCGGCCAGGCGGCCCTGGAGGCGGGCCACGATAGCGCGGCCTTGCGCACCTCCCTGGGCCTGGCGCACCTGCGGCGCGGCGGCGAGGAGGACCGCAAGGTGCATGCCCCGGCGCATTTCGAGGCCGGCCTGCGGGCGGCGCCGTCGGACGTGCGATTGCTGTCGCTTCACGGCGAAACGCTGCTGCGTGCCGGGCGCTACAAGGAGGCCGCGGCACCGTTGAAGCAGGCCATCGACCTGGCGCCGGAGCTGGAGCAGACGCGGGCGCTCTATGCGCGCGCGCTGCGCTATTCGTTGCAGTACGGCGAGGCGGCGGACCAGTTCGTCAAGCTGCTCGAACAGGCCCCCGAAAAGCTGCTGTGGCAGCGCTCGGCCATCGCGGCGCTGTCGCAGGCGGGGCGCAAGCCGGAGGCCGAGGCGCTGTTCGACCGGTATCTGGCGCAACGGGGCAGCCAGCTTCCGGCCACCTTCCAGGAGGCCATGGCCAGGCTGGAGGACAGGCTGGACGGCGCCCCGATACCGCAGGCGCGCCTGGATTGGGCGTGGTCGCTGCGCGGCGATGCCGGCGCCGACCGCGCGCAATGGGAGCGCCGGGCGCGCTGGGGCCATCTGGTGGACCATCTGCTGTTCGACTGGCTGGAGTGCCGCGAGGACGACGTCGAGGACGCCATGGGGCTGCTCGGCGAACTCGATACCGCCGAGCGTTTCTTCGCGCCGCTGTTGGCCGCCGGCCGGGGCGTCGTGGTCGCCACGGCGCACGTCGGTCCCATGTACGCCGGGCTGATGGCGCTGGAGCTGCTGGGCATTCCGTCTCGCTGGCTGGCGACGGCGCCCAGCATCGCCCGCAGCAGTTATGCTTCGGCCTTGATTTCCACCGCAGACCAGACCGAGGCGCAGGTCGCGAAGGCCTGCCTGCGCGCGGTCGGGTCGGGCTATGTGCTGTGCCTGGCCATCGACGGCGCGGCGAACCCGGCGGCGCCGCGGACGACCTTCGAGGGGCAGGAAGTGACGTATTCGAGTTTCGCCTCCCACATGGCGCACCGCCTCGGCGTGCCGTCGGTGTTCTACGCGCCGCGTTGGGAGAACGGCCGCGTGGCGTACACACTGGAAATGCTGCCGGCGGCCACGCCCGGCGAGGACGTCGAGGCATACGCGCAGCGATGGCGGCAGGCCTACTTCGAACGGCTGAAGGAGCATCTGGCCGGCCCGCCGGAAAACCTGCGCCTGAGCGGCGGCATCTGGCGCCACGTGAAATCCGCGGACCGATCCGCACCGCAACACGGAAATAGGGAGTGAATATGATGCGCTGGCTACTGGTCTCGGCGGTCTTCTATGGCGGCATCGCCGCCGCGGCCGCGAACGAATCCTGCACGGTCCCCGACGAGCATTGTCCGATGGTCGCGTCGCTGCTACAGCAGCGCGAAGGCTATGGGGCGAAGGCCGCGGGCGGCCTGGGAGGCCGCTTCGTCGAGGTCACGTCCGACAAGGACGCGGGGCCGGGGACGTTGCGCGCCGCGCTGGAGCACGCCAAGAGTGGGCCGACCTGGATCCGTTTCGCGTCGGACATGACCATCGTGCTGGCGTCGCAGCTTCGCGTGCCCTCGAACGTCACGGTGGACGGGCGCGGCAAGCGCGTCACCTTGATCGACGACGGGCTGGGGGTGTACGGCAGCCACAACGTCATCCTCACGCACCTCACGATAGACGGCCGCCTGAACCGGCTGACGCAGGCGGTGAACGTGGCCAATGGCAGCCGAGACGTGTGGGTCGACCATCTCGATCTCGCGCGCTTCTCGGATCGGCTGCTCAACGTGAAGAACGGCTCGACCGACGTCACGGTCTCGTGGACCAAGTTTCACGACTCCGACAAGGTCATGCTGCTCAACAACATTACCTCGTCCAATCTCTTCCAGAACTATGACCGCGATTCGATCGCGCGGGTGACGTTGCACCACAACTATTTCTTCAACACGGTGCAGCGCAATCCGAGAGGGCAGTTCGGCACGTTCCACCTGTTCAACAACCTGCTGGAGAACTGGGATTTCTACGGGATGAGTTTCAGCCTGGATGCCCGTGCCTTCATCGAGGGGAACATATTCAGCAACGTCGCGCAGCGCGCCTGCGTGGAGCCGAAGTTCTTCCCGACGGTCGAGGGCATCAACGTGAACTATTGCAGTTATATCCCGGGCGCCCCGAAGCGGAGCGCGCTGGGCAACGGCGAATCCGACCGCCGCAATTACGAGAAGTCCAAGGCGCGTTATGGCTATACGCGCGATCACAAGGCTTCCTTGCGCCTGAAGGACAATCTGTACCTGGGCGACGCGAAGCCGGTGCTGGAGGACTATCGGGCCGACGCGGTGCCGCCGCCGCCGTACTGCTATGGCTATGAACAGCCGACGCCGGCGCTGGCGGACAAGATCCGCAAGCTGGCGGGCAATACGCCGGACGAGGCGCCGGAGGTGGCCCGGCATAGCGGATCGGGCTGCCGCTGACGCCGACTCTACTTGCGCCGGGGCGGGGCAGGCAATAGCCGTTATCACGATGCAATATCGGCGGCCCCGAAAAAGCCGGAAATCGCCGCGCGCGGGGCCTGTACGCGACACCGCGCCGGCATCGGGCTTTTCCGCTATTTACGCGCGGCGGCGCGAGCCTTCATAATCGGTCGCGGCAGCCGCGGCGCAAGCGACGGCTGCACGATGGGAATGCATCCCTCGTCTCCCTCTCAAGCCGGAAGACTCCCGCCATGCGCACCGTATACAAGAACGCCACCGTCATCGACAGCGTCAATCCCGAACCCTTGCCGCAAGGCGTCGTGGTGGTGGAGGACGGGAAGATCGCGCGCGTCTGCGGCGGCGATGCGTTCACGCCCGAGACGCAGGATGAGGTCGTCGATCTGAACGGCTCCTACCTCATGCCCGGCCTGTGGGACGTGCACGTCCATCCCGACTATCTGTCGCTGTCGACCAATCCCTTGCCGGAGCAGACGGCCTTGTTCGGGCACCGGCTGCGCGCCGCCCTGTTCGACTCCGGCATCATGGGGTTCCGCTGCGCGGGCTCGCACAACTACATGGACGTGGCCTGGCGCAATGCCTTCGACTCGGGCCAGTACGTCGGTCCCCACCTGTTCGCCAGCGGCCACTTCCTGACCACGACGGGCGGCCACTTCCTGACGTCCGGCCATGCGCTGGAATGCGACGGCCCCTATGGATTCGTCAAGGCCATCCGCGAGCAGATCAAGAACGGCGTCGACCACATCAAGCTGAACCTGTCCGGCGGCATCATCGGCCCGAAGTGGGACCTGCACACGCAGTCCTTCTACCTGGACGAGGAATTGCAGGCGGCCTTCGAGATATGCCGCGCGCGCGGCTTCAAGGTCATGGCGCACGCCACCCATCCCGGCGTCGTCAAGGCCGCGATACGGCTGGGCGCGCACAGCATCGAGCATGGCTACATCATGGACGACGAATGCATCGAGCTGCTGCTGGAGCATGACACCTGGCTCGTGCCCACGCTGGCCATCAGCCAGTTGACGCCCAAGCAGGCGACCAACGACTGGGAATCGTCCTTCGCCTTGGGCCGCGGCTGGTCTCATGCGCTGTGCTGCCGCGCGGAAGTGGCGGCGCCCTTGCATTCCGAATGGTTCGGGAAGGCGTTGAAGGCGGGCGTGAAGATGGCGCTGGGCTCGGACATCCGCCCGCTGAAGGACGCCGCCTTGCTGGAAATGGGCTTGTGGACGCGCAATGGCGCCTCGACCTGGCAGACCTTGCAGGCGGCCACCCGGCACGGCGCCGCCATCTGCGGCGTGGGCGACAAGCTGGGCACGATCGAGGTCGGCAAGATCGCCGACATGATCGTCGTGAAGGACAATCCGCTGAAGGATATCCACAACGTGCGCAAGCTGGAGCTGGTGATCAAGGACGGGAAGATCGTCAGCGACAAGCGGCCGGGCAAGCGCAAGGCCGAGGTCAGACCTTCCAGCCCTTGAAGCGCGCGATGGAGAAGGCGCGCAGCGCTTGCTGCCTGTCCACGTCCACCAGCCGGCCGTGGAGTTCGTCCGCTATCCACGTTCCCGTATTGACCGACTCCGTCAGGCCGAGATGGCCGTGGCCGAAGGCGCACCATAGCCCCGGCGCGCCGGGCACGGACCCGATGACGGGCATGGAGTCCGGCAGGCAGGGACGATGTCCCATCCACGTCCCGGCGTCATCGGTGTCGATGCCCTCCAGGCCCGCGCGCGCATGTTCCGCCAGCACCATTGCCCGGCGCATGTTGGGCGGCCGGTCCAGCGCATCGATTTCCACCGTGCCGGCGATGCGCAGCCCGCGATCCATGGGGTTCATGAAGACCTTGCGGTCGGCCAGCACCACGACCCGCGATATGGCTTGCTGCTGGCCCTTCAATTGCAGGTGATAGCCCCGCTGCGTTTGCAGGGGGACGCGCAGGCCCAGGCCGGCCAGCAGGCGCGCGGACCAGGCGCCCGCGCTGAGGACCAGGTCCGGGGCCTCCCATTGCGCATCGCCGCTGCTGGCGCGCCACCCGCCGGCCGTGCGTTGCAGCGTGGCGACGCGCGCCGGGACGAGCCGGGCGCCCGCGGCCAGGGCGGCTTGCGCAATGGCGCCGCAATAGTCTTGCGGGGCCGTGACGCTGCCTTCGTCGGGCAGGAACACGCCGGCGGCGTAGGCTGGCGAAATCGCGGCTTCCAGGCCTTGGATGTCGGCGCGGTCCACGCGTTCGACGCGCAGCCCGTGCGCTTCCTTCAGCGCCCAGCCGGCGGCGTCCTTGTCCCGGGCGTGGGCGTCCGGGTAGAGATGGAGCTGGCCGTTGCGGCGCACCAGTTCGGGGCGGCCGATGTCGCGCGCCAGGCCGGCGTGCGCGTCCACGGATCCGCGCAGCAGGGTGTGCAAGGCGTCGGCAATGCGCGCGACCGTGGCCCGCCGCGAGGACAACGCGAAGCGCGCGAGCCAGGGCGCGCCCCGGGTCCAGTAGTGGGCGGGAATATGCAGCGGCCCGACGGGATCGAACAGCATCGACACCGTGTCCTTGAGCACGCCCGGCATGGCCAGCGGCGCGCACGAGCCAGAGGACAAGGCGCCGGCGTTGCCCGACGAGCACTGCGAGCCGGGCGGGTTCGGGTCGATCAGGGTGACGGCCGCGCCGCCGCGCTGCAGGGCATGGGCGATGCACAGGCCGACGATGCCGGCCCCGACGACGAGAACCGGACGTTGATGCGGGGAAGACGTCATTTATTGGGGTTGCAGGCCTATCTTGTTCGCCACGCGCTGCCATTTGGCGGTTTCCGAGGCCAGGTACTTGGCGAAGTATTGGGGCGACTGCGCGTCCGTAACGATACCGCGGTTTTCCAGGTCTTTCTTGACGGCGGGGTCGTTCAAGGCCGCGGTGGTCGCGTTCGACAAGGCCTGCACCACGGCTTCCGGCGTTCCTTTCGGCGCCACGAGGCCGAACCACGTGCCGCCGGAAAACCCCGGCACGCCGCTTTCGGCGATCGTCGGCAGGTCCGGCAGCAGGGCGGAGCGCTGGGCGGTGGCCATCGCCAGCGCCTTGATCTTGCCCGACTGGATCAGCGGCAGGACCGTGGTGATGGTGTCGAAGGTGACCTGGATCTGGCCGCCCATCAGGTCGGTCAGCGACGGCGCGCTGCCGCGATACGGCACGTGGGTCATCTTGATGCCGGCATCCAGGTTCAGCAGCTCGCCCGTAAGGTGGTTGGACGTGCCGCTGCCGAAGGACGAGAAATTGACCGCGCCGGGATGCGCCTTGGCGTAGGCGATCAATTCCCGGACGTTATTGGGTGGGAAGTCCTTGTTGGCGACGAGGACGAAGGGCGCCTGCCCGACCAGGGCGATGGGCGCGAAGCTTTTCTCGGGATCGTAGGCCACGTCTTTCTTCGTCGACTTCGCGATCGACAGTTCGGGCGACGCGCCGAACAGCAGGGTGTAGCCGTCGGGCGTGGCGTTGGCCACCAGCGAGGCGCCGATGACGCCTCCGCCGCCGGCGCGGTTCTCCACCACGAAACTGCCGTGCATGTGCTCGCTCAGGGCTTTCGCCAGGACGCGGGCGGCGATGTCGGTCGTGCCGCCGGCGGGATAGGCCACCACCATGCGCACCGGGCGCGCGGGATAGGTCTCGGCGCCCAGCGCCGCGCCCGCGGCGACGGCCAGGCCGCCCATGAGCAGCAGTTTGGTCAGGACTTTGAACATGGTTATTCCCCTTGTGAATGCTTGATCGCGGCAGGGTTCTCTACGCTGGACCTTGCCTGCGTAGAGGCTATATCGATAGAATATTTGCCTGCAATAGCGGATATTGCATGCCGATATTTGCCGCGATCCGGGCGCGATCCCGCCGTGATTCCATCGTGATCTGTCCGTGACGGCCTTTCCCGCACCGGGGCCGGCGGCGCTTGGGAGAAGTCCATCGTGTCGTCCACCCCGTCTCCCAGCCTGTCTTTACACAGCGACGACGTCGCCGAGGCCCATGGCCTCGGAAGAAAAAGCGCGGGCCGGGACGCCGCGGCGGGCGCCGATCGCCTGTTCGTCAACTCCGTCGCCAAGTGCTTCCGCGCGCTCGAAACCTTCAACGCGGCGCAGCGCCCGCTCAGCCTGAAGGAACTCACCGAACTGTCCGGCCTGGAGAAGAGCGCCGCCCAGCGGCTCACGCATACGCTGTGCGTCCTCGGCTATTTGCGCCAGCATCCGCGCACGCGCGCCTACGTGCTGTCGTCGCGCCTGCTGGAGTTCAGCCACAGCATGCTGGTGACCGACCTCATCCGGGAGGCAGCCGAGCCGCACTTGCGCGCGTTGAACCAGGCCTGCCGCGAGACGGTCAACCTGATGGACCTGGAAGGCAGCGAGATCGTCTACGTGCTGCGCTATCCCAGCACCCATCCGGTCAGCGTCGACCTGCACGTCGGCTCGCGGCTGCCGGTCTTCTGCTCGGCGGCGGGACGCGCCATCCTGGCGTGGCTGCCCCAGGCCGAGGCGGAACGCCTGCTCGCCGGTCCGCGCAAGGCCATGACGCCGCATACGGTCACCGACCTGGCCGCCTTGCGGCAGATCCTGGCCCAGGTGAAGCGCGAAGGCTACGTCGTGAACAACCAGGAGGCCTTCATCGGCGACATCTCGCTGGCCGCGCCGGTGTTCGACCGTGACGGCGAGGTGAAGGCGGCGATCAACATCGCCGTGCCTTCGCCGCGCTGGAGCATCGCGCGCGCGAAGAAGGAGCTCGCGCCCATGTTGCTGCAATGCGCGCGCCGCATCAGCAACGACCTGGCCGGCAGGCGCTGAGGCGCAGCGTTGCCGCCCGGTCTTCTTGTTCCCGGCTTCTTGTCCCTATGCCGAGGATGCCCGGGACGGCACGGGATCGAAGCCGTACAGCGATTGAGGGTTGTCCACGAGCAGCCGCCGGCGCAGCGCCGCGTCGGACGTCCAGTCGGCCAGCAGTCCCAGCAATCGTCCGGCGTCGGGCATGGGCCGTTCGCCGGCCGAGGCGGCCGGGTGAGGCCAGTCCGTGCCCCAGACCAGGCGTTCGGGCGCCGCAGCGAGCAGGGCGCGCGCCACCGGCGCGCGATCCTCGTAGGCGGGTGGGCCGCTGCGGCTGTCCAGGTAGGCGCCCGACAGCTTGATCCAGGTATTCCCCTGGTCGAGCAGGCCGCGCACGGCAGCGAGGGCGGCATGGGCGGCGGAATCGACGCCGCCCGCGTGCGGCAGGCGCGCGAGATGATCCAGCACGACGGGGACGGGCAGGCGCCGCAACATCGGGGCCAGCGCCGCGATGGTGTCGGCCTGCGCGTGGAGCTGGACGTGCCAGCCCACGTCCGCGAGCCTGGGCGCCAGCGCTTCGATGGAGGCGCTCCCCAGCGCCGCGCCGCGGGCCAGGTTGAAGCGCACGCCGCGCGCGCCCTGGTCGTGCAGCTCGCGCAGCAGCGCCGGCGAGGCGTCGGGCGGCACCACCACGACGGCGCGGGCGCGAGCCGGTCCGAACCGGCGCACGGCGTCCAGGGTGCAGCGGTTATCGACGCCGTAGCTCGACGGCTGCACGACGACCACCCGTTCCAGGCCCAGCCTCGCCTGGATCCGCCGGTAGTCCTCCACGGTCGCCGGCGGCGGCTTCAGTTCGGCGTCCGGCAGGTAGGGAAAGCGCGGATCGTTGATGTGGATATGGCAGTCGCAGGCGCCGGCCGGCATGGCGAAGGGGGGCTGGTCGCTCGCCATCTCAATCCTGGGTCGAGATGTGGTTCGCCTTGGCCACGTCGCGCCAGCGCTGCACTTCTTCCGCGGCGTATTGCTGGAAGGCGGCCTGGTCCATGGTCACCACTTCGGCGCCGAGCTTCCGGAAGCGCTCCTGGAGAGCCGGGTCCTGCTTGGCATGCTGCAAGGCCGTCGCCAGCCGCGTTTCCACGGCCTTGGGCAAGCCGGCGGGCGCGAACAGCGCCGTATAGACTTCCGCCGTGACGCCCGGAACGCCTTGTTCGGCCAGGGTCGGCACGTCGGGCATCAGGGGAGAGCGGCGCTCGCTCAACTGGGCGATGGCGCGGATGCGGCCTTCCTGCGCGATGGGCATGGAAGAGCTGCTCTGGTCGAACATGCCGTCGATCTGGCCGCTGATGACGTCGCTCATCGCCTGGCCGGCGCCCTTGTAGGGGATATGGGTCGCGCGCAGCCGCGACTTCTGCTTGACCAGCTCCAGCGTCAGGTGGTTGAAGGAGCCGATGCCGGGCGAGCCGAAACTCAGGCCGTCCCGTTTGCTGAGCGAATATTTCACCAGTTCATCGAAGGTCTTGGCCGGGACCTTGGGATTGACGACCAGCAGCGACGGCGTGGTCGTCACGCCGCCGAGAATGGTGAAGTCCTTGATCGGATCGTAGGGCGTATGGCTGTTGGTCGCGGGCACCGTGGCGTTGGAGCCGCTGCTGCCCAGCATCAGGGTATAGCCGTCGGCCGGCGCGCGCGCCACCGAGCTGGCGCCGATCGCCCCGCCGCCGCCCGAGCGGTTCTCAATCACGATGGCGCGGCCCAGTTCCTTGGTGAGCAGCGGCGCCAGCACGCGGGCGGTGATGTCGACGTTGCCGCCGGGGGCGAAGGGCACGACCATCGTGATGGGATGGTTCGGGTAGTCGTCGGCCAGGGCGGGGGACGCGGCGGCCGCCGCCGCGAGGGCCATCAGGGTCGTGCCGGCGCGGCGCGCGAGGCGGGGAAGTCGAAAGGGCATGGCTTGTCTCCCTGTTGATTATTCGTATAGCGCGAGTATGGCCTTGGGCGCCGGCGGGATAGCACAACAAAAGGTATGCTAAGAATATTCTTTTGGTATCTTCCGGCGAAGGAAAGGGGACATCGTGGACACCGCATGGCTGCGCAGTTTCCTGCTGGTGGTGGAGGCCGGCTCCATGGCCGAAGCCGCCCGGCGCCTGGACATCACGCCGGCGGCGGTGGCCAAGCAGTTGCGCAACCTGGAAAGGGAAGTCGGCACGCCGTTGCTGGCGCGATCGGGACGCACGGTGCGGCCCACGGACGCCGGGCATCGGGTGACGGGCATCGCGCGCTCCCTGCAGGCCGACCTGGCCCAATTGAAGCGCTCCGCCTTCGACGGCGAGATGCAGGGCGAACTGCGGCTGGGGACGATCAGCACGGCCTTGCACAGCCTGGTGCCGGACATGCTGGCCCGCCTGGTCAAGCAGCATCCGCAATTGCGGGTGTTCATCCAGCCTGGCATGTCCATGGACCTGTACGACGCGGTGCAGTCGGAGGCGCTCGATGCCGCCGTCTGCCTGCACCCGCAGTTCGCGCTGCCCAAGGCTTTCTTCTGGCACACCTTGCGCGAGGAGCCGCTGGTGGCGCTGGTGCCGCAGCGGCTGGCCCGGCGCGATCCGCACGATCTGCTGCGCCGCGAGCCGTTGATCCGCTATGACCGGCGGCAATGGGGCGGACGCCAGGCCGAGGACTATCTGCGCAAGGCCGGCATCGTGCCGCACGAGCGGTTCGAACTCAGTTCGCTGGCCGCGATCGCCATGATGGTCGACCGCGGGCTGGGGGTGTCGCTGGCTCCCGATGCCGGATCGCCCTGGCCGGGCGGCCTGCGGCTGGCGAAGCTGGCCCTGCCCGTGCCGATGGAGCCCAGGCTCGTCGGCGTGCTGTGCCTGCGCTCGTCCTCGCGGCTCGCGCTGGTGCGGCGCATGGTCGAGCTGGCGGCGGCGAGCCGCTGAGCGCGCGTCAAGGGGCGTCGGCGCAGCGCAGCACGGGGTCGCCGATGACCAGGCCCTGGACGACGCAGGCGACGGCGATTTTCTGGCCTTTCCGGAGCTGGGCGATGCGCGGCGACGCGGTCCTGGGGAAATCCAGGTGCACGGACGGCAGCGGATTGTCGGCCGCCGTCAGTTCGATATAGGGATCGCCGTCGGCCGGCGTCCGGACGCCGGAGACCGTGCCGTTGACCTTGATGGTCTTGCCCTTGTATTTGCGGTCGGCCGCGGTCTCGTCTTGCTTGTAGTCGGCATAAAGCACCGTCGCGGCGACCTCGGGGGCGTTGGCCGCCGAGGGCGCTGCCGGGGCCGGCGGGGTGGGATGCGCGCGGGGCGCGGCTTGCGGATCGGGGGCAGCGTCGCGGCCGTTGGGCGTAGTGGGCGGCGCCGGCGCCGGTGCGGGCGCAGGGGCGGGCGAGGCATGCGCCGGCGCGGGCGGCGGAGGCGCTGGCCGCACAGGCGCGTCCAGCGCATAAAGGCGTTCCTGGTCGGCGTACCACTGGCGGACGCAGGCCGCGTCGGTGCAGGTCTTTTCGCGTCGCAGCCATTCCTGCCGGGCGCGGTCGCTGAAGGCCTTCTTATCCTTGGCGCGCGCGCGGGCGGCGTCGAAGGTCTGCTTCAGGTGGTCGTCGGCCTGCGAGAGATCGGGCGTGCTGCATATCAGCTTCTCGGGCGTCGAACGGGCCTTGGCGCAGTCGAAGGTGACGGCGCGGGCGCCCCAGGGGAGAACGGACAACGTCGCCGCCGCGATCCAGGCCAGGTTTTTCATCGAAATACGCTCGCAAGGGAATGGAGACCGGCATTCTAGGCCGGTTTTGCCGCTACTTCGAGACCGGCGCGCCGGCGCTGGACACCAGGTAGCCCGCGATCGCCAGCATGCACGCGCCCAGCACGCCGTCCTGCGCCTGCAGGAACCAGCGGTTGCGCGTCAGCCAGTTGCGGATGCGCGCCGCGCCGTAGGCGTAGGTGGCGCCGGAACACAGGCCGAAGAGCTTGGAAATCACCGCCAGGACCAGCATCTGCAGCCAGACCGGACCGGCGCCGGGATCGGTGAATTGCGGCAGGAAGGCGATCAGGAAGATGAAGACCTTGGGATTGAGCAGGTTGGTCATGAAGCCCTGGATGAACACCTGGCGGCCTTCGCCCTTGGCGGGGGCGGCCGCCAGGTCGCGCGGCCTGCGGCTGCGGCGCAGGGCCTGGATGCCCAGGTAGACCATGTACAGCGCGCCGGCCAGCTTCACGAACAGGAAAAGCGTGGGCGATTCCCGGAAGATCGCCGCCAGGCCGAGGACCACCAGGGGGATCTGCACGAAGCCGGCGCAAAAGGTGCCCAATACGCTCAGCCAGGCGATGCGGAAACCCTGCGTCATGCCGCGCGTGAGCGTCAACGCCATGTCCGGGCCGGGGGTGAGCTTCAAGGCCAGGTCGGCGGCCAGGAAAAGCAGGAGCATGTGCAGGGTGGGCATGGCGGGGACGTCGCGGAGGGGAGGGGAGGGGATACCGGCGGAATATTACCCTCCCGCGGCGCCGTCAGCGCGCCGAGACGCCGCCGATCTTCTTGATCAGGGCCGCCCACTTGGCCACGTCCTCGCGCAGATAGGCGTTGTAGTGGTCGGGATCGTCGGCCACGACCGTCCCGCCCTGTTGCAGGATTTTCTCCTGGAAGGCGGAGTCGGCGGCGGCCTGCCTGACGACGCCGTACAGCTTGTCCACGATGGGACGCGGCGTGCCGGCCGGCGCGAGCAGGCCGAACATGGTGCCGATTTCGATGTCCAGGCCCTGCTCGGCGAAAGTGGGCACCTTGGGCAGCACGGGCAGCCTGTCCTTGCTGGCCACGCCCAGCGCCTTCAACTGGCCCGAGGACAGCAGGCCCTGCGCCGAGATGTAGGTGGTGAAGGTCATCTGCACCTGGCCGGAGAGCACGTCCGTCAGCGCCGGCGCGGCGCCGGTGTAGGGCACGTGCGTGATGTCCAGCTTCGTCGCCTGCTTGAACATCTCGCCGGCCAGGTGCGGCGCGCCGCCCGCGCCGCTGCTGGAGAAATTCAGTTCGCCGGGATGCGCCTTGCCGTAGGCGATGAGCCCCTGCAGGCTGTCGCCGGCGAAGCCGGCCTTGGTCACCAGCATCATGGGCGCGAACGCCACCATGGTGACGCCGGTGAAGCTCTTGATCGGATCGTAGGGCGTCTGGGGAATGACCGCGGGATTGAGCGTCAGGTTGGTGCTGGTGAACAGCAGGGTATAGCCGTCGGGCGCGGCGCGCGCCACGATGTCGGCGCCGATATTGCCGCTGGCGCCGGGCCGGTTGTCGACGATCACCGGCTGCTTGAGGGCCTTGGTCAGGCGCTCGGCCGTGGTGCGGGCCAGGATGTCGGTGCTGCCGCCCGGCGCCCACGGCACCACCAGGCGGATGGGCCTGGACGGATAGTCCGCGGCGGCGTGGGCCGCCCGCGGCAAGGCCAGGCCGCCCAGGGGCAGGGCCAGGGTGAAGGTAGTCAGGGCGGCGAGGGATATCGCGCCGCGCAACCATGGTTTCATTTTCGTCTCCTCGTCGCCGTGGTGTTCTTGTGCTGTGATTCTGGCGCGCGCGCCTCGCGCGGAGATAGGCCGGGGCGTCGAATGCGCCATTCAAGAATTCCGAAACGGGCGCCGGCCCGGGCCTGCGCGCCCGCGAGCATTCAAGCCGCGAGCATTCAAGATTTGTGAATCGCCTCTTCGGCTTCTTCCGGTTCTCCGATCGGCGCGAGGCGGGCAAAATCCTTCGCAATACCGACAAGGCCGACCGCCGACCGCGAAGGCAAAGAACCGGAGACAACCGTGAAACACCTCAAGACCTTGCTGGCCGGCGGCGTGCTGGCCGCGCTGGGGCTGGCCGGCGCCGCCCACGCCGCCTATCCCGACAAGCCGATCCGGCTGATCGTGGGCTTTCCGGCGGGCGGCGCCTCGGACGTGGCCGCCCGCGCCATCGCCGCCAAGATGGGCGCCCTGCTGGGCCAGGCCATCATCATCGAGAACAAGGCCGGCGCCGCCAGCAACATCGGCTCGGACTACGTGGCCAAGGCGGCGCCCGACGGCTATACCGTGCTGTTCGGCACGATCTCGCTGGCGGTCAACCCCAGCCTCTATCCCAAGCTCAGCTACGACCCGCTGAAGGACCTGACCGCCGTCGCGCAGGTCGCTTCCACGCCCTTCCTGCTGGTGGTCAATCCCCGCACGCCGTACCACTCGGTGGCCGACCTCATCGCCGCCGCCCGGAAACCTTCGGACAAGCCCATCTATTTCGCCAGCGCGGGCAACGGCTCGGGGGCGCACCTGTTCGCCGAGCTGTTCAACAGCCAGGCCGGCATCAAGATGCAGCACGTTCCCTACCGGGGCGCGGCGCCCGCCATGTCCGACGTGCTGGGCGGGCAGGTGCCGCTGACCTTCGACAACATCGTCACCACCTTGCCGCTGGTCAAGAGCGGCAAGCTGCGCGCGCTGGCGGTCACGACCAAGACGCGTTCCAAGGCCGCGCCCGACATTCCCACGGTGGCGGAGGCGGGCGTGCCCGGCTACGACGCCACGGCCTGGTTCGGCCTGTTCGCGCCCGCCGGCACGCCGGCCGCGGTCGTCCGGAAGCTGAGCGAGACGGCCGCCCAGGCGACCCAGGCGCCCGAGGTGCGCGCCACGCTGGAGGCGGTCGGCTGCGATCCCATGGGGACCAGCCCCCAGGAATTCGAGGCGTTCTTCAAGTCGGAAGTGAGCAAGTGGGCCAAGGTCGTCGACGAGGCCCACGTCCACGTGGATTGATCACCAACCCTTCCCTACAGCGATGTGATATGAAAATCTGGCATCAAAGCTTTACCGTCCTCAGCGACCTCGGGCCCTACAGCGAGGCGCTGAAGCGGCACTTCGCCAAGGTGGCGCGGCCCGGCACGCGGATCGACATGCACGGCATGCAGGCCGGCACCTACCGCAGCAACTATCCCGGCACCGACATCCGCCACGTCGCCTTCCAGTACGTCCATGCCCTGCAATTCATGGCGTCCGCGGTGCAGGCGCAGGAGGAGGGCTACGACGTCTACGCGCTGAGCACGCTGCCCGAGCCCGCCTTGCGCGAAATCCGCAGCCTGGTGGACATTCCGGTGGTGGGCTACGGCGAGTCGGCGATGCTGACGGCCTGCATGCTGGGCCGCAAGTTCGGCGTGTTGCTCTTCATCGACGACATGAACGAGCTCATCGCCGAGAACGCCAGGAACCACGGCCTCGAATCGCGCTTCGCCGGCGCGGCGCCGGTGGGCTTCGCCTTCAACGACGTACTCAAGGGCTTCGACGATCCCGCCGAACTGATCGGGCGCTTCCAGGCCGCGGCGCGCAAGCTGATCGCGCAGGGGGCCGACGTCATCATCCCGGGCGAGGCGCCGTTGAACGTGCTGCTGGCGCAGAACGGCATCGCCGAGGTGGACGGCGTGCCCGTGCTGGATTCCCTGGCCGCCTGGATAAAGCAGGCCGAGGCCATGCACGACCTGCGCACCCTGTGCGGCATCAAGACCTGCCGCAAGGGCTATTTCCACAAGCCGCCCGAGGCCGGGCGCGTCAGTGAGGTCTTTTCTTTCTACGGTCTGGACCGACTGCAACCATCGTCGTGACGCTGGGGCGGCGCCGCGCGTCGAAGATTTCCAGCAGGAAGTCGATGAAGGCGCGCACCTTGGGCGCCGCGAAGCGCGACTTCACCGTCACCGCGTGGAAGGTGCGCTTGCTGGTCTGCCAGTCGGGAAAGAGCTCGACCATCTGGCCCCGCTTGACCAGGTCGCTGACGAAGACGTCCAGGACGTAGATCAGGCCGACGTTCTGCAAGGCGGCCTGGATCAGGGCCGCGGTGTTGTTGAAGCTGAGCGGCCCGCCGGGGTTCACCACCACCTCGTCCCCGTCCTTGGCGAAGCGCCAGGGATTGGGCGCATGGTTGCCTTCGGCGAACAGGCCCAGGCAGCGGACGGGATCCAGCTCGCGCGGCGAGGCGGCGCGCATGGCGCCGACAGTCTCCGGCGTGCCGCACACCACGTATTGCGCTTCGTAGATGGGCCGGCCCACCAGGTCGGCGTCTTCCACGCGATCCATGCGGATGGCCACGTCGGTGGCGCGTTCGATCAGGTTGTGCGGGTCGTTGGTCAACGAGACGGAAACGGACAGGCCCGGGTGGCGGCGCGTGAGCTCGACTAGGGCCGGGCACAGCAGGTTCTGGCCGATGGCGAAAGGCGCTTCCACGCGCAGCGGGCCGACCACGTCGCTGCCGTGGATTTTCACGTCAGATTCGGCGCGCGCCACGCTGCGCAGGATCTCCTGGCAGTGCGGCAGGAAGATCCGGCCTTCCTCGGTCAAGTGCAAGTGGCGGGAGTTGCGCTGGATCAGCGTCGTGCCCAGGTGCGCCTCCAGATTGCGCAGGCTGGTGGTGACCGTGGCGTTGGCGAGATCCAGCGATTCGGCCGCGCGCGAGAGGCTGCCGCACTCCATGACGCGCACGAACACTTC
This sequence comes from Bordetella genomosp. 10, assembly GCF_002261225.1. Classification (NCBI taxonomy): domain Bacteria; kingdom Pseudomonadati; phylum Pseudomonadota; class Betaproteobacteria; order Burkholderiales; family Alcaligenaceae; genus Bordetella; species Bordetella genomosp. 10. Next base: position 1,383,089 of record NZ_NEVM01000001.1, read on the forward strand.
CATGGCCCATAGCTTGTCCATGTGTCTCCTTTCGATTTTTTTTAATCGCGCATTAGCCGCCGGGGGCTAACACGCGGGCAGGCAGCATCCTACTCTATCGAGTGTAGCGCCGACGGATACGGCGCAGATGCCTATTTCCCGAGGATGGAGAGCATGGAACGTACATTCGATGTCGTGGTGGCCGGCTGCGGCGTGGCCGGCCTGTCGGCGGCGGTGGCGGCCGCCGAGCGCGGCCTGGCGGTGGCGGTGCTGGAGCGCGCCGATCACGCCGACCGCGGCGGCCAGAGCCGCTATACCGAGGCCTACCTGCGCATGAAGGCCATCGACCAGGTGTCCGACGATTTCGAGACCCACCTGGCCGAGAACGCCGGCGTCTACATGGATCCCGATTTCGCGGCCGAAATGGTGCGGGACCGCGCCTCGTGGTCGCACGCCGCGCGCACGCTGGCGGTGCTGGATCCCGAACTGATCAGTTGCTTCGCCGACAACGTGCCGGACACCATCGCCTGGCTGCAAGGCATGGGCGTGAAGTTCGACTTCCTGCCCACCCAGTTCCTGACCAAGACGCAGCCGCGCCTGCTGCCCGTGGGCGGCGGCGCGGCGCTGGTCGAGGCCCTGGCCGCCCGGGCCGAGAGCCTGGGCGTGACCTTCCTCTATCGCACCACCGCGCGGCGCCTGCTCGTCGACGAGGACGGCGCGGTGCAGGGCCTGCTGGCCCATCATGCGGAGGAGGGCGGCGTGCGGCTGAAGGGCGCGGTGGTGCTGGCCTGCGGCGGCTTCGAGGGCAACCCGGCGCTCATGGCGAAGTACATCGGCCCGCGCTCGGTCTACCTGCGGCCGGTGTGCAAGGGCGGGTACTTCAATCGCGGCGAGGGCATCGAGATGGCGTTCGAGGCCGGCGCGGCGCCCAGCGGCGAATTCGGCAGCTACCACGCCGAGCCGGTCGATCCGCGGTCGGGCGCGTCCGAGCCGTCGGTCTTCATTTTTCCCTACGGCATCCTGGTCAACAAGGCGGGCCAACGCTTCACCGACGAGGCGCCGGGCACGGTCGACGCCTGGTACGAGCGCGTCACGCGCCGCATCTATGAACAGGAGCAGGGCATCGCGTACGTCGTCCTGGACCAGCGGGTGAAGGACGTGCCGAACTATCGTCTCGCCATCCGCACCGACCAGCCCGCCATCGAGGCCGGCACGCTGGCCGCGCTGGGCGCCGAGCTGGGCCTGCCCGCGGGCGCGCTGGAAGCGACCGTGGCGCGCTACAACGACGCCTGCCCGGATGAGGCCGGCTTCAAGCCGCTGGAGCCCGACGGCCTGGCCACGCGGGGGCTCGCGCCGGGTAAATCCCACTGGTCGCGCCGCATCGAGCAAGGTCCCTTCATCGCCTATCCCATCATTTCGTCGAACGTATTCACCTTCGGCGGCCTCAAGATCAATCCGTCCGGGCAGGTGCTCGACACCGACGGCAACCCCATCCGGAACCTGTACGCGGCCGGCGAGATCGTGGGCACCTACTACACCAACTACACCGGCGCCACGTCGGTGCTCAAGGGGCTGGTGTTCGGCCGCCGGTCGGCCAACCACATCGCGGACCTCCGCTAGGCGAGGCCGGACATGGCGGCGGACACCGTATCGCTAAGCGCCGAACTGGCGCGGGCCCTGCTCCAGGCGCGCCATGCCGGCGTGCCGGCGGACATGCGGGACAAGACGCGCCTGCATATCGCCGACTCGCTGGGCATCGCCCTGGCGGCGCGGGGCTCGGCGCTGGGCCGCCAGGTCATCGACGGCCTGCTGGCCGGCCATGGCGCGGGAACGAGCGGCCTGATCGGCGGCGGCCGCGCCGCGCCGCTGGCCGCCGCCTTCATCAATGCCTCGCTCATTCATATCCTCGACTACGACGACATCCACGACGTCGGCCGCCTGCACCCGAGCACCTGCGTGCTTCCCGCCGCCATGGCCGCCGCCGGACTGGCGGACGCCGGGGATGCCGCGGTGGTCGACGCGGTGGCGCTGGGCAGCGAGCTCATGTGCCGGCTGGGCGTGATCTGCGCGCCGCAGGGCGAGGGCCCGGGCTCGGAATGGTTTCTCACCCAGTTGTTCGGCTATCTGGGCGCCGCCGCGGCCGCCGGCCTGGTGCTGGGGCTGGACCAGCGCCAACTGGTCTCGGCCCTGGGGCTGGCCTATATGCAGTTGGCCGGCGGCAAGGAGGCGGGCTTCGGCACCGGCGCCACGGCGCGCGGCATCTATCCGGCGTTCGCGGCGCAGGGCGGGCTGCAGGCGGCCCTGCTGGCGCGCGCCGGCGTGACGGGGCCCGCGGGCGCCATGGACGGCGCCGCCGGCTTGTTCCGCCTTTACCTGGCGGGCGCCCTGTCCTCGCGGCAGCGCGCCATGCTGCTCGACTTTTCGGCCTGGCATGCGCGGGACGTGGATATCAAGCCCTGGCCCAGTTGCCGCCTGTCGCATCCCTATGTCGCCGTCGCCATGGCCGCCCGCGACGCCTGCCTGGCGCATCCCGAAGCGCGCGTGCGGGTGGCCGTCAATCCGTCCTCGGGGCGCCTGTGCCGGCCCCTGGCCCAGCGCCGCCGCCCGGCGACGCTGCAGGACGCCAAGTACAGCATTCCCTTCATGACCGCGTACACCCTGGTGCATGGCGCGCCCACGCTGCGGGGGTTCTCGGTAGAGGTGCTGGCGGACGAGGACGTGCTGCGCATGGCCGGGCGGATCGAACTGGAGGACGGGCTGCCCGACAACCCGGGGCATCCGAGGGCCGTGCTGACGCTGCTGGAGCAGGGGCGGGAGATCTCGCGCGCGCAATTCGTGGCGGCGGACCTGCGCGTCGACGCGGCGCGCGCCAGGCGCAAGTTCGAGGACTGCCTGCAATACGCGGGCAGGGCGGCCCAGGCCGGCGCGCTATGGGACGCGATAGTTGGCGTGCCCTCCTGTCGCTGCGCGACCCCCTCCCCAAGGGAGGATTCGCGCTTGGGACGGCCCGGCGCGGGTATTGGTGCGCCCTCCGGTCGCTGCGCGACTCCCTCCCCAGGGGAGGATTCGCGCTTGGGACGGCCCGGCGCGCTCATGCAAACCCGCCTCCAAGCGGCATTCGATATGGTCTTCAAGGAATCATGATGATGTACAGCGCTGATCTTTTCTCCGGCCAGGTCGCCCTGGTGACGGGGGGCGCGGGCGGCATCGGGCGGGCCGTCTGTGTCGCCCTGGCCGCCCATGGCGCGCGGGTCGTCGCCGCCGACCGCGCGGCTTTCGAGCCGCCCGTGGCCGGCGTGCAGGCCTGCTCCCTGGACGTCACGCGCCGCGACGACGTCGTGCGCTGCATGGACGAGGTCGTGGCCGGCCTGGGCCGCCTGGACATCCTGGTGAACGTGGCCGGCGTCGTTTCGCTGGGCAGCGCCGAGGACCTGGCCGAGGCCGAATGGGACCGTGTGATCGACATCAACCTCAAGGGCACGTTTCTCTGCTGCCAGGCCGCCATCGCGCATATGAAGCGCGGCGGCGGGGGCCGCATCGTCAACCTGGGATCGGTCATCGGCAAGAACGGCGGCAACCCGCGCCCCTGGCTGGATCCGCGCGAACAGGCGCGCGCCAGCAATGTCGCCTATGGCGCGTCCAAGGCCGGCGTGCATATCATGACGGCTTTCCTGGCCAAGGAGCTGGCCTCGTCCAACATCACGGTCAACGCCGTGGCGCCCGGGCCGGTGGCCTCGGCCATGACCACCCAATTTCCGCCGGTCCTGCGCGACCTGATTCCCATGGGCCGCATGGGCTCGGCCGACGAAGTCGCGGCGGCGGTGCTGTTCCTGGCCGCGCCGGGGTCCGGTTTCGTCACCGGCGAGATACTGGACGTCAACGGCGGCCTCTGGTGCGATTGAACCTTCGCGCGGGGTTTCGATCGATGTTCATGTCCCGCCACGGGGTGCGCTTCGATCGGTGCTTCGTTCGGCGCGCCTGCCGGTTCTACTATCGATGCTTCCGTCGATGCTTCGATTCCGCCGCCGATCGGCTCCCCGATCGGTCCTTCCCTTATCCGACAAACCTTCATTGAGGCAGATTCCATCATGCAACAACCTCTAGCCCTTTTCCTGGTCCTGGACATGCAGAACGACCTGGTGCATGCCGACGGCCCCAACGGCAAGAGTCCGCTGGGCGAGCAGGCGCGCGAGCGCCAGGTCGTCGCCAGGACGGCCAAGGCCATCGCCCGCGCGCGCGTCGCCGGCATCGCCGTGGGCTTCGTCCGCGTCGGCTTCTCGGAAGGCTATCCGGAATGCCCGCAAGGTTCGCAGGTGTTCTCGGCCGCGCCGCAGCACGGGCTGTTCAAGCTCGGCGCCTGGGGCACCGAGATCCATCCCGAGCTCGAACAGAAGGCGGGCGACATCCAGGTCGTCAAGCACCGCGTCAGCCCGTTCTACTCGACGACGCTGGAGGCCCAGTTGCGCGCCAAGAACATTCAGCGCATCTACTTCTCCGGCGTTTCCACCCAGGCGGTGGTGCAGGCCACGGCGCGCGACGGCCACGACCGCGACTACGAGATGATCCTGCTGGAAGACCTGTGCGCCGCGCACAGCGCCCAGGAGCACGCAAATTCGGTCGGCAGCATCGCCCGCTTCTGCAAGGCCGAGAACAGCGAAACCGTGATGTTCGCCAACCCCTGACCGGCCGCGGCTTGTTCCATGCGGGGACGCCTGCCGGGAGGGCGAATTTCCGGCAGGCGCCAGGATTCCGGTGGATGCTCGCGCGTCATGCGGGCGTGTCCCTTTCCTGACCCAGTTCAATTGCTCAGTTCGACGCCGGCGTCCTTGATGACCTTGCCCCAGCGCACATAGTCGTCGGCAAGCCGCTTCTGGAAGGCCTGCGGCGAGTCCAGCACCGCGGGCGCCATGGCGGCGTCGGCCAGCAAGGTCTTCACCTTGGATTCGGCTACGGCCTTGCGCAAGGCCGCGTCCAGCTTCGCGACGACGGCGTCGGGCGTGCCGGCGGGCGCGAAGATGCCCACCCAGTTCTCCACGTTGAAGCCTGGCAGGACTTCCTGCGCGGTGGGGACGTCGGACAGGAAGTCCACGCGCTTTTCGCTGGTGACCGCCAGCGGCGTCAGGCGTTTTTCCTTGATCAGGCTATAGAGGGGCGGCAGGTCCATGACTATGCCGTCGACGTGGGCGCCCAGCGTGTCGGTGACGGCCGGCCCGGCGCCCTTGTAGGGCACGTGGACGATGTTGGGCTGGACCTTCCGCAGCAGTTCGATGGTCAGGTGCGGCAGGCCGCCCGTGCCGGAAGAGGACAGGGTGATCTGCTGCGTCTTGGCCCTGTCGAGCAGGTCCTTCAGGCTCTTGACGCCGCTCAGCTTGGGGCCGACGGCGATGGCTTCCGGGGTAAGCGCCATCATGTTGACGGCCTTGAATGCCTTGGGCGCGTAGAAGGGCGGCGTTTTCATGGTCTGCGGCGCCAGCACGATGGGGCTGATGCTGGAAAGCAGCAGCGTATAGCCGTCCGCCTCGGACTTGGCGACGTGGTCCGCGCCGATGACGCCGTTCGCGCCCGCGCGGTTTTCCACCACGACGGAGGCGCCCAGGGCCTGTCCCAGTTCCGGCGCGATGATGCGCGCGGCGATGTCGTTGGAGCCGCCGGGGGGATAGCCCACGACCAGGCGGATGGGCTTGCTGGGATAGTTGTCCGCGGCCATGGCCGGGGCCGCGATCGCCAGCGGCAGCAGCAGGCCCAGGCCCGCCGCCAGCTTGCGCAGCGCGCCGCGCCGCGTGGATTGTCGAGTGCGCATGGTTGGTCTCCGTATCGTTATGAATGGTCTTCCCGTGGCGGCGCCTGGCGATGGCGAATTCAAGCGCCGCGGGTGTTGTCCAATGCGTCGAGCAGGGCCGGCAGCAGGGACTGCCATTCGGCCACGGCGCCGGCCTCGGCGACATTGAAGATGTTGGCGTCGGCGTCCTTGTTGATGGCGACGATGCGCGTGTGCGGATCTATGCCGGCCAGGTGCTGGGGCGTGCCGGAGATGCCGATGGCGAGATAGATGTCGGGGGCCACGTATTTTCCGGAAATACCCACCTGGCGCGTGACGGGCGCCCAGCCCGCGTCGACGGCGGGCAGGCTGGCGCCGACCGCGCCTCCCAGCCTATCCGCGATGCCGTACAGGAGCGGGAAGGCCGTGTCGCCGTCCAGGCCGCGGCCGCCGGCCACCACGACGCGGGCGCCGTCCAGGCCGGCGTGGGCTTCGTCGCGCGGCAGGCGCGTGAGCGGCTGCGCCGGCCGGGGCGCGGGCAGATTGTCGAGTATATGGGTGATCGTCTGCCGGGCGGACGTGGGCGCGGCGGCCTGGCCGGCCGGCGGACGAACCGGACGAACGGCGGCGATCGCGGCGCCCTCGCAGGCCAGGGTGACGCGCAGCCGGTTGCCGTAGGCGCCGCGCCGGGCATGTAGCGTGCCGTGCGCGTCGAATTCGAGGTCCGTGCAGCGGCCCAGCGGCGCGGCGTCCAGGCGCGCGGCCAGGGCGCCGGCGAAGGCTTCGTTCTCGGGATGGGCGGCCACCAGCATCAGGGCGCGGGGCGGCAGCGCCGCCGGCTCGCCGGGCCGCAGCGCCGCGGCGTACACGTCGGCGTATTGCTGCGTTTGCGAGACGTCCGGCGGCGTCGGGATGAACCACGCGTGGTCGACGCCGGCGGCCGCCGCGCTGGCCAGGGCGGCCTCGCGCGTGGCGGCCGGCCCGGCCAGCACGGCATGGGTCTCGCCGCCGTGGCGGCCGGCGAGCCGCCGGGCCAGGTCCATGAGGGCGCGGCCGGCCGCCGGATCTTCGCCGCAGCCGGGGATGAGCGCCAGGAACGTGGGGGTATCGGGCATGGATGGCCTCGCTCAGTGAGTGGCCGCGGCCGCGCGCAGGTAGTCCGCGAGCGCGGCTGCCTGCGATTCCACGGGCCCGGAGAACAGCCGGCAGGCCTGTGCGCCGCGCGCGGCGGTTTCGGCGGGGGCGGCCTGGGCCAGCGTCGCGCGCGCGGCGGCCGGGCCGTCGTCCGGCGCGGCCTGGTCGAACTTGAGCTGCTTGGCCAGCGCCACGTTCTTCATGAGCGGATGACGCAGTCGGTTGCGCTTGTCGTTGCTGATGCTGGCCATGGCGGGCGCGGGGAGGTCCAGCGCTTCGTCCTCCCGCGCGCCGCTGCGCAGCAGCGTCCAGCCGCCGCCGGCGCGCGCCTGTACCTGCAAGGCCAGGCCCACGTAGGGCAGGTCCCAGGACTCGGCCAGGTAGGCCGGGGCCATGCCGTCGTCCAGGTCGCCATGCTCGCGGCCGATGAGGACCAGGCCGGGCCAGGCATCGTCCTCGCGCAGCAGGGCGGGCGCGTGCCGCGCGAGCCAGGCCGGGTCGCCGCGTTGCGCGGCGGGCGGATTCAGGCCGCGCACCTGGTCGGGCTTGAGCGCCGCGACGGCCCGCATCAGCGCGATGTCCCGGGCGCCGTCGGTGACGATGGCCGTGACCCGCGTCGCCGCGCCCTGGTCGCGCAGCTTCAGCGCGATTTCCAGCGCGGCTTCGTCGAAGGGACTGAGCTTGTACGACACCGCGCCCGCGCCCGGCAGGTCGCGCCAGTCGCCCGATTCGGGCCGGGGCAGCGGCTTCCTGGGATCGGCCACGCCCGCGAGGAGCACCGCGATATGCATGACGGCCCTCCGTCTCAGCCCGCCAGCGCGGTGCGCGCGGCGATGCGGCCGAAGATGGCGGCCTTGCCCAGGGCGGAGCCGGTCATGTAGGCGGCGCCGTGCAGGCCTCCGACCACCTCGCCCGCCGCATACAGGCCCGGCAGCGTTTCGCCGTAGACGTCCCGCACCCGCATGGCGGCATCGACGCACAAGCCGCAGTAGGTGCCGTAGACGGCGGCGGTGGAGGGATAGGCGTAGAAGGGGGCGGTCTCGATCTTCACCAGCCTGCCGTGCTGGTGCACCAGGTGTTCGCGGCCGAAGTCGGGATCCCGGCCGGCCTCCACATAGCCGTTGTAGGCCTGGACGGTGTCGATCAGCGCACTGGCGGGCATTTCGATCTTCGTCGCGAGTTCTTCCAGGGTGTCGGCCTGGATGACCAGGCCTTCCTCGTGGCGCCGCTCGATGTCGAGGATGCGCGTCTGGTTGTCGCCGCTGTCGAAAATGGGCTGGTCGAAGATCTGGAAGGTGGCGCCATAGGGCTGCCGGATGCAGGCGTCGCCCAGCAGCTTGTACGAGATGGATTCGTCGACGTAGCGCTTGCCGTCCTGGTTGACGGCGATGGCGCCCTTGTACACCGCCAGCAGGCTGTGGTGGTTGGTCTCGTCGGTGGGGTGCTTGCCGTAGGTGCCCTTGATGTAGATCATGTCGCGGCAGTCGGCGCCCATCAACTGGGCCATCTTCAGCCCGTCTCCCGTGTTGCCCGCGCCGCCGATGAAGACCGCCGTTTCCTCGTTGTACTGGGGCGCGTAACGGTGGATCAGTCCGGCGTTCTGCACGAAGCCGCCGCTGGCCAGCACCACGCCGCGGCTGCCCAGCACCTTGAACGTCTCGCCCTCGCGCTGCGCGGTCACGCCCGCGATGCGGCCGTCTTGCGGATCGCGGACCAGGCGCAAGGCGCGGGTGTCCGTCAGCAGGCGGACGCGGCCGGTGCCCTTGGCGCTGGCCGCCAGCGCGCGCACGGCGTCGGCCGGGTCGACGTTCTGGACGCGCGGCACGGACTGGCCCGACGAGGTCTCGATATGCGGACCGAATCGAACCCCGGCCGCTTTCATCCATTCATAGGTGTCGAGCTGGTTGTCGACGTAGGCCCGCACCAGGCTTTCGTCGTTCTCGAATTGGCCGACCTCGCGCAGGTCCTTGAACAGCAGCGCGTCGGAGTCCTCCACACCGTTGGCGCGTTGCAGGTCGGTGCCGGCGAAGGCCAGGCAGCCGCCGGACATGGCCGAGGAACCGCCCGTCTCGGACAGTTTTTCCAGCAGGACGACGTCATGCCCGTCTTGCGCGGCCTGCAGCGCGGCCGCGAAGCCGGCCATGCCGGCGCCGACGACCACCAGGGTCGTGTTCAGATCGGAATTGCTCATGGCTTGTGGATAGGTTCGATGTGCGACGCGGCATGCGCGCCGGAAATGCGGCCCAGCACCGCGCCGGCGGTCAGGCCTATGCCGCCGGCGTACTTGACGTAGTAGAGACCGCCGACCATCTCGCCGGCCGCGTACAGGCCCGGCAGCGGCCGGTCGTCGCCGTCGAGCACCTGGCCGTTGGGGTTGACCTTGACGCCGGCATAGGTGCAGGTGATGCCGCAGGTGACCGCATAGGCGACGAAGGGGCCGGTGTCCAGCGGATGGGCCCAGTTCGACTTGGGCACGGCCAGGCCGCGCGTGCCGCGGCCATCCTTGACGGCGGGATTGAAGGGCACGTCCCGATCGATGGAGGCGTTGAATTCGCGCACGGTCTGCAGGAAGCCGCGCTGGTTGATGCCTTCCATTCGCGCGGCGAGTTCTTCCAGCGTGTCGGCCTGCAGGCGGGTGGCGTGCCGCACGCGGTATTCGTCGGGCAGCAGCCCCACCGTCTTGGCGTCGAAGACCTGCCAGGCCACGGCGCCGGGCTGGGCCAGCACGCGGGCGCCCATGCCCGAGTAGGTGTAGTTGCGGAAATCCAGCCCTTCGTCGACGAAGCGCCGGCCGTCGGCATTGACCACGATGCCCAGGTTGAAATAGTTCTTCTGCTGGTTGAGCAGGTCGATGTCGCCGAACGCCGGCGCGTTCAGGTCGTAGAACACGGCGTGGCAGCCGGTCCAGTTGCCGTGCGCGACGGCGCCGGCGCTGACCGCCATGTCGATGCCGTCGCCGGTGTTGTAGCGCGAGCCGCGCACCTTGGCGAGGTCCCAGTTCGGTCCCAGGTATTGGGCGCGCCAGCGCACGTTGGCATGGAAGCCGCCGGTGGCCAGCACCACGGCGCGTGCCCGCAGCGCGCGCGTCTCGCCGTCCTGTTCGATGGACAGGGTCCAGGCGTCGCCGGCGCGCTCCAGCCCGTGGGCGCGGGCGCCGTAGCGCAGGTCCAGGCCCAGCTTCTCGGCGCGCGCGTACAGCGACTGCATCAGCCCCAGGCCGCCGCCGGAGACTTCCACGGTCAGGCCGCCCCAGAACTTGTGCTTGCCGTCGACCTTGAAGGATTGGCGGCCGTAGATGGGCACGAAGCGCACGCCATGGCCGCGCATCCACATCATGGTGGGAAAGCTCCGGCTGACCACGGTGTCGAGCACGTCGGCGTCGGCGCGGTAGCCGCTCATGGCCACCGCCTCCTCGTAGAACTGGTCTTCCGTATAGCTGCCGAAATCGCTGTTGGCGAGCTCGTCCTCGCTCAGGTCGGGCATCAGCGTCTTCAGGTCGTCGCTGCCCTTGTAGGCGATGCGGAAGGCGCCGCCGGTGAAGGCGGAGCTGCCGCCGCGCTTGTCCTTGGGCGCGCGTTCGACGACGACGACCCGGGCGCCCGACTCATGCGCCGACAGGGCGGCGCACAGGGCCGCGTTGCCGCCCCCGATGACCGCGACATCGTAGGTTTCCATCGTTTGTCTCCATGTGTAGTCGTTGTGCGCCGAAGCTGTTCAAGGCGATTGTGCGTTGCGAGGGGGCGCGGGGGAATGCGCCCGGGGCGAAAGCGTTTTTCGATTTAATTGAACGTGCGGGAAATCCCCGGCCGGCGCGCGAACGCGCGGGTAATCCCGGGTGCCCGGGGGCGAGGGCAGGCGGGCGGGGCGTTGCTAGAATGACCTGCCGGGGCCTCGATGCCGCGGACGCGGCGGCCTCGGGATGCGTCTCCCGTCTTCCCGGCTTGCCCAATACAAGGGGTAATGACAATGACGGCAGGCACATCGAAGGCCGCCCGCGCGGCGCTTCTCGCGGTCTCGTTCGCATGGGCGGCGGGCGCCGCGCAGGCGCAAGACCGGATCTTGCGGATAGGGCTGGCGTCGGAGCCGACGTCCATGGACCCGCACTATCACCAGGCCACGCCCAACGATGCGCTGTCCGCGCATGTGTTCGAGACGCTGGTGGCCTCGGATGCGAAGATGAACCTGGCGCCGGGCCTGGCGACCGCATGGAAGCCCGTGGACGACACCACCTGGGAATTCACCTTGCGGCAAGGGGTCAGGTTCTCCAATGGCCAGCCATTCACGCCGGAGGACGTGATGTTCACGTTCTGCCGCGTCCTGAACAATCCGCAGGCCATCGCGAGCTCTTACGAGAATGTCGCGAAGAAGATAGAGGCCATGTCCGTGAAGGACGGTTCGACGCTGGTGGTGAAGACCAAGGCGCCGTACCCGTTGCTGGCGAACGAGCTGACGCGGATCTGGATCCTGTGGAGCGGCATCGTGCAGCACGATCGGATCCGTTTCGATCCCGCGCACAATTGCGGCGTGACGGGGCCGTGGCCGAAGATGGAGGACTTCAACTCGGGCAAGAACGCCATCGGCACGGGGCCGTACACCTTCAAGTCCTTCGTGCGGGGAACGGCGGTCACGCTGTCGCGCAACGAGGGCTACTGGGGAACGAAACCGGCCTGGACGGAAGTGAGGATGACGCCGGTGCCCGGCGCCGGCCCGCGGCTGACGGGCTTGCTGGCGGGGGACTTCGACCTGATCGAGAACCCGGCCGCGCGGGACCTGAAACGCCTGGACGGCGACGGCAAGCACAAGTACGTCGTCACGCCGTCGGCGCGCGTGCTGTTCCTGCAGATGGACGTGGCGCGGTCGCCCAGCCCGCAGGTGCATGCGCCCGACGGCAAGAACCCCTTGCAGGACGTGCGCGTGCGCAAGGCGATTTCGATGGCGATCGATCGCAAGACCATCGCGCAGCGGATCATGGACGGCGCGGCGACGCCGGCCAACCAGTTCCTGCCGGACGGGATGTTCGGGGCCTTGCCGCATGCGCCTGAACTCAAGTACGACCCCGCGGGCGCGAAGAAGCTCCTGGCCGAGGCGGGCTATCCGAACGGCTTCTCGATGACGCTTTCCGCGACGAACGATCGCTATATCAACGATGCCGCCGTGGCGCAGGCGGTGGCGCAGTACCTGACGCGGGTCGGCATCAAGACGGACGTGAACGCGATGACGCGGGCCTTGTTTTTCCCACAGCGCGCCAAGCGCGAATTCAGTTTCGCGATGGGCGGCTGGGGATCGGACACGGGCGAGGCCTCGTCGTTCCTGACGTATTGGGTGACGTCGCTGGACAAGCAGGCCGGCGCGGGAACCAGCAACTACGGCGGATTCTCGGATCCGGAATTCGACAAGGTGTTCCGCCAGGCGATCACGACGGTGGACCCGGGGCAGCGCGAGAAGCTTTTGCAGCAGGCGGTGCGGCGGGCGCTGGACCTGCTGCCCAGCATTCCCCTGCATTTCGAAAGCAGCGCCTGGGCTTTTCGTAGCGACATCGCGTACGAGGGGCGGGCCGACCAGTTGACCCTGGCGGCCTCGGCAAGACCGGTGCATTGAAGCGGGGCTTTCCATGCATGGGGCGGTGTTTCACTGCCGTGCGGCCGCGCCGCGCTCTGGCTCCGGGCCGAACAGCACTTGCTCTATGGCCACCGCGCGTTCGCGGCGGCGGCGCACGGCCTTGCCCGGGCGGCCGAACACGCGCTTGCGTTGCCTGACCTCGCGGCTGGCCTGCAGGTGCTCGATGTGGACGGCGTCGCAGGATTCGTTGTTGGTCTTGTCGAAGATCCAGCAGAAGGCGACCGGCAGGCGGCAAAGCCTGTAGCGCGGTTGGGCGCGCGCCGCGTCTTCCGCGATGAGGCGTTCCAGCACGACCTGGTCCCAGGCCTCCGGATCGGCCGCGCAGGCCCGCGCCCAGGCCTCCAGCAGCGCCGCGGCGGCGGCCGTGTCGTTGATCAACAGGGTGCCGCTGAGCAGATGGCCTTCCGGTTCGTAGTACGCGGCGATGTCGCAGTCCAGGGACAGCAATTCCGGCCAGGGGTTGCGATGAAAGACCGCGTCGACGTCGACGTAGAGCAGCGGGCCGCGATGCTTGCCGCGCAGGGCGGCCAGGACGCGGGGTTTCATGGCGGCGTTGCGCACCCATGAGCCGGTGGATTCGATGGGCACGACGTCGGCCGGCAGGCCAAGGAGCTCGGCGGAACGCAGGAAGCGGTTCTTTTCCGCTTCGTAGACGCTGTCCCGGGTGAAGAACGCGGCGATCATCCCCATGGGCACGGCCGCCGTCGCGGCGCGCCGCCGGAGTTCGGCCGGATCGGGGAAGTCGACGACGACGCGCTGGTGTTCCGGCGTCCATGCGGACCATTTACGCCGCAAGCGATGCAACATGGAAACCCTCTTCTCGCCCACGCGGGACGACATGCATAACGTGGGGGCGATTCTAGGTAGGGCAACGTCGAATTGGCATGAGAAAACGCCGGATTCACAGAGATTTGCGCGTTGCAAGCCTTGCTTTCACTCTTGCGGCAAGTGTGGAGGGAATGTGCATAAATCGGCCTGCGCTAAACTGTAACGGCGTGCCGCCGCCACGAGCGGCGGCATCCCGTCTCCCTCGCCTACCTCGTCGATGAACCTCCGGCCGCGTTTCCGCATTTCCCCCCATTCCTTCTATTTCATTCTTTTCTGCGGCGCGCTTGCCGCGCTTGCGTCCCTGTCGATAGACGTCGGCCTGCCCGCTTTCGGCGCGGTCGCGCGCGACATGAATACCGACGCGGCGCGGGTCGCCCTCAGCCTCAGCATCTTCTTCGTCGGTTTCGCGGCGGCGCCGCTGGTCTACGGGCCCTTATCGGACCGCCTGGGCCGCCGGCCGGTGCTGCTGACCGGCCTGGTCGTCTACACGCTGGGCGGCGCGGGCTGCACCTTCTCCAACACCATCGATACCTTCCTCGCCTGGCGCCTGTTGCAGGGCGCGGGCGCCGGGGCGGGCGCGGTGCTGTCCATGAGCCTGGTGCGCGACCATTTCGACGGCGTGAAGGTGCGCACGCTCCTGTCGAACATCGCCATCATCCGCGTCATCGCGCCCATGGTGGCGCCTTCGGTCGGCGCCTTCCTGCTGGAAGTGGCGCACTGGCGCGCCATCTACGCGATGATGATGATAGGCGGCGTGGTCGTGCTCGGCGTCGTGTGGCTGGGCCTGGAAGAGTCGGCGCCGCGCCTGCGCGCGGGCGCGGAACAGCGGCCGCCCTCGGTTTCCGTGATGGGCGCCTATATGGCCTTGCTGCGCAAGCCCGTGTGCGTCGCCTATATGCTGATCTGCGGCCTGGGTTTCGGCAGCCACTTCGCCTACGTCACCGGATCGTCGCTGGTGCTGATGGAGGCGCTGGGCGTGCCGCCGCAGTCCTTCGGCCTGCTGTTCGGCGCGGCGGCCGCCTGCATCATGCTGGCGTCCTACCTGAGCGGCCGCATGGCGGGCTATGTGCCCGGCGATCGTTTGATCAAGATCGGCCTGAGCGTCGCGCTGGTGTCGGCGATGGTCATGCTGGCGCTGACCCTGACGCATCTGGTGCGCGCCTGGAACCTGGCGCCGCTGTTCATGCTGAATGCCTTTTGCTACGGCCTGATCACGCCCAGCGTCCAGCAGGGCGCGCTGCAGCCGCTGGGCAATATCGCCGGCTCGGCCGCGGCCGTGATGAACGCGCTGATGATGGGGATCGGCGCTTTCTCCAGTTGGCTGGTCAGCGACCTCTTCGCGCGCGTCGGCGTGCTGGCGGTGACGGGCTGCATGGCGATCTTCTGCGCCCTGGCCCTGCTGGTGTTCGCGCTGATGACGAAGCTGCGCGGCGCGGGGCCGGCGGAGGCATGACGCAAGATCCAGGCTTGCGTCGATAGTCCATAACACCCACGGCATCGCAGCCGTCGGGCAGTGGCCGCCATCGTGATGACGGCCGCCACCATCTCCAGGCTTTGAATGCAGGAAACGAACCGCGGTCCGGTACCCAGGTACGGACCGCGGGGACCCGTCTGCGCGTTCCGCGCATGTGAGAGAGCCTTCCAGTGGCGGGGAAGGGGCGGTTTCCGGGGAAAGGATGCTTAATTATGAATCGCTGTTCTATGTTGTAGAACAGTTTCAAATTGACTCAAATTCGCCCGCCCTCATCTTTTTTCATATAGCCCTTTGATTCCATTCGCAGGAGATTTGCGCCGGGTAGGTGGAAACGCCGTTGACAAGTCGTTGTTGTCTTCTTAGCATGATCCAACAATATTTGTACATTGATCCCAATTTATGGGATTTATAACGGAGGAGACCATGAACGATAAGCATCCCAGCGGCAACCCGAAGGTCGAGGCGGCACTCGGTACCATGGCAATGACGGGCTGCTATGGCGAGGTGTCCCGCAAGGACGCCATCGAGACGGTGCATGCCTTCCTGGACGCCGGCTACCGTTGCATAGACACGGCCGACCTGTACGCGGATGGCGATAACGAGGAATTGATCGGCGAGGCCATCAAGGGCCGGCGAGATCAGGTAATGCTGGTGTCGAAGTTCGGCTTCCTCTTCGGCAAGACTTCCGATGCCAAGGGACTGGATGCGCGTCCCGAACGGGTCGAGAAGTGCTGCGACGCCAGCCTGAAGCGCTTGGGCGTCGACCACCTGGATCTGTTCTACCTGCACCGGGTCGATCCCAATGTGCCGGTCGCCGAGACGGTCGGCGCGATGGCGCGCCTGGTCGAGAAGGGCAAGGTCAAGGCGCTGGGTATTTGCGAACTGAGCGAAGCCACGCTGATGAAGGCGCTGGCCGTGCACCCCATCGAGGCCGTGCAGTGCGAGTACTCCCTGTGGAGCCGCGACCCCGAACGGAACATCCTGGGGGTGTGCGAGCGCCTGGGCATTTCCTTTTTCGGCTACGCGCCGCTCGGGCGCGGCTTTCTGACCGGCCAGATCAAATCGCCGGCCGACATTCCCGAGGGCGACCAGCGCCACGAATATCCGCGGTTCAAGGGCGAGAATTTCAAGAAGAACCTTGAACTGGTCGAGCGCGTGAAGGATTACGCGGCGTCCCTGAAGGTGACCCCGGCACAATTGGCGATTGCCTGGATCCGCCGTACCGGGCAGGTCATTCCCATCCTCGGCGCCACCACCGCCGCGCAGATCAGGGAGAACCTGGCCGCATTGAAGATACGCCTCACCGATGCGCAGTTGCAGGAACTCGAGTCCGTTCTCCCCGCCTCCGTATGGGCCGGGGATCGTTACCCGGCTTCAGCCATGAAGCGCCTGGATGCGGATGTGAGCTGAAAGGCTGCGAATTCGCCAGCGTGCACAATCAAAGGAGATGCATCATGCGTATCGCTACGCTTGCTTTACTTGCCGCAGCAGCCGTCGTCCCCGCCGCGCCATCCGTCGCGTCCCCATCCAGCTTTCCCGACAGGCCGGTCGTCCTGGTCGTGGGTTATGTGCCTGGCGGCCCGGCGGACACGCTGGCGCGCAAGGTCGCCAGCGAATTGGGCAAGATATGGCACCAGTCCGTCGTGGTCGAGAACCGTCCCGGCGCGACCGCGACGATCGCGAACGCCTATGTGGCCAAGGCTGCCCCCGATGGTTATACGCTGCTCGTCGCCGCGAATGACTATGTCACGAGCAAGTACGTCATCGACAACCTGCCTTACGAAATGGGCAAGTCCCACGTGGCGGTCGGCATGATCGCGACCGCGCCGAATATCGCGGTCGTGCCCTCCCAATCCGATATCAAGACGCCCAAGGCGTTCATGGCCTGGGTCAAGGAAGGGAAGGGGCTGACCTATGCGTCGACGGGCGTGGGCAGCACGTCGAATCTGGCGGGAGAGATGTTCAAGAAGCTCACGGGCGCCAATATCCTGCACATCCCGTACAAGGGCGTGGGGCAGTGGCTGCCCGACTTCATGTCAGGCCGGATCACGATGGCCTTTCCCTCCCTGCCGTCCGTGACCGCGCTGATAGACGCCAAGCAGATCAGGGTGATCGCGGTGGCCCAGAAGCAGCGTTCGACCTTGCTGCCCGACGTGCCGACGTTCGCCGAAGTGGGCTTGCAGGGTTTCGACATCAGCACCTGGTGGGGCCTGATGGCGCCGCGCGGCACGCCGCCGAAAATAGTGGAAAAGATCAACGCCGACCTGAACGCCGCGCTCAACAGCGACGATGTCAAGAAGGCGTGGAAGACCTTGGGGGTGGAGGTGACTCCGCAGTCTCCGGCCCAATTCGCCGAGGTGATCCACAAGGATGAAAAAACGCTTCAATCCATGGTGTCGGCGCTGAATCTGAAATCATCGCAGTAAGCGCCGGGATCAGTTCAGCGCGGTTTCGTCATGGCCCAGGTTCTTGGATATCTCGTGCGCGCATTTCTTGACGTCCAGGCTCCAGGCCTTCATCTTCGCGGGCGTCAGCCTGTCCAGCGGACCGGAGATGCCGACCGCCGCGACGACTTGGTCCAGGCAATTGAAGATGGTCACGGCGACCCCGCCGACGCCCTCGCGCCATTCGCCGCGGTTGATGGCATAGCCGTTGCGCACGACCTTGCGCAGTTCTTCCTTCAGGACGGGGACGGAGACCAGCGTGGCTGGCGTGTGCCGGATCATGTGACCGGTCAATCCATCCACATAGTCTTCGGGTTGGTGGGCAAGGAGGGCCTTGCCGGTGGCCACGGCATAGGCGGGCGCGCGCCCGCCTATCATCGAATACGCCCTGATCGGCATGGCGCTGTCTATCTTGTCGACGTAGACCACGTCAAAGCCGTCGAGAACGGAAAGATGAACCGTTTCGCCGGTCTTGTCCGCCAGCGCGCGCATGAAAGGCGTGGCGAGCCGCCGCACGTCCAGGTGGGCCAACTGCCGGGCGGCCAGTTCGAAAAGGCGGATGCCGCCGCGATAGCTGCCGCCTTCCCCATCCTTGGTGACAAACCCGGCGTGCATCAAGGTTTGCAGCGTGCGATGCGTGTTGCTGCGTGTCAGTCCTACCCGCGAGGCCAGCGACTCGATCGTCTGGACGCGGTCTTCCGTTTCCATCACGGCCTCCAGCACCGCCAGCCCTTTCAATAAAGTCTTGTCCATCGCCGCATCCTAAATATTGGGATCGATAAAATAGCATAGCTTACCGGTTGCCCGACGGCCCCAAAATTTATGGGAAGGAGTACGAAAGCCTGGCGATGTGTTTCCTGTCCCGGAAGGGGGGCAGGCCATGCGTGCCGCCGTGGGCTATCCGCATGGCACACGGCGTTTTGCGAAGTTCCGCGATCAGGAAGCGGGCGCGTCCGCCGATTCCTTCAGGTCCTTCAGGTCTTTCAGGTCCTTGAGGTCCTTCAGGTCCGAGGTATAGATATGGTCGCCGAAATAACCCAAGGCCCGGGAGATGGCATCGGCGGCGCCCGTGACCAGTTCGGCGAAAGCGCGCATGGTCTTCGGATTCAGGCGTTCCAGCGGGGCGGATACGCCGATGGCGCCGCGGATGGTATTGGCGGCGTCGAAAATCGGCGCGGCGATACCCCCGACCTCCGCATGCCATTCGCCGCGATTGATCGCGAAGCCGCGCCGTCGCGTCCTGGCCATTTCCGCTTTCAACTGCTCGATGCCGGCGATGGTCAGGGAAGTGAATCGGCGGAATTCGCCGCAGACTTGCGCGAGCTCATCGTCGGCCAATGCCGAGAGCAGGGCTTTCCCGGTTGCCACCGCGTAGGCGGGCGCGCGCCCGCCGACCTGAGCGAACGTTCCGACAGGATGCGCGCAGTTGATCTTGTCGATGTAGATGGCGTCGCCGCCATGCCGGATCGAGAGGTGGACGCTTTCCCTGGTGGCCTGCGACAGTTCCAGCAGATAGGGGCGGGCGACGTTGCGCAGATCGAGCCGATTGCCCAGTTGCGCGCCCAACTGCCAGAGTTTCAGCGTGCATTGGTAGCGATTGGTAATCGGGTCCTTGGTGGCATAGCCGCACAGGACCATGGTCTGCAGCAGGCGATGCACGTTGCTCTTGGTCAGGCCCAACTCGGCGGCGAGTTCGGTAATGCCATAAGGTTCCTCGCGCGCCACCATGGTTTCGATTAGCGCAAGGCCTTTATAGAAAACTTTCTCCATATGGTCCCTGTATCTGACGGGCCGGGCGGCATGGGGCGCCCAGCGCCTCCAAAACCCGCATGGCCCTGATTGTAGCGAGCAGGGGGGCCGGCATCCTGCGCTATGCCGGCATGGCACGCCTACGCGGCGCCCCAGATGTTGGGCACCATCGAATTGGCATAGCCGGAAACGAAGTCCTTGACGGCCGCGGTGGACGGGTCGAAGACATGGCGATGGATCTTGCCGATATTGCCGCTGTAGAAATGGATGCTTATCGACACTTTGTCGTCGTAGGCATTGCGGACCTGGTGGATGTCCTGGTCGCCGGTGGGCGTCACCTTGCCGATGTCGCCGGGTTTCAGCATTTCCAGTTCCCCGTCGGCGACCAGCTTGCCGCCGGCGAGGCGAAAGGGCTGGGAATGTTCCTCGCCGCGCAGCATGCCGATCAATCCCCAGACGGTGTGGTCGTGTACCGGGGTGCCCTGGCCCGGCCCCCATACGAAGCTGACCAGGCTGAAGCGCTCCAGCGGATCGCAATGCAGCAGATGTTGCTGGTAGTACGCAGGGTGCGGTTGCGCGCAAGCCTCCGGCAGCCAGTCGTCCTGCCGGATCAATTCCGCGAGCGCCGAGCGGACCTTGGGCATGAGCAGCGTTTCGCGCTTCGCTGCCTCCCAGTCCGCGGGACAGTCGTCATAGGCCTGAGTGACGGTGGTGACGAAATGATAGAGGCGTTGCAGTCCCATTAGGGTTCTCCACGAGATAGGAAAGGAAGGTCATGGGCCGTCACGCGCGGCGGCGCGCCGGCATAGCGTTCTATGTCGACCAGGCAGGTCTGGGCGCTGCAACCCTGGGAGAAGGATGAGGCCGGAACGTCCGCGGTCAGGACGTTGGGGTTGCCGTGCTTGTCCATGTTGTTGCCGGGCGCCCAGTTTTCCGGGTCGAACCAGGCGCCCGTGGACAGCTTGAGAACATTGCGCCGGACATCGGCGGTGAGCAGCGCGCCGGCGAGGCAACTGCCGCGGGCGTTGTACAGCCGGACGACATCGCCGTCGCGGATGCCCCGTTCCCTGGCGTCCTCCGGATGTATCCACACCGGCTCGCGGCCCTGTATCTTGGCCTCGATGCTGTGGGGACTGTGGTCCAGTTGGCTGTGCAAACGCCTTGCCGGCTGGTCGGTAATCAGGTGGAAGGGATGGATCCGCGCCTTGCCGGAACCCAGCCATTCGTGGGGTTCGATCCATACGGCATGGCCCGGGCAATCGTCATGGCCGTACCCGGCAATGCGCTCGCAGAAGATCTCGATTTTTCCCGAAGCCGTCTTCAAGGGATGGGCTTCGGGATTCTCGCGGAAATCGGAGAGCAGGACGACGGGCTCGTCGAGCTGTTCGATTTCCACGAGATCCCGGCTCCAGAACGCCTGGAATGAGGGAAGCCGGACTCCGGCGTCCCGCGCCTTGCCTATCCACTCGTCATACAGGTGCTCCAGCCATTGCATCTCGTCACGCCCTTCGGTGAAGGTTTCCCCGGCGCCCAGCCTTGCCGCCAGCTCGCTGAAGATGGCGTAGTCATCGCGGGATTCCCCTTCGGGCGCCATGGCGCGCTTCATGGGCGCGACGTAGGGCTCGCGCTGTGCGTAGAAGATGTCATTGCGCTCCAGGCTGGTCGTGGCGGGAAATACGATATCGGCGAGCTTGGCGGTAGGAGTCCAGTATTGTTCGTTGACGATAATGGTTTCCGGCTTGCGCCAGGCGCGCAGCAGGCGGTTCAGGTCCTGATGGTGATGGAAGGGATTTCCGCCTGCCCAGTAGACGAGGCGGATATCGGGATAGGACCGGGTCTGCCCGCAATAGGTGTAAGTATCGCCGGGATGCAGCAGCATGTCGGCGATACGGGCCACGGGAATGAAATCGTCGACGCTTCCGCGGCCCTGCGACAGGGTGGGGCCGCGGAACTTGCGGTAGCGGCTTCCCATGAGGTTCTCGGCGCCGTAGCAGACCCCGAAGCCGCCGCCGGGCGTGCCTATCTGCCCCAGCATGGCGGCCAGCGACAGCAAGGCCCAGTAGGGCTGTTCGCCATGGTGGGCGCGTTGCAGCGACCAGGCCATGTTGATCATGCAACGGGCGCCGGCCATGTCGCGCGCGAGCGCGATGATGTCCTTTTCGCCGATGCCGGTGATGCCGCTGGCCCATGCCGCGGTCTTCGCGACCCCGTCCTCGCGTCCCAGGACATACTGTTCGAACTTCTCGAAGCCCACGCAGTAGCGCTGGATGAAGCGCTTGTCATGCCGGTCTTCCGCCAGCAGCGTATGCGCGATGCCGAGGATCAGCGCGGTGTCCGTGTTGGGCCGGATGGGCATCCATTCGAAGTCCCGGCCGGTATCGATATCGCTGCGGACGGGGCTGATGTTGATGAAACGTACGCCATGTCCGGCCAATTCCCGCAAGCTGTCCTTGACGAGATGCCGCGCGGTGCCGCCGACGGCGATCTGCGCGTTCTTCCGCGGGACGCCGCCAAACGTGACGAATAACTGGCAGTGCTCGCGCAGGGTCTTCCAGTCCGTGTGGTCGGCCATGAGCTCGTCCATCGGCATGACCAGGTAAGGCATCAGCGTCCGCGCGGCGGCCAGGCTGTAGGAGTCCATGTGGCGCACATAGCCGCCGATCGCATTGAGGAAGCGGTGGACCTGGCTTTGCGCATGGTGAAAGCGGCCGGCGCTGGACCAGCCGTAGGAGCCGCCGAATATGGCGCCGTTTCCATGGGCGGAGCGCACGCGAGCCAACTCCCGCGAAGCCAGGCCCAGGGCCTCGTCCCATCCCACTTCCACGAACCGTTCGTCGCCGCGCGCCCGCGTGTCTTCACGGGTCAGGCCGCGCGCATGGCGCAGCCAACCTTCCCGTACCGCGGGACGCAGGACACGGTTGCGCGCGACCTCCCGGGAGCCCATGTGCAGGCCGATCTCCGAGGGGTCAGGGTCGTCATGGAAGGGACGCAGCGTCGGCCGGCCGCCGTTCCGGGCCGGCGTTACTTCGTAAAGCCCCCAATGCGCCGCGGTGTAGGTGCGTCCCGTCATGGTCTTCAGAGCGTCTGGTTCTCGTTCGGAAGTAGATTATCGTGTTCCAAATATTGATTCAATGGTTTTATATTATGGAAATATGCTTAGGTGATAACGCTAGTTGTGACCCGGACTGTTTTGTGCGCGAAGGGCCCCGTCCAGGCCTTTTCCCGAGAGAAAACCACAGAATAACAAGGGCGTAGAGAGATTGGGTTTCCCGGTCGCACGGAAAAGGCTTCCCCTGTCGAGGCGCCTTGACGATTTGGGACGCGCTTCCTATCATGCAATGGGTTTTCACAGCATAGAACATGGCATCAGGAATTTGGGATGGCGTGTTCGATCCCCTGGCCCGATGCCCATGGTGGACAGGGCCGCCATTTCCGATACGAGGTTCGTTTCATGGCCCAGGCGACACAGCTTCCCCTTCCCCGCGGTCCTCTCGCGACGCATGGCGATTTGCCGCACTACGGCGTTCATATCGACGGAGAACACCGCGCCCCCGTTTCCAAGAAGTACTTCGCGACCACCCAACCCTACGATGGCAAGACGTGGGCGATGATCGCCGACGCCGGCGCGGAGGACGTGAATAGCGCCGTGCAGTCCGCCTGGCGCGCCGGCAATGAGGGCCCCTGGGCAAGCATGAGCGCCAGCGAGCGTGGCCGTCTCATGCGCAAGCTTGCCGACCTGGTCGCGGCGAACGCCTCGTGGCTGGCGGATATCGAACGCCGGGACAATGGCAAGCTGGTTACCGAGGTATCGGGCCAGGTGAAGTACGTGGCCGACTACCTGCATTACTACGCGGGCCTGGCCGACAAGTTCGAAAGCTCGGTCATTCCCACCGACAAGAAGGGCGTGTTCGCCTACACCAAGCACGAACCCAAGGGCGTGGTGGCGATCATAACGCCATGGAATTCCCCCTTGTCCTTGACGGCATGGAAGCTCGGTCCCGCGCTGGCCGCCGGCTGCACCGCCGTGGTCAAGCCCTCGGAATTCACTTCCGCTTCCATGATCGAATTCGCCGCCTTGATCGAGGCGGCCGGCATCCCTCCCGGCGTGGTGAACGTGATGACCGGGGGCGCGAAGACCGGTGAAGCCCTGGTTACGCACGACAAGGTGGCGCATGTCGGGTTTACCGGCGGCGGCGAGGCGGGCCGGAAGATTTACGAGATGGCCGCGCGTGGCCTGAAAACCGTGACCCTGGAGTTGGGCGGCAAGTCGCCCAATATCGTCTTTGACGACGCGGACCAGGAACAGGCTGTCAAAGGCGTCGTGGCCGGCATCTTCGCGGCCTCGGGGCAAACCTGCATCGCCGGATCGCGCCTGCTGGTGCAGCGCAGCATCCATGACGCCTTCGTCAAGCGCCTGATCGACTTCGTATCGACCGCGAAACTGGGCGATCCGGGGCTGGAGGAAACCCAGATCGGACCCATCGCCACGCCGGCTCAGTTCGACAAGATCATGTCCTACATCGAGATCGCGAAGAAGGAGGGCGCCAAGTGCGTGCTGGGCGGAAAGGCCCGGCCCGACATCGGCGCCGGCAGGTTCGTCGAGCCGACCATCTTTACCGGCGTCGACAACGCCATGCGCATCGCGCAGGAAGAAGTCTTCGGTCCCGTGCTGAGCGTCATCCCCTTCGACACGGAGGAGGACGCCATCCGGATCGGCAACGATATCGCCTTCGGCCTGGCGGCCGGCGTCTGGACCACCAGCCTGAAGCGTTCGCTGATGATGGCGGATCGCCTGAAGGCGGGGACGATCTGGATCAACAACTATCGCTCCACCAGTTTCACGTCGCCGTTCGGCGGCTACAAGCAGTCCGGTGTGGGCCGGGAGTCGGGTATCGAGGCGATACGCGACTACGTCCAGACCAAGTGCGTATGGATATCCGCCGACCTCGAGGTCGCGAATCCATTTGGACGCCGTTGATCGAGCCGGGCGCCGCCCGCATCGATTTACGATTTTCAAGAATATGGAGACAAAACATGGCTGCTTATGTGATTGATAGTGTGTTGTTCCGCGACCAATTCGGGACGTCCGAAATGCGCGACATCTTTAGCGACGAAACCACCGTGCAACGCTGGCTGGACGTCGAATCGGCCCTGGCCAAGGTCCAGGAGGAGATGGGAATCATCCCGAAGGCGGCCGCGAGGGAGATCCAGGCCAAGGCCAAGGTCGAGAACATCGACCTGGTCGAGCTCAAGGCCGAGATGGATCGCACGTCGCACCCCATCGTTCCCTTGCTGCGGGCCATGAAGAAGGCGTGCGCGGGCGATGCCGGTGAATACGTCCATTGGGGGGCCACGACCCAGGACATCGTGGACACCGGTACGATCCTGCAGATCCGCGACGCGCTGGCGGTCGTGGAAAATCATATGCGCGCGGTCCACCAGAACGTCCGCGATCTGGCCAAAAAATACCGCGACGTGACGATGGTCGGCCGCAGCCATGGCCAACAGGCGCTGCCCATCACCTTTGGCTTCAAGGCGGCGGTGTGGGCCGAGGAGATGCGCCGCAATATCGAGCGGGTGCAGCAGATGCGGCCGCGCGTGCTCGTCGGCCAGTTTTCCGGCGCGGTGGGCACGCTTGCCGCGCTGGACGACAACGGCATCGAAGTCCAGGAGCGCCTGTTCAAGGAATTGGGCCTGGGCTGCCCCGCCATCACCTGGCACGTCTCGCGCGACGCGATTGCCGAATTGGCCTGCGTATTGTCGATCTGCGCCAATACCGCGGGCAAGATCGCACACGAAATCTACAGTCTGCAGAAGACGGAGACCGCCGAGCTGGAGGAACCGTTCGCCACGGGGAAGGTCGGCAGCAGCACCATGCCGCACAAGCGCAACCCGCCTGCCTGCGAGACGGTCATCGCGCTGGCCCGCCTGGTTCGCGGGCTGGTGCCCAGCGCCATCGAGAGCGTCATGGCCGAGCATGAGCGCGACAAGGTGGTCTTGCAGATGGAGCGGGAACTGATCCCCCGGCTGTTCTCGATGACCGACGCCGCGCTCAAGAAGATAGCCGCGGTGACGGCCGGCCTGAGCGTGCGCACGCAGAACATGGAGCGAAATCTCTATGTGCAGAATGGCTTGCTGTTGTCGGAGGCGGTCATGATGAAACTCGGAGAAACGCTGGGCCGGCAGGAAGCGCACGAGATCGTCTATCGGATCTGCATGGACGTCTTCGAAAAGGGAGGAAGCCTGAAGGATGCCTTGATGGCCGACCCCGAAGTGGCGTCGCGCCTGAACGAGGGGGATATCGACGCCATGCTCGATCCCCATGCCTACACGGGCAAGGCGGGGGTATTCGTCGACCGCGTGGTGCAGCAAAGCGCCGGCTGATTCCGGCCTGTCGGCCGTGCACATCCTTCCCATTGCGCGCTGTCCGCGCCTCGCGCCGTTCGCGAGGTCGCGGATGCCTCCCTGAACCAGGATAGACATGTCACTACCGGAAACCGAGCTGTCCTCGATACCCATGACCCGCCAACTGGCCGATCAGGCGCTCGGTTTCGGCACGCCGGACGTGCCCGACGACGTGCGCGAGATCGGCCGCCACTGTCTGCTGGACTGGTTCAGCGTAGGACTCGCGGCGTGGGACAGCCCGCCGATGCAGGCATTGCGGGCGTGGATCGCGCTGGAGCCTTCGCCGGGGCCGTGCAACCTGCTCGGTTCGCCGCAACGCGTTTCGGCCTCGCAGGCGGCCCTGGTCAACGGCACCGCGGGGCATATGCTGGATTTCGACGATGCGCACTTGCCTTCCCGCGTGCATCCCTCCGCGCCGCTGTGGCCCGCCATCCTGGCGCTGGCACAGGCGCGCCGGCTTTCCGGGGCGGAAGCGTTGGCGGCCTTCGCCGCCGGCGTGCAGGTGCAGAGCCGGCTGGGCGTCGTCATGGGAAACAGCCACTATCGCGAAGGCTGGCACAACACCGCTACCCTGGGTACGTTCGGCGCAACCGCCGCCGCGGCCCGGCTGCTCGGCATGAACGAGGAAGCGCTGTGCCGCGCGTTCGGTTTCGCCGCCACCTTGACCGGCGGGTTGCGCAGCGTCTTCGGCTCGCCCGCCAAGCCCCTGCATGCGGGCCGCGCCGCCGCCAATGGCCTGATGGCGGCCGGGCTGGTCGACCAGGGCATGCAGACCTTCGACGACCTCCTCGAACGGCCGCGCGGTTTCGTGCAGGTCTATGCGCGCGATTTCGATCCGTCGCGGATCCAGCCGGAGGCAGGTTCGTGGGAAGCGCGCCGCATCGTCTTCAAGTATCACGCGTCCTGCTACGGTACCCAGGCGCCCATCGAGGCCGCGCTGGCGCTGCGCGATCGCGTTGCCCGCGCCGGCTGCCGCCGGGTGGACGTTCACGTGGAACCGCAGTACATGAGTGTCTGCAATATTGCCCGGCCAACCAGCGTGTCGGAAGCCAAATTCAGTATTGCGCACATGGTGGCCCTGGCATTGGCGGGCCGCGACACCAGCAATGAAGAGAATCTTTCCGGAAGCGCGCTGGTCGATCCGGACGTCGTGGCGTGGCGCGACCGGGTCCACGTGCACGGCGATGCGGAGGTGCCGCGCGCGAACGCGCGCGTAACGCTAGACGATGGAAAAGACAGGGTGACGCATACCCATGACGCGAGCCAGCCGCAGGCCGACCTGAAGCAGCAGCGCCGTCGTCTGCTCGACAAATCGTCGGCGCTATTGCGTCCCCGCTACGGCGAACGGGCGGTCGCGCGGATGCAGGAGCGGTTGCTGGATATAGCGCAGCAGCCCTCGTTGACCGACTGGCTGCACGATACGGTGCTGGAGCTGGATAGGTAGCGCAGGATATAACCGTCCGTCACCGTGCCTTGCCGGGGAAAGGCACGGTGACGGGCGCCGTTTCTATTGAAGCTTGATTTTGGCGGCATGCACCACGCCGGCCCAGCGCTGGATATCCTGCGCCAGGAATTTCTGGAACATCTGCGGGGAGCCGCTGATGGGATCGGCGCCCATCGAAAGCAGCTTTTCCTGGAATGCCGGCTGCTTCACCGCTTGCACGATCACGGAATTCAACCGCTTCACCACGTCAGGTGGCATGTTCGCCGGCCCCAGGATGCCGTACCAGGCTTGTACGTCCATGTCGGGGACGCCCGCCTCGGCCATCGTGGGGACGTCCGGCAGCAGGGGCGACCGTTTGCCGCTGGTCACCGCCAATGCCTTCAACTGGTGCGAGGCGATCAAGCCCTTGGCGCTGGGAATGTTCATGAACGTGTAATCGACTTCGCCGCTCATCACCGCGCTGACGGACGGCGCGGTCCCCTTGTAGGGAATATGCATGACCTTCAGGCCGGTCCGCAGGTTGAACAGCTCGCCGCACAGATGCTGCGTGCTACCCGGGCCGGACGAGGAGAAATTGCCGGCGCTTTTCCGATGCTTCTCATAGGCGATGAGGTCGGCCACGGAATTGACGTCCAGGCCGCTACGCACGACCAGCACGTTCGGGCTCTGCGCGAACAAGGCGATGGGCGTGAAGTCCTTCACCGGATCGTAGTCCAGCTTGGGAAAGAGGCTGATATTCACGGCCAGCGCGGAGGAGCTCGTGAACAGCGTATAACCGTCCGCCGGCGAGTGCGCTACGTATTGGGCGCCGATGTTCTGGCTGGCGCCTGGCCGGTTCTCCACCACGACAGTCTGGCCCAGCGCCTCGGACATGGGCTGCTGTATCAGGCGCGCCATGATGTCCACCCCGCCGCCGGGCGTATAGCCGACGATCAGGCGCAGGGGGCGATCGGGAAAATGGCTCCCGGCGGCGGGCTGTTCCGCGTGTGCCGCCATCATGACCATCGCCGCCGCGGCTAGGAACCCGAATCGTAAAAGCATCGCATGTCTCCTGGTGGATTCTGTTTATGTTGTTTTGGACGTTCTCTTTTGGACGTTCTCGATAGGCCGTGCCGTTCGCTATCCCGCACGGGCCTCGCGTCGCCCCATGGGCGACGCCGGGCGCCCGTCTACTGCCTGGAGAATTGTTCGAAGGCTTCCATGGCCCTTGCCGAGTAGATATAGGCAGCGCCTGCGTTCAGTGCGATCGCGGTGCCCAGCGCCTCGCCCAATTCCTCTTGCGTGACCCCCGCCTTGCGGGCAGCTTCCACGTGCGAAGCGATGCAGCCATCGCAACGGGTCGTCACGGCGACCGCCAGGGAAATCAACTCCCGCGTCTTCGCGTCCAGGACCTTGCCGCCGGCCTGCGCTTCGTTCAGTCCCCGATAGGCGGCGACCACGGGGGGATTGGCGCCGGCCAATATGCGGCCGGCAGACCGGACCTTGGTGAGGAATTCGACCCAGTTGTTCAGCATTCTCAACGCTCCTTTGGTAATGGCGGACGACGAAGCCGTCGTCCCGTGAAATCGCGGTTCCGTTTGTTTTCCTAAATATTGGAACTTAATTCCTATATATGGAGATATCCTAACGCTTAACGTTGAGACCTGGCAAGGCTTCGAGCGGACCGGATTTCGTTGCGCATCGCGCCGTCGGCCTGACGGCATGCTCGATTTCATTCCCCGCGCTATTTGTTCATCGCCAAACTGTTCTTCGGCCGTGCCGCCGCCCTTGTTACCTTTTGCACGACGTTTCATGTTTGTGATCGTGGGCTGAGGGGCCCGCATGACGCGGGCCGAGGGAGAGTCATGGGTTCGAATGCAACGCTCGCCGACAAGCCGCAAGGCATAGGCGAAGACTGGCTGGCCGTATGGCTGGGATTGATCGTCGTGGCATTGGCCATCGCCAGTTGGGCCGGGCCCGACTTGCTGGGATGGGCGGTGACCACCCGCGTCTGGACCGACGCCGCGCAGGCGCTGGCGCCCGCCACGCCCGCCTATGCGTCGCTAGGGGGGGTGCTGTCCCTGGTGCTGACCTGGCTGGCGCTGCTGGCGGTGCTGGGCATCGGCGCGCGCTTCCTGCGCGCCGACGTCAAGCGCTTCGCGGTCGCGTTCACGGTGGTGTTCTGGCTGGCCTACCTTGGCTGGATCGTCGGCAGCGTGGCCTGGCTCGCCGTCAACACGCCGGCGGACGCGCAGAAGTTCGGCATCGGCTGGTCGCTGAAGCTGACCAACGAAGGGGGCTATATCGTGGCCCTGCTGGCGGGCCTGGTCATCAGCAACTTCTTTCCGCGGCTGGCGGATTGGCTGCGCGAGGCCATACGCCCCGAACTCTATATCAAGACGGCCATCGTCATCCTGGGCGCTTTCATCGCCGTGACGGCGGCCGAGCGCGGCAGCTTCGCGCTGTCGCTGGTGTTGCGCGGCCTGGCCGCCATCGTCGAGGCCTACCTGATCTATTGGGCGGTGGTGTATTTCGTCGCCCGGAAATGGTTCGGCTTCACCCGGGAATGGGCCGCGCCCCTGGCCTCCGGCATCTCGATCTGCGGCGTGGCGGCGGCGATTTCCACCGGCGGCGCGATACGCGCGCGGCCGCTGGTGCCCGTGGTGGTGTCCTCGCTGGTCGTGGTGTTCGCCGTGGTGGAGTTGCTGATCCTGCCTTTCCTGGCGCAGCACTTCCTGTGGCGGGAGCCCCTGGTCGCGGCGTCCTGGATAGGCCTGGCGATCAAGACCGACGGCGCCGCCGTGGCCGGCGGCGGCATCACGGAGTCCCTGATCCTGGCCAAGGCCGCCGCCGAGGGCATCCATTACCAGCCGGGCTGGATCCTCGGCACGACCGCGACGATCAAGGTCTTCATCGATCTCTTCATCGGCATCTGGGCCTTCCTGCTGGCGTGGATATGGACCCGGCACATCAATCCGCAGGAGCCGGACAAGGCGCGTTCGGGGGAGATCTGGCTGCGCTTTCCGAAGTTCATCCTCGGCTACGCGGCCAGCTTCGCGATCGTCCTGGCGCTGGCGCTCGCGGCCGGGCCGCAGTCCCTGGCCAAGCTCAAGGGCGCGATCAACGAGGCCAACAACTTCCGCGTGATCTTCTTCATCCTGACCTTCTTCGCGATCGGCGTGCTGGCGAATTTCCGCAAGCTGTGGCGCGAAGGCCTGGGCAAGCTCGCGGCGGTCTACGTGCTGACCCTGTTCGGTTTCGTGGTCTGGGTGGGATTGCTCATTTCCTGGATCTTCTTTTCCGGCGTCAAGCCGCCCCTGGCTTGACCGGGACGGGCGCGGCGCCGCGCGTGTCCGCGGGGCGTCCATGCCGGATCCCGGGCATTCCCGTCCCGGACATTCCTTATCCATAGCGACATAACGACATAGCGAGGCCAGCCATGAGCGATACCCCACATACGCCTACCGAGCAGGAAATCCGCGCCGAGATCCACAACCAGGCCCACGAGCCGCTATTGCCGGTCGAGAAGAAACTGATCGGCTGGAGCCTGGGAACGGGCATCGCGCTGCTCATCCTGCTGCTCGCGCTCGGGCGGCTGTTTCCCGTCAGCCTCTGAGCGGCATTTTCTTATCCCCCTTTGTTTATCCCGGCTTTGTATTTTGTCCGCGCCGCGGACGCCCCGATACTGCCGGAAAGCCGCATGGCGGCATACGAACAGGAAAGAGGACATCATGACGCATCGGTATGGATCCCCCGGCGGGCCGGCTGGCCTGTCCCGTTCCGGGTTGTCGCGGCGCGCGCTGTTGCGGGCGGCGGGCATGGCGGGCGCGGTCGCGCCCCTGGCCATGCTGGGGTCGCGCGTGCTGGCCGCCGACGCCGCGCCGCGCGCCCTGCGTATCGCATGGAGCCAGACGGCGGTGTGCCAGTCGCCCGTTTCGGTGGCGCTTGAGCGCGGCTTCTTCGAGCAGTACGGGCTGAAGATAGAACGCATCAATTTCAGCGGCAGCACCGACCAATTGCTGGAAGCCATCGCCACCGGCCACGCCGACGGCGGCATCGGCATGGCCCTGCGCTGGCTCAAGCCGCTGGAGCAGGGCTTCGACGTCAAGCTGGCCGTGGGCACGCACGGCGGCTGCATGCGGCTGCTGACGCCCGCCGATTCGCCCATCCAGGGTGTCCAGGACCTGAAGGGCAAGCGCGTCGCGGTGTCGGACCAGGCCAGTCCGGTCAAGAACTACTTCGCCATCCGCGCGGCCCAGTCGGGCGTCGACCCGGACAGCGTGGAATGGAAGCAATATCCGCAGGACCTGTTCGCCGAAGTGCTGCGCAAGGGCGAGGTCGACGCCATCGCCGGCGACGATCCGCAGTTGTTCGTGTACCGCGAGGACAACCACTTGCGGCAGGTAGCGACCAATCTGGACGGCGCCTATGCGGATCGCACCTGCTGCGTGCTGGGCCTGCGCGGCGACTTGGTGCGCAAGGACCCGGAAACGGCGTCGGCCGTGGCGCGCGCGATCATCGCGGCGCAGAAGTGGACGGCGGCCAATCCCGACGAGACGGCCCGCATCTTCGCGCCCTACATTCCGCAGAAGGTGCCGCCGGAGCGCGTGGCGGCGATCCTGCGCACGCATACGCACGGCCATGCGTCCACGGGCGCCGCGCTGCGCGCGGAGATCGCCGGCTATGCGGAGGACTTGAAGGGCATCAAGGTGCTCAGCCCCAACCTCGATGTGCAGAAATACGCCAAGGTGGTGGTGCCCGATGTCATCGGCTGACACCACCCTGGCCGACGCCGGCGCCGCCGCGCCGGCGGGACGGCCCGCGCGCCTGTGGACGACGGGGTTGGCCGCGGGCCTGCTGTGGAGCGCGGTGGGCGTGCTGACCTTGTCGTGGCCCAACCAGGAGGTCGGCTTCAAGTCGTGGGGCTATACGCGCGAGTTCGGCCTTGCCGCGCTGGCGGGCGGCGTGGCGCTGGCCCTGGCCGCCGTCAGCGGCGTGGCGTACCGGTCGTGGCCGGTCGCGCGCAAGCTGCATCGGGCCGGTCCCTGGCTGGTGCTGCTGGCGGTGCTGGTCGGCATATGGGAGGCGGTCACGGCCAAGCTGGCCTTGCTGCCCAGCCCCTTCTTCGCGCCGCCGCAGTCCTTGATCGAAATCTATGTCGGGGATTGGAAGCGCTTGCTGGACAGCCTGCTCAATTCCTTGTGGCTGCTGGCCAATGGCTATGTGCTGGGCGCCGTCAGCGGCTTCGTCACCGGCGTGGCGATAGGCTGGTCGCGCGGACTGGGCTACTGGGTCCATCCCGTGCTGCGCTTTCTCGGTCCGGTGCCGTCGACGGCCTTGCTGCCGATGGCGTTTTTCTTCTTTCCGTCGAGCTGGGCCGCGGCCGTGTTCCTGATCGCGTTGGCGACCTGGTTTCCCGTCACGGTATTGACGTGGTCGGGCGTGGCCAGCGTCAACCGCGCGTTCTACGACGTGGCGCGGACGCTGGGCGCCAACGCGCGCTTCCTGATCTTCCGAGTGGCCATCCCCGCCGCCTTGCCGCACGTGTTCGTGGGGCTGTTCATGGGCCTGGGCGCTTCGTTCTCGGTGCTGGTGGCGGCGGAGATGATGGGCGTGAAGTCCGGGCTGGGCTTCTATCTGTCCTGGGCCCAGGGCTGGGCGTCCTACGCCAATATGTACGGCGCGCTGATCGTGATGGCGCTGACGTTTTCGGGCTTGATCACGCTGCTGTTCGCGGTGCGCGACCGCCTGCTGGCGTGGCAGAAGGGAGTCGTGAAATGGTAGCGGAGACGGCGTCGCCGCGGGAACGGTCCGATCTGTCGAAGGTCGAGGCATTGTCCGCCAGGCGGGTGTTGACGGCGGTGCAGGGGCGTAGCGCATCCGCCGGCGAGGAAGATGGATTCGACGCCGCGCCGTCCGGCGGCGCGCGCCTGGCGGTGCGCGGCGTGAGCCACGCCTTCGATCTGGACGGGGCGGCGCTGCCGGTGCTGGACGATATCGACCTGGATATCCAGCCCGGCGAGTTCGTGGCGCTGCTGGGGCCCAGCGGCTGCGGCAAGAGCACCTTGCTGCGTTTGGTCGCCGGCCTGGAGACGCCCCGGCAGGGCGTCATCGAGGCCGACGGCGAGCGCGTCGCGCGGCCGGACCCAAGCCGCATCCTGGTGTTCCAGGATCCCACGCTCTATCCCTGGCGCACCGTGCGCGACAACGTGGCGCTGGGCCTGCAGGCACGCGGGCTGCTTGCGCGGCAGGGCGCGCGCATCGACGACGCCTTGCAGCGCGTGGGACTGGCGCGCTTCGGCTCGGCCTATCCGCACCAGTTGTCGGGCGGCATGGCGCAGCGGGCCGCGCTGGCGCGGGCGCTGGTGAACGATCCGCGCATCCTCATCCTCGACGAACCGCTGGGCAAGCTGGATTCGCTGACGCGGCTGGCGATGCAGTCCGAACTGGTGGACCTGTGGCAGCGTTCGGGGGTGACCGCGCTGCTGGTGACGCACGACGTCGAGGAGGCCTTGTTCCTGGCGACACGCATCGTCGTCCTGAGCGACCGGCCGGCGCGGATCAAGGACGAGTTGGTCAACGACCTGCCGTATCCGCGCCATCGCGGGGACCCGCGCATCGCCGACTTGCGCCGTCGCGCTTTATCTCTGCTGGGACTGGATGCGACATGGTAGGAGCAGGCCAGGCGCGCGTTCCACGCCTGACGGCATGGGACGTCGTCAGGCGAGGGTGGTTGCCGGCGGCGATACTGTTGCTCTTCCTCGTCGCGGCAAACTCGCTGGTCGCATGGCTGGACCTGCCGGCGCCGCGGCTGCCGGGCTTGCAATTGCCCTGGCCTTTCGCCTGGCGCTACGACGCCGACCTGCCCGTCAGCCCATACGTCTGGCGCAAGCTGGCATTGGCGGCGGCGATGGTCGCGGCGGCGGCGTTGCTGGCGGGATGGGGGCTGTGGCGCCGGCGCGGGCGTTGGGCCATGCTGGCCGCGGGGGCGCTGCTGCTGGTGAACGCGCCATGGCCGCGCCCCGCGCTTTACCTGGCGCCTGCGGTGCCCAGTTCCTTCGATCGGTCCGGTCTTCCCTATACCCCCGCCAGCCTGTTGCAGGGCAGGCTGGCGTATCAAGCGCAATGCGCGGCGTGCCATGGCGAGGCGGCCGACGGCCAGGGACCGCGCGCGGCATCGCTGCCCACATGGCCCAGCTCGCTGGGGCAGCCCCTGTTCCAGAACCGGCTGGAAGGGGAAATCTACTGGCGCATCCTTCATCATCCGGGCGTATCCATCAGCGGCGATGCCGCCGATGCATGGCGGATGGTCGACTACCTGCGCGCGCTTGCCTACGGCGCCAGCGGTGGCGCGGGCATGCCGGCGGTCCCCGCGCCCGACATCTCCCTGTCCTGCCGCGGACGCGGGCGCGTGCCGCTGTCGGCGCTGCGCGGCCTGCCCGTGCGCATCGTCGCGCATGGCCCGGCCACCGCGCAGGATGAACGCGACGATCCGCGCGTGGTCACGGTGGTCCTGACGCGAGGCGCCGCGCTCGACGCCGAATGCGCGAGCGCGGACGTCGAGGCTTGGGACGCCTACGCCTTCCTGGCCGGCGCCACTCCGGACACCCTGGCGGGCGCGCAATTCCTCGTCGACCGGCAAGGCTGGCTGCGGGCCCGCCATGCCGGCGGCGATGCGCCGGCATGGACCAGCGGCGACAATGTCTGCGGCCCCGGCGGCCGCCTGCACGTCGCCGTGGCCGTGCAAGGGCTGGACCAGATACTCAAGGCCATGGACGCGAGTCCGATTCCACCCGACCGCGACCGGCGCGGATAACCGGCCGTCCGGCAATCTCAGTGCGCCAACGCCTCGGCGCGCGATTCGGAAAGGCGTTGCGCGGGGGGCAGGCCCAGATGCTCGCGCAAGGTCTGGCCGGCATAGTCGTGGCGAAACACGCCTTTTTCCCGTAGCAAGGGGACCACGCGATCGACGAATTCCTCGATGCCGGACGGAATCAGGTGCGGGGCGATGATGAAGCCATCGGCGGCGTCGGCCTGCACGTAGCGATCGATTTCATCGGCCACCTGGGCCGGCGTGCCGACGAACTGCTGGCGCCCTGTCACGCGGATGATGAGATCCCGTATTCCCAGGCCCTCGCGCCGGGCGAGTTCGCGCCAGCGGCGCGCGGTGGCCAGGTTGTCGTCATGCTGGCGGGTCCTGCCCTTGGCAACGGTGCCGCCTTCCAGGTCGGGCTCGACGTCCGGCAGCGGACCTTCGGGATCGTAGGCGGAAAGGTCGCGATTCCAGACTTGCTCCAGGAGCACGATCGCCGTCTGGGGACTGACCTGCTGCCGACGGACTTCGGCGTAGCGCCACGTCGCTTCTTCCGCCGTGTCGCCCAGCACCACGCCCACGCCGGGCAGGATTTTCAGCGCGCCGGGCGCGCGGCCGTACCGCGCCAGCCGGCGCTTGACGTCGGCGTGGAAGGCCTGGCCCTCCGCCAGCGCGCCGTGGCGGGTGAAGATGGCGTCGGCGCTGCCGGCGGCGAATTCGCGGCCGGCGTCGGAGTCGCCGGCCTGGAAAATGACGGGATGTCCCTGCGGAGGCGACGGCACGTCGTAGCGGCCGCGGATGTCGAAGTGGACGCCTTGGTAATCGATGTCGTGGCGTCCGCCGTCCCACAGGCGGCGCGCGAGCGAGACGAATTCCCGCGCGCGTTCGTAGCGCTGGTCGAACGGCAGGTAGGCGCCGCGGCGGAAGTTCTCGCCGGTGAACGCGCCGGGCGAGGTGACGACGTTCCACGCCGCGCGGCCGGCCGAGAGATGGTCCAGGGTCGCGAGCTGGCGGGCCAGGTTGTAGGGCTCGTTGAAGGTGGCGTTGAGGGTGCCGGCCAGGCCGATGCGCGACGTTACCGCGGCCAGCGCGGCCAGCACCGCCAGCGTATTGGGCCGGCCGACCACATCCAGGTCGTGCAAGCGTCCCCGCTGCTCGCGCAAGCGCAGCCCCTCGGCCAGGAAAATGAAATCGAGCTTGCCGCGCTCGGCCGCCTGGGTGAAGCGCTTGAACGAGGCGAAGTCGATCTGGCTGCCGGCGCGCGGGTCGCTCCAGACGGTCATGTTGTTGACGCCGGGGAAGTGCGCGCCGAGGATGATCTGCTTGCGGGTCATGATTGCTGCGCTCCTGGCGCCGTGGCATCGAGATAGCGGTTGGGGGCGGGCGGCAGGCCCAGGCGACGCCGCAGGTCGGGACCGGGCCCATCGGTATTCGCCGGCAGCAGCCCGGCATCGCGCAAGCGCGGCAGGACCGCCTGGTCGATGGCGGGCAGGTCGCGCGCGAGGTTGCGGGGATGGATGCGCACGCCGTCGTAGCCGCGAGCCTGGAAGTCCACGATGCGCGCGGCCAGGGTGTCGGGCGTGCCGACGTAATGGTTGCCGCGCGCGTCGTCGCGCCAGCCGTCTTCCCGGGTCAGCGGGTCGAGGGAGAACGCGAGATCGGCATAGTGGCGCAGCGGTCCGGCGGGTCCATCCGCCCGCGCCTGGCGCAGCCGCGCGCGCAGCGCGGCCTCGGCCGCCGCGTCGCCCGCGACGGGGAGGAAGACGATGTCGGCGGCCTTGGCGGCCCAGGCGATGTCCTCGTCGTCGCGCACGCCGATGGCGACCGGCGGCTGGCCCTGCGGCGGCCGCGGCACGATGGAGGGGCCGCGGATGGACCAGCCGGCGCCCTGGAAGTCGACGTAGTGCAGCTTGTCCCGGTCGATGAACCGGCCGCTGCCGGCGTCGCGGATGATGGCGTCGTCTTCCCAACTGTCCCATAGCAGGCGGATGGCCCGCAAGGCCGCCGCCGCGTCCGCGTAGAGCGCGTCGCGCCGCGGCGCCGGGAAGCCTGGCAGGTCCGCGCCGGCCAGGCGGTGTACGGCGCCGGCGCGGTCGGCGTCGGGCACGGCGGGAAGCAGGCCGGCGCGGCCGCCCGTGACGTAGTCCAGCGTGGCGATGGCCGTGGAAACGTGAAAGGGTTCGTTCAGGGGGATGACGGCGCCCGGCAGGATGCCGATGCGGCGCGTCAACGGCCCCACCCGCGCGGCCAGGAGCAGGGCGTCCAATGGCGACTGGCCGGCGCCGCTGGCCAGTCCGGCCCGGTCATCCAGGGTGACGAAGTCCACGCCGGCGGCATCGGCGTCGACGATGGCCTGCTCCCAATGCGACCCGGCATGGCCGGCGTGGCCTTCGTGCGCGATCGCGTTCAGGCCCAGTCCGATATGAAAACGAGGGATGGATGTCATGGTCCGCAAGGTCCTTGGCGGCGTTTTGGAGGAAGAGACGGCGATCGCGAGGGCAGGGCGGGGCGGTTTGTCGCCTTGCATGGCGGGGTGGCGTTTGGCGGGGCGGGGAGGCCGTGGGCCGGCCGGGCTTCAGGAGGCTTCAGGCGGCCAGGTGCAGTCCGTCCCGCCGCGGCGCGCCCCGCTGTCCCGGGCTGTCCGCCAGCAACGCCTGCGTGTAGCGATGCCGGGGCTGCTCGAAGACGCGCCATGCCGGCCCCTGTTCGACCACCGCGCCGGCGCGCAGCACGACCAGTCGATGGGATATCTGCCGCACCACCGCGAGGTCGTGCGAAATGAACAGGTAGCTCACGCCCAGGTCGCGTTGCAGCCGCGCCAGCAGGTCCAGGATGCGCGCCTGTACGGAGACGTCCAGGGCCGAGACCGCCTCGTCCAGCACGACCAGTTCCGGGCCGATGGCCAGCGCGCGGGCGATGGCGACGCGCTGGCGCTGTCCGCCCGAGAGCTGGGCCGGCCTGCGGTCGAGCAGGGCGGGCGACAGTTCGACCTGTTCGAGCAAGGCCGCGGCGCGCGCGCGCCGGCTGGCCGCGTTGCCGACGCCATAGGCCTCCAGGGGCTCGGCGACGATGCGCGCCAGCGTGTAGCGAGGATCGAGCGAGGCGTAGGGATTCTGGTAGACCACCTGCACGCGGCGGCGGAAATCCCGCAGGGCGCCACGCGACAGATGGGTGACGTCCTGGCCGTCGAACAGCACCCTGCCGGCGCTCGGGCGTTCCAGGCAGAGCGCGATCCGCGCCGTCGTCGATTTGCCCGAGCCCGATTCGCCGACCACGCCGGTGGTGCCGTGGCGCGGCACCTCGAAGGACACGTCGTCGACCGCCTTCAGGCCGCCGGGGAATACCTTGGTCAAGCCTTCCAGGCGCAGCAGCGGGCTCGCCGGCGGGTCCGTGTCCCGCGCACGGGGCGGGCGTGGCGGCAGCGCGATCACATTGGCCGCGGGCACCGCCGGGACATGCGCGGACCGCGCCGGCATCCGGTGCGCGAGCATGGGCGCGGCCGCCAGCAGCGCGCGGGTATAGGGATGGCGCGGGTCTTCGAACAGCGCGGCCGTGCCGCCCGTTTCGACGACACATCCCTGCCGCATGACGACGATGCGATCGGCGCGGTCCAGCGCCACCCCCAGGTCGTGGGTAATGAGCAGGACGGCGATGCGCTTGCGCCGCGCCAGGCCTTCCAGGTGGTCCAGCACCTGGCGCTGCACGGTGACGTCCAGCGCGCTGGTCGGTTCGTCGGCGACGATCAGCGAGGGTTCGTTGGCGATGGCCATGGCGATCAGCGCCCGCTGCCGCATGCCGCCGGACAATTCGTGCGGGAAACCGGCCGCCACGCGGGCGCCGTCATCCAGTCCGACCTCCGCCAGCAGGCGCGCCACCTGTTGCGCCGCATGGCGCCGCGGCGCTCCATGCACGGTCAGCGCTTCGCGCAATTGCACGCCGATGCGCTGGATCGGATCCAGCGACAGTCCCGGGTCCTGGGGGACGAACCCGATGCGCCGGCCGCGCAGCGCCACCCAGGTTTTCTCGGTGGCGGCCGCCAGGTCGCGGTCCTCGAAGCGGATGCCGCCGTGGCGCCGCGCGTTGCCGGGCAGCAGGCCGGTCAACGCCGCGGCGAGCGTGGACTTGCCGGAGCCGGACTCGCCCACCACGGCGACGATTTCTCCCGGGCGGATGTGCAGGCTGACGCCGTCGAGCGCCGGCGGCGACGCGGCGTCGTAGGAGACGGTCAGTCCGCTGACCGTCAGCAGGCGAGGGTGTTCTTCCGTCATCGCGCGTCTCCCTGTTCTTGCACGGCGCGCGCCACCTGGTTGGCGGCCAGCACCACGGCCGCCACGACGGCGCCCGGCATGGTCGTGTACCACCAGGCCGCCGCCATGTAGTTGCGGCCTTCGGAAATGAGCAGCCCCCATTCGGGTTGCGGCGGCGGCGCGCCGAAGCCCAGGAAGCTCAAGGAGGACACGGCCAGCACCGCCGCGCCGAATTCCAGCGCGGCCAGCGCCAGCACGGGACCGGCCGCGTGCGGCAGCACGTGGCGCAGCAGGACGGCGCCGGTGCGTACGCCGCCGGCGATCGCGGCTTCGACGAAGGTCGCGCCGCGCCAGCGCATGACTTCTCCCCGCATCAGCCGCGCGAACGTGGCGATGTAGGACAGCCCGACCGCGATGGCGACGTTGACGGTGCCGAAGCCCAGCACCGTGACGATGGCCATCGACAGCAGCAGCGTCGGGATGGCCATCAGGACGTCGGTGGCGCGCATCAGCGCGGCGTCGGCGCGGCCGCCCAGGAAGCCGGCCGACAGGCCGATGGCGCCGCCGCTGCAGAGCGCGATCAATACCGCCAGGCTCGTCGCGCGCAGCGATGCGGCGGTGCCGTGCACGGTGCGCGCATAGATGTCGCGCCCCAGATGATCGGTGCCGAACCAGTGCGCCGTCGACGGCGCCTGCAGCGCGTCGCGCGGGACGCCGCGCAGCGGATCGGCGCTGGCGAAGAGGGCGGGCGCCACGGCCCAGCCGAGGATCAGCGCCAGGACCAGCATGCTGGCCAGCAGGGCGGGCCGGCGCAGGATGCCGCGCAGGGCCTGGGCCGCGCGCGATGGCGCGCCGGCGCTTGCCTCGGCGCGGCCGGCGGCCGGGGACAGGGTGCAGGCAGGATCCGTCATGCCAGCGCCCGTCCACGTTCGCGGGTGATGCGCGCATCCAGCAGCGGATAGGCCAGGTCGACCGCCAGGTTGATCGCCACGAACACCGCGGCGGCCAGCACGACCACGCCCTGCACCACGGGAATGTCCTTGACCGCCACCGCGCTCTGCGCGAGCCGGCCTATTCCTTCGCGCGAGAAGACGGTCTCGGTGACGACCGAGCCGGCCAGGAGATTGCCCATGATGACGCCGGCCATGGTCAGCAACGGGATGGCGGCATTGGGCAGCACGTGAACGAGCAGCAGGCGGACGCGCGTGAGGCCCTTGGCGCGCAGCGCGTGGACGAAGGGCTGGCGCCAGACGCCTTCCAGCGACCGCAGCAGCACTTGCGCCACGGTCGCCGCGGTGGGAACGGCGAGCGTCGCGGCCGGCAGCGCCAGCGAGCGCCATCCTTCGTTGCCCATGGCGGGGAACAGGGGCAGGCCGAAGGAAAACCATTGGAGCAGCAGCAGGCCGATCCAGAAGGTGGGCAGGCACACGCCCAGCGAGGGCAGCGAATGCAGCAATTGGCGCAGGCGCGGCGTGCCGCCGGCGCTGGCGGCGCTGGCGGCCAGCGCCAGCGCGACGCCGAGGACCAATGCCGCGCCCAGCGCGGATAACGCCAGCGCCGCGGTGGCCGGCGCGGCCTGCGCCAGCATCGCGGTCACGGGCTGGCCCGTCTGGATGGAATTGCCCAGGTCCAGCCGCAAGGCGTTGCCGAGGGCGATGCCGTATTGCGCCAGCAGCGGCTCGTCCAGGTGGTAGGCCGCGCGCAACGCCGCCACCTGGACGGGATCGGCCAGGCCGTCGCCCTGGTTCAGCATGATGCTGATGGGGTCGCTGGGAAGGATGTACAGGATGAGAAAAGACAGCGTGTAAGCCGCCCACAGGACGAAGACGGCCTGGGCCACGCGCGTCGCCAGATAGGCGCAGGCCGGCGCGCCCCGTTTCATCGGTCGACCCACGTATCGAAGAACTGCAGGCGCGAGGATGCCTCGTAGTGCAGGCCGTGCACGTTCCTGCCGGTCGCGCCGACGGTCGCCAGCTCCACGAGGGGAATCGCGTGGCCGTCGCGCAGCAGCAGCGTGACGGCCTGGTCGACCAGCTTGCGCCGCGCCTCGGTGTCCAGCGTGGCGGCCGAGCGGGCCAGCACGTCGTCGACCTCGGACGGCTGGCGGAAGTTGACGTTGCGTCCGCTGGCCAGGAAGACGGTGCGCAGGATGTCGGGATCGGCGCGCGTCAGGTTGTAGAACTGGATCGCCAGTTGGCCGCTGTCGCGCTTGGCGTTTACCTGCCCGATCACGCTTTTCTTCAATTGCAGGTCGATGCCGATCGCGCGCAGTTGTTGCTGCACCAGTTCCAGGTAGGTGACGGATTGCCAGTATTCCAGCGGGATGGCCAGGCGCTGGCCGTTCTTGACGCGGATGCCGTCCGGGCCCGGCTTCCAGCCGGCGTCGTCCAGCAGCTTGGCCGCGCCCTCGGGATCGTAGGCCAGGTCCGCGGCATGGTCGACGTAGAGCGGCGTGGTCCGCGCCAGCAGCGAGGTGGCGGCGCGCTGGTACTGCGACAGGATGGCTTGCAGTTCAGGACGGTTGATGCCCTTGACGAGCGCGCGCCGGACGGCGGCGTCGCCGCCTATGGGAAGCGACTCCTGGGGATAAAGGCTGTAGACCAGGCCCGGATTGCCGCGCGCGAGGATGGGGATCTGCTGTGCCTGCAATACCTTCTCGTCCTGCGGCAGGACGCTGGTGTTGACGTCTATCTGGCGCGAGACCAGGCTGCCCGTGCGCACGCCCGACTCGGGTATGACGCGGAATTCGATGCCCTCCAGGTAAGCCTTGCCCGCATGGCGCGCCAGCGTCGAACCCCAGGCGTAGTCGTCGCGCCGGGCCAGCTTGACGGCCTGGTTGTGGACGAAGCTCTTGAGGACGAAGGGGCCGGAGCCTGTCAGTTGTCCCTGGCAGCGTTCCTCGTACGACCTGGCCAGGGTCGCCTTGGCGAGCAGGCCCATGCTCATGGTGGAGGTGGCCTGAAGGAACTGCGCGTTGGACTGCTTGAATCGCACCACCACGGTATGGGCGTCCGGCGTGTCGACGCCGTCGAGGCCGGCCAGGTAGGTGGAGGCCAGCGACGAGCGCGCGCCCATCTTGACGATGGCTTCGAAGTTGGCCTTGACGGCGTCGGCGTCCACCGGCGTGCCGTCGGCGAACGTGACGCCGTCGCGCAGCGTGAAGGCGAAGCGGCGGCTGTCGTCGTCGACGGTCCAGCGGGTGGCCAGCCAGGGAACGATGGCGCCGGTCTCCGGATCCTGGTCGGTCAGCGAGTCGGTGATCTGGCGCGCGACGTTCAGCGCGGTGTTGTTGCCCGGCTGCTGAGGATCGACGCATTGCGGGTCGCCGTCCAGCGCTACCTTGAGTATGCCGCCGTACCGCGGCGCGGCGGCCGTCGCGGTGGCCGCGCAGGCCGCTTGCAGGGCGGCGGCGGTCCAGAGCAGCGTTGCGCCGAACAGGCGGGCCCCGCGGTGGCGCAGTGTGGGCGTTGTCGCCGGTTCGGGATGGCGCGCGGGCCGGCGACAGTTGTCTGCGCCATTCCTTCGGACACTGCGGTGCATGGATGGACTGCCTTGGACGTCGTGAAGATACCTGACACTCTAAACGCTGGATCCACGGCGTTTAAATACTGTCTCCCCATTTGGAAATACGCGCGGCGAAGGTGGAAATGCGCGCAGCGAAGGACGCCTGGAAGAGATGCCAGGGACGTCAGGGCCGTCCCGCCAAGGCGCGCACCCGGGGGAAGATTTCCCTGGCGAAGCGTTCCTGCTCCTCGATCATGGGAAAGAAGGACAGCAGGAACGTGCCGATGCCGATGCGGTGGAATGCGGCGATTCTCTCCGCCACCTGGTCGTAGCTGCCGACGAACCCGGGGATGGTGCCGCCGTTGGCGCCGATCAGACGCCCTTCCTTGTATTGCTTGACGTAGTGGATCGTGCGCGCTTCGGGGTCGATATGGCCGACCTGGCGGCGCACGGTGTCGGCGTCGCCGTCCTGCACCGACAGCCAATGCGCCAGTTCGGCCTGGGCCTGCGCCTCGGTTTCCCTGACCAGCGCGAACCCGGTGGTGCCGAAGCGCAGAGGGGCCCCTTTGCGCGGCCGCGCCGCCACGTCGGCGATCATGGGCTGCAGGTCCTCGACCGGCCGGCCGTTGACCAGCCAGCAGTCGGCATGATCCGCGGCGAGCCGGCGGCCCTGCTCGGATTCGCCGCCCGAATAGACGTAGGGGCGCCGCCGGCCATGGCGCGTCGAGCGCAAGGAGAAGTCGCGCAGGCGAAAGGAAGGGCCGTCATGGTCGACCGTATGCCCTTCCATCAGCGCGCGCACGATTTCCATCCATTCGGCGCTATAGGCGTAGCGCTCGTCGTGCGGCGGGAATCCGATGCCGGACAGCTCGAGTTCCGGCTTGTACCAGGCGCTGACGAGGTTGATCGCAAAACGGCCGGCGCTGATGTCCTCGATGCCCAGGGCCATCTTGGCGAGGACGGCGGGATGATAGAGGCGGGGCTTGACGGCGGCGATGATCTCGATCCGGGAGGTAAGGGCCGCCGCCGCGGCGGCGGCCGTCCACGCCTCCAGCACCTCGGCGTCCTGGCCCGCGGGATTGATGGTGTGCTGGGCGAAGAGGGCGGTGGCGTAGCCGCTGCGCTCGGCGCTCAGCACCACGTCGCGCGCCAGGGCGAACGGTGCGGCGACGGGATCGCGCGCGGGCGT
This sequence comes from Bordetella genomosp. 10, assembly GCF_002261225.1. Lineage (NCBI taxonomy): Bacteria > Pseudomonadati > Pseudomonadota > Betaproteobacteria > Burkholderiales > Alcaligenaceae > Bordetella > Bordetella genomosp. 10. The sequence goes on from NZ_NEVM01000001.1 coordinate 1,426,655, forward strand.
CACCCAGTGGCCGCGGTGCGGCGCCCAGATGCCGTAGCGGATGTCGTCGGGCGGGGATGGGGGGAGACGGGTCACGTTGGCTTGCTCCTGCCGGTTCATGTCGCGCCGCCGGCGGCGCGGGGATGGGTCGACCGCTATATCGCGCGGGGGCCGCCGTTCGCGCCCAGGCCCAGTTCGCCGAGCAGACGCTCGCGCAGGGCCTGCAGCGCCGGATCGGTGCGATTGCGGGGGCGAGCCATGGCGATGTCGTGGCGGGACGCGATGCGCCCCTGGTCCAGCACGAGCACGCGATCGGCGAGCAGCAAGGCTTCCTCGACATCGTGCGTCACCAACAGGGCCGCCATGCCATGGTCCGCCCATAGCCGGGCGACCAGCGCCTGCATCTGCATGCGGGTGAGCGCGTCCAGCGCCCCGAAAGGTTCGTCCAGCAGCAGGAGGCGCGGACGCCGCAGCAATGCGCGGCAGAGGGCGCAGCGCTGCGCCTGGCCGCCCGACAATGCGGCGGGATAGGCGTCCAGGCGATCCTCGAGCCCGACCTCGCGCAGCAAGGCCGCGGCCAGGGCGCGCCGCGTCGCGCGGGACGCGCCATGCCCCAGCGTGACGTTCTCCCAGACGCGCCGCCACGGGACCAGGCGCGCATCCTGGAATACGTAGCCGGTATGGGCGTCGGCTTCGATCTGTCCTTGCGCGCCGTTGTCCAGGCCGCTGAGCACGCGCAGCAGCGTGGACTTTCCGGAACCGCTCTTGCCGATGAGCGCAAGGAATTCGCCTTCATGGATGTCGAGATCCAGCGCATGCAGGACGTCGTGCCGTCCGAACCGCCGGCTGACGCCGCGCAGCCGCGCCACGGGCATGCCTGGCGCGGCGGTCGCGGCGGTCGCGGCTTCTTTCGGCGGACGCGGCGCGGGCGCCGCCGGAGCGCCGTAGTGGCCGGCGCGGGCGACGGCGCTCATGCTCCGGCCTGCCATGCGGCGCCTCGCTTTTCCAGGTAGCGCACGAACAGGTCGGCCAGCAGGCCGACCGCGGCGTAGATCGCCAGGCAAGCCATGATGACATCGGTTTGTCCGAAGGTGCGCGCCTGCATGGTGAGAAAGCCGATGCCGGCGTCGGCATTGACCTGCTCGGCGACGATGAGGCTGATCCAGGCGGCGCCCAGCGATAGCCGCAGGCCGACCAGGATGCCGGGCATGGCGCCGGGGAGCACGATCTCGCGGATGAGCTGGGCGCGCGTGAGCGATTGGATGCGCGCCAGTTCCAGCAGGCGGGGATCGATGCCGCGTATGGCCTTGAAGGTGTTGAGGTACAGCGGAAAGAAACTGCCCAGGGCGACCAGCGCCACCTTGGCTTCCTCGCCGATGCCGAACCAGATGAGGAACAGGGGCACCAGGGCCAGGTGCGGGAGCGTGCGTATCATCTGGAAGGTGGCGTCGAGCAGGGTCTCCGCGCCGCGCATCAGGCCCACCGCCACTCCCAGCAGCAGCCCCAGGCCGCCGCCCGCCAGCAGGCCGGCGGCCGCGCGGGCCAGCGAGATGCCCAGGGAGGGCAGCAGGACGCGGTCGTGCTGCATCCGGCCGAATGCCTCCAGGGTCTGCCAGGGCGTGCTCAGGCGCGTTGGATCGGTCCCGTCCAGGCCGCCCGCGAACTGCCATGCCGCGACGAGCAGCAAGGGCACGGCGTAGCGTAGAAGGCGTCGGTTCATGGCGCGGCGAGATTGCGATCGAAGCTGCCGTCGAATTCCTCGCGCGTGTCGATGCGGCCGGGAATCAGCTTCTGCCCGGCAAAGGCGTCGGCGATGCGTTGCGTGTAGGCCGCCAGCTTGCCGTCGCCGACCGGCACCAGGTTCGGCACCATGACGTTCGACGCGGCCCGCACGATGCCGGGTGGCAGGCCGTACTTCGGCGCCAGCCAGTCCGCGCGCGCGTCGAGGTTCTGCTGTATCCATCCGAGGTGGGTATCCAGCGCCTTGACGAAGGCATCCAGCGCCGGCCGCTTTTCTCCGGCGATGGTGCGCGTGGTGGCCAGGTAGTAGAGCGAGCTGTTGACCAGGCCCTTGCCGTCCGCGAGCACGCGGCCGCCCTGCGCCTCGATGATCTGTATGGTGGGCGCCGTGGTGATGGCGGCATCGATCCTGCCGTTCGCCAGGGCGGCGATGGCGTCCGCCGGGCCGAGCAGGACCGGCTGTATGTCCGATTGCTTCAGGCCCGCGCTGGCGAGGACCTGGATCAGCAGCCAATGGCTGTTGGTGCCTTGCACGAAGGCGATCTTCTTGCCCTTGAGGTCCGCCACGGTCTCGATGGGCGCATCCTTGCGCACCAGGATGGCCGTGGCCGCCGTCTGCGGCGCGGTGGCGGCGATGACGCGGACAGGACGCCTGCCGCTTTGCGCGAAGATGGGCTGCACCTCGCCGGTTTCACCGATATCGACGGCGCCCGCATTGACGGCCTCCAGGGCGTCGTTGCCTGTCTCCAGCGGCACCAGTTCGAGCTTGACCCCGGGGATCTCGACCTTGGCGAGGGGAAAGTCCGCGATATAGCCCTGGGTGCGCAAATAGCCGATGCGCAAGACGACGTCGGCGGCCGAGGCGGAGGCGGAGAGCGAGACCAGCAGCGCGGCGGCGGCCGCGCGGAGCGAGGGGGAAAGGAAGAGGCGCATGGTGGGCGTGGCGGTCAAGGAGGCGGGGAGGGACGGTGATGAGCGATGGGCGATCCGACGCTGCTGCCCCATTCGGTCCAGGATCCGTCGTACAGGCGAACGTCCGCATAGCCCAGGCGTTCCTGCAGGACGAAAACCAGCAGGCTGGCGCGGTGGGAGAGCCGGCAATAGGCGATGACGGGCAGATCCGCGCGCAGCCCCGCGGCATCGGCGCGCGCGTGCAACTCGTCGTCGGGCCGCAATTGCCCATGCGCATCCAGGAAATCCAGGTAGTGCAGATGGCGGGCGCCCGGGATATGGCCGGCGCGTTCGGCGCCATGGTCGTGGCCGCCGGGCGGGCTGACCCGCCAGCCGTCATACTCCTCGCGCGAGCGGGCATCGACGATCTGGACGTCGCGGCGTCCGAGCGCGGCCAGCACCTCCTGGCGCAGCGCTCGCCGGGGCGCGGGCCCCTCGTCGATCGGCGGCGGGGCAAGGTGCGGGGCCGGCGCCGGCAGCGCCGCAGCCAGTTGCTCCGGCCGTTCCAGGACGAAAACCGGACGCAGTCCGGCATGGCGCAGCGCCCAGCGCGCGTAGAAGCCATACTGGCGATGCTCGCCGTAGAGAACGGTCGGCCGGCCCGGATCCAGTCCGAGACGGCGCAGGCGCTCGCCCAGCAACCGGGCGTCGGCGAAGTCGCGCACGTCGGGCAGCCATAGCAAGTCCTTCCAGAAGACGGGGACGGCGCCGGCGGCTGCCGGCGCGGCGGTCGATGGCTGGGCGCGGATCTCGACCAGGTTCAGGGCGGTGCGCGCCGCCAGCGCGCGCAGCGTCTCCGCGTTCAGCGTGCCTTCGCGCAGCGTGGATTCGAGGACGGATGTCATGCGTGTGCGTGGTTGTGGGAAAGCGTGGCGGCGGGTTCGTAGCGAGAGAGCGCATCGCCCTCGACGACGACGCGGCGGAGCATCCGCCGGGCGGCCGGATCGAAGGGATCGCGCTTGTGAAGCACGCTGCGGTTGTCCCAGATGACGATGTCGCCCTGCTTCCAGTGGTGGGTCCAGACGTAATCGGGTCGGGTGGCGTGCGCCCACAGCCGGTCCAGCAGGCGTTCCGACTCGGCCAGGGAAAGGCCGGGAACATAGGCGTACAGCCGGCGTCCCAGGAAAAGCGCGGGACGGCCGGTTTCCGGATGGCGGGTGACCAAGGGCTGCGCCCGCCCCGGCGAACGCCGCACATCGGTCACCGGCGCATGGCCGGCGCGGGGATGGCCGGCCGAGTCCATCACTTCGTCCTGCTTGATGGAGAGCGCGGCGAGCGCGGCCAGTTCCGCCTCGGGCAGGCCGGCCGCGGCCAGTTCCATGTTCGCGAACGAGGTGCTGCCCTGGCCCGGGGGAATTTCCGCGCCATACACGAGGGTGGCGCTGGGCGGCCGCTCGAACTGGCACATGTCGCTGTGCCAGGTCAGTTCGCCGCTGCCCAGGCCGCCCAACGCCCGGCCGTCCCGGACGATATTGGAGACGATCGTGATCTCGGGATAGCGCAGGTCTCGCGGCGCTTGCGCCAGGCCCGGGAGATGGCCGGGCAGGTCGGCCCGCGCGAGGGGATTGGGCAGCGGATTGGTGATCTTCAGCGTCCCCAATCGGCGTCCCAGGACGATCTGCGCGGCATCGTCCAGATGCTGGCCCGGGATGCTCAGGACCTGGTACTTGAGCCAGGCCCTGCGCAGGTCGGCCGTGGCGGCGGCATCCAGGGCGCGCACGTCGTCGATATGCGCCGCGGCGCCGAAAGCCGCAGGGCCGGGCACGACGTCGAAGAGCGTGAATTCCGGATCGCGGCGATGGGTCGATTGAAGCATGTTCGGGTTACTCCGGTTGCAGGCCGATTTGCAGGGCCACCTCGCGCCACCGCCCGGCGTCTTGCCTGATCGTGGCTGCGAATGCCTGCGGCGTGCTGCCCAGCGGTCGCAGGTTGACGCTGGCCAGATAGTCCCTGAAGGCCGGTTCGGCAAGGATGGCGTTGATTTCGCGGTTCAGCCTGGCGATGACGGGGCGCGGCGTGCCGGCGGGCGCGAACACGCCGGACCAGCCGTCCAGGTCCACGCCTTCGAAACCGGCCTCGGCAAGCGTGGGCACCTGGGTCAGGTCCTTGCGCCAACGTTGCGGCGAGGTCACCGCGATGGGGCGCAGTCTTTCGCCGAGCACCAATGGCAGGCCGAAGGAAGCGGGTACGAGCATGACGTCGACCTGTCCCGCCAACAGCGCGTTCACGGCCGGGCCGCCGCCGTTGTAGGGAACATGGGTGCCCGGGATGCCGGCTTTCTTGAACAGCGACGCGATGGACAGGTGCATGTCGCCCCCTTGTCCGCTGGAGGCGTAGTTGACGCCGCCAGGCTTGCGCAGGGCGTACGCCTTCAGTTCGGCGAGCGTATGCACGGGCAGGGAGGGCGGCACTGCCAGGATGGAGGTGGATGCGCTGACCGTGGATACGGGCGCGAAATCCCGTTCGATGTCGTAGGGCAGGTGCGCGTAGACGGCGGGCCCCGTGGCGAATGCGGCCAGGGTCAGCAGCAAGGTATAGCCGTCGGCCGGCGCGTGCGCGACCACGGCGGTGCCCAGCGTCGTGCCGGCGCCCGGCCTCGGGTCGATGATGACGGGTTGTCCCAGCCGTTCCGACAGGCGTTGCGCCAGCGGGCGGCCGACGACGGTCAGGCCGCCGCCGGGCGCATAGGGAATGACCAGGCGTATCGGCCGGTCAGGGTATGGGCTGGCGGTGTCCGCGGCACGCGCGGCGGGCAGCAGCAACAGGGCCGCCATCGCCGCGGCAAAGCGGCGCCGCGAGAACGGAGGGGTGGGGTCGCCCATGGCGGCATGGCCTCATCGGAGGGACAGTGAAGCCATTCATCCTAGTGGCCTCGCGCGGCGGCACGAACGACGGATTTATTGTTTGTATAGACTCAAACACAAAGAAAGCGATGCCTTCGAGCAGGCGCATCCTATCCACGGCATCGCGGCAATAAGCCGGCTTGGCCGCAATACAATCCATTGCTTCCCCCGAAACCGGAAACCGGACTCCTCGATGGCGCGCCCGCCCAGAAATACCGAAGCCTTCGTTCCCCCCGCCATGCAGGCGGCTGCGCCGCAAGCCCACGAAGGCGCGGCGCGCCCTGGAATCCCGCCGCATACGTCGGCCTCGCCGCCATGGCGGCAGGCGGATGTCTTGCCGGCCGGGCTGTCGGCCTGGCTGGACGCGCACGCGGACGCGCTGGACAGCGGCGCGCAGGATCCCGCCACGCTCTTGCCCGCGCTGGCCGACGCCGGCCTGTTCCGGTGGGGCGTCCCCGCCGCGTACGGCGGCATCCCCGATACGGACGCCGGTCATGCCATCGAGGCGATCGCGGCGGTGGGCAGCCTTTCGATGGCGGCGGCGTTCGTGGGCTGGAGCCAGCGCTCCTTCATCGAGTTCCTGCTGCATACGCCCAACCGCGCGCTTGCCGGGCGATGGCTGCCGGAACTGGTGCGGGGGCGCATGGCGGGCGCCACCGCGCTGTCCAATGCGATGAAGTACTTGTCCGGCATCGAATCGCTGCAGATCTCGGCGCGCGAGGACGGCGCGGCGTGGCGCCTGGACGGCGTCATGCCCTGGGTGACGAACCTGCGGCCGCAGGGTTTCCTGGTCGCGGCCGCCGTCGCGCGGCCGGACGGGCAGGCCGCCGTCGTGGCGCTGCCCCATGACGCGCCGGGCCTCGCGCGCGGCGCCGACCTGGAACTCATGGGCCTGCGCTCGACCAATACCGCGGCCATTACCGTGGCCCACACGCCCGCCGGCGAGGCGTCCTTGCTGCATGCCGACGCACGCGCGTACCTGCCGGCCTTGCGGCCGGTGTTCGTGGGCTTGCAGTGCGCCTTGTCCATCGGGCTCGCGCGGCGTGGCGTGGAGGAAGCGCGGTCCGCATGCCCGGGCGGCGCGGCCGGCGCCATCCTGGCGGCGTCCGTCGACGCGCTGTCGCGTCGCGTGGAGGCGGCCAGCGCCGCCTTGATCGCGGGGGTGCGCGCGGGCGCGCTGGCGTCCCGGCCATTGGATCTTTTCGAATTGCGCATCGAGCTGGCGGAAAGCGCGGGCGCGGCGGTGCAACTGGAGTTGCAGGCCTGTGGCGGGGCGGCCTATCTGACCGGGCGCCGCCCGGGCTTCGCCCGCCGTTGGCGGGAAGCGGCCTTTGTCCCCATCGTGACGCCCAGCCTGCTGCAACTGAGAACCGAGATAGCCCGCAAGCGCGGCGACGGGGGCGCAGACCGATGATCGCCGGCGCACCTGTCATCCTGCGCGCCCGCCGCGTCAGCGTGGCGTACGACGCGCTCGGCAAGCGTCTCCTGGACGGCATCGATCTCGATCTCGCGGCGGGCGAGATCGTGGCGGTGCTGGGCGCCAGCGGGGTCGGGAAGTCCAGCCTGCTGCGCGCCTTGGCGGGCTTGCAGCCCTTGGCCGGCGGCGAGATCGAGATGGCCGGCCAGCCCTTGGAGGGCGTGCATCCGGCGGTGGCCGTGGCGTTCCAGGATCCGGCCTTGTTGCCGTGGCTGAGCTTGGAACGGAACGTGGCCTACGGACTGAATTTCCGGCGCCAGCCGGCGGTGGATGCTGCCGTCCGGCGCGCGCGGGTGGACCGCGCCATCGAGGAAGTCGGCTTGTCGACGGCGCGCCATCTGCGTCCCGCGCAGTTGTCCGGCGGCATGGCGCAGCGCGCGGCGCTGGCGCGCTGCCTGGCGCGCCAGCCGCGGGTGCTGCTGCTGGACGAACCCTTCGGCGCCCTGGATGAAGTGACCCGCGCGGGCATGCAGCAGCTCCTGCTCAAGGTCGTGGCGGACTTCGGCACCGCCACCCTGTTGATCACGCACGATATCGACGAGGCCCTGGCCGTTGCCGACCGGGTGCTGCTGCTGGGCGGCGCGCCGGGCCGGATCGCCGCGTCGTGGCGTATCGACGCGGCCCATCCGCGTGAAGACGGGATGGGCGCATTGCGCGCCGAAATCTATGACCGCCTGCACGAATCCATCCGGCTGGCGGCGGCTTCCCCCTGCCATTCCAGACAACAGACTGCATAGGAAAGACGGCGATGTGCTTCGATACCATGACCCGGCGCGATATGTTGAAGTTGTCCGCGCTGTTCTCCGCGGGCGGCGCCTTGCCGCTGCTCACGGCGCTGCAGGCGCGCGCGCAAAGCGAGCCCGACGCGCCGGTGCGCATCGGCTACCTGCCCATCACCGACGCGACCCCGCTGCTGGTCGCGCACAACAACGGCTATTTCGAGCAGGCGGGCCTCAAGGCCGAGAAGCCGACGCTGCTGCGGAGCTGGGCGCAGGTGATCGAGGCGTTCATTTCGGGGCAGGTCAACGTGGTGCACTTGCTCTCGCCCATGACGCTCTGGGCGCGCTACGGCAGCCAGGTTCCGGCCAAGGTCGTGGCATGGAACCATATCGGCGGGTCGGCGCTGACCGTCCAGCCCGAAGTCAACGACGTCGCCGATCTGGCGGGCAAGACGGTGGCGATTCCGTTCTGGCACTCCATCCACAACGTCGTGCTCCAGTACCTGCTGCGCGAGAACGGCCTGACGGCGGTTGTGCGCAAGGGCGGCGGGGTCGGCCCGAAGGAAGTCAACCTGGTCGTGATGGCGCCGTCGGACATGCCGCCGGCGCTGGCGCAGAAGCAGATCGCCGGCTATATCGTGGCCGAGCCCTTCAACGCGGTGGCCGAGACCATGGGCATCGGCAAGGTGTTGCGTTTCACCGGCGACGTCTGGCGCGACCATGCCTGTTGCGTGGTGTTCATGCATGAGCGCGATCTGCAGGAGCGCCCGGTCTGGTCGCAAGGGGTGGTGAGCGCCATCGTCAAGGCCCAGGCCTGGATCCGGACGCATCGCGCCGAAACCGCGCAGTTGCTCTCCAAGGAAGGCGCCAACCGCTACACCCCGCATACCCTGGCCGCGCTGGACAAGGTGCTGGCGCCGCCCGCCTCCGACGAACAGTCCTATCTCGCCACGCGCGCCATCCGCCATCCGCAATGGGCGGAAAAGCGCATCGACTTCCAGCCCTATCCGTTTGCCAGCTATACCGAGGAACTGGTGCGGCGCCTGCAGGGCACGCTCATCGAAGGCGAGCATGGTTTCCTCGCCAGCCTCGATCCGGCCAAGGCGGCGCGGGACCTGGTCGACGATCGCTACGTGCGGCGCGCCATCGAGGAGAACGGCGGCGCGGCAGGCTTCGGGCTGCCGGCTTCGTACGAACGCAGCGAGGCCGTGCAGGCATGACCTCCTCCCGTTTCGGCCGTCCGTTGAGCGGCCCGGCCCGCGCCGCGTGGGGGGCGGCCGGCTTGTTGGCGATCCTGCTGGCCTGGTGGCTCGGCACCGAGGTCCTGACGCCGAGCGCCAGCCTCGGCCGGCGTTTCGGTCCGAGCGCGAGCTTTGCCAGCCTGGGGCATCTGCTGCTGTCCTCGGACTTGCCCTGGCATGTCCTGGTCAGCCTGCGGCGCGTGCTGGTCGGCCTGGGACTGGCGTTGCTGATCGGCGTTCCGCTGGGGCTCGCGGTGGGCAGCCTGCAACGCGTCGAGGCGGCGCTTTCGCCCGCCATGCAGTTCCTGCGCATGATCTCGCCCTTGTCGTGGATGCCGATCGCCGTGATGCTGTTCGGCGTGGGCGACGATCCCGTGTACTTCCTGCTGACTTTCGCGGCCGTCTGGCCCATCCTGCTGAATACGGCGGCGGGGGTTCAGCAACTGGATCCGCGCTGGCTGCAGTTGGCGCGCAGCGTCGCCGCGACGCGCCGTGAAGTGCTGTTCACCGTCGTGCTTCCCGGCGTGTTGGGCAATGTGCTGACCGGGGTGCGCCTGGCCATCGGCATCCTGTGGATCGTGCTGGTGCCTTGCGAAATGCTGGGCGTTTCGGCCGGCATGGGCTACTTCATCCTCGATACGCGGGACCGGCTTGCGTACTCGGAACTGATGGCCATGGTCTTGCTGATCGGCCTGCTGGGCTTTCTCCTGGACGCGGCGGCGCGTTCGCTATACCGCTTGTGGAGGGGCTGAGGCGGCGCCGGCGCGTTGCCTGCCGCGCCGTCGCCACTCCTACTTACAGGGCCTTCGCTTACGGCGCCGGGTTCGGCCAGCGCGTGTGGATGGCGTCGACGGCCTTCAGCAGGTCGGCATCGAAGGGCACGTCCACGCTTTCGATGTTTTCCTTCAACTGGTCGAGATTGGTGGCGCCGATCAGGTTGCTGGTGGTGAAAGGCCGCGTGTTGATGAAGGCCAGGGCCAACTGGGTCGGCGTCAGGCCGCGTTCGCGCGCCAGCTTGCAGTATTCGACCGTGGCGGCTTCCGCCTGGGGATTGCTGTAGCGCGTGAAGCGGGTGAACAGCGAGAGGCGGGCGCCCTCGGGCCGCGCGCCGTCCAGGTACTTGCCGGTCAGCATCCCCATGGCCAGCGGCGAATACGCCAGCAGGCCCACGCCTTCGTGATGGCTGAATTCGGACAGGCCGTTTTCATACTGGCGGTTGAGCAGGTTGTAGGGATTCTGGATGGACACGACGCGCGGCAGCTTGTCCCGTTCCGCATGCTTGAGGAACTGCGCCACGCCCCATGGCGTTTCGTTGGACACGCCGACGTGGCGGACCTTGCCCTGCTTGACGAAGTCCTGCAGCACCTCCAGCGTTTCGGCGATGGGCACGGTGTGCTCGTCTTCGACCCAGGGGTAGTAGGGCACGCCGAAGGTGTTGGTGGTGCGGTCCGGCCAGTGCAGTTGATAGAGGTCCAGATAGTCCGTCTGCAGGCGCTTGAGGCTGGCGTCCAGCGCGGCGGTGAGATTCTTGCGGTCGAAGAAGGTCTTGCCGTCGCGGATGTGGCCGGGACGCTTGGGGTCGCGCGCCGGGCCGGCGCACTTGCTGGCGAGAACGATGTCCTGGCGGCGGCCGGTGCGCGCCAGCCAGGTGCCGATATGGCTCTCGGTGCGGCCTTGGGTTTCCGCCTTGGGCGGCACCGGGTACATCTCGGCGGTGTCGACCAGGTTCACGCCGTGCGCCAGGGCGTAGTCCAGTTGTTCGTGCGCTTCGGCCTCGGAATTCTGCTGGCCCCAGGTCATGGTGCCCAGGCCGATCAGGCTGACGTTCAAATCGGTATCGCCGAGTTTGCGGTATTTCAAGGAAGTGCTCCGGGGATGGGAGATAGGGGGCGCGGCGCGCGCGCCCGCGCAGTGAGGAGGAGAACGGGCAGGGCGCATCCGGGGAGCGCCTGGCCGCACACAGGAGCCGATCTTACTCCCCGCCTCCCGCCGCCCGCCATCATGGCGCACGGGACGTAAGGCTTTAAGCGCGGCGCAAGGCCGGCGCCGGCGCCGCCTTCTTCAGGCGCTCTGCTCGGGCGCGGGATAGCTGCCGCCCAGCGCCTCCGTCAACGCGCGCGCGGCCTGCTTGACCGGCACTTGATAACCCGCGTCGAAGCGTTCCGCCGGCATGGTCAGGGTGATGGAGCCGACGAATTCGCCGTCGGCGCCGAACACGGGCGCCGCGATGCCGGCCAGCTCGGGCAGTCGGTCGCCCACCAGCACCACCACCTGCTCGCGGCGGATGCGCGCATGGATGTCTTCCGTGCCGCCGCCGTAGGCGCCGAGGATGCGTCCGCCCGCGCCCCGGTCCAGCGGCAGCAGGTCGCCGGCGCGCGTGTGGTCGCGCACCGGCCGCGGGGAATCGACCCGATGCAGGCACAGGCGACGGTCGCCCTGGCGCACGTGCAGGGCGGCGCTTTCCTGCGTCAGCGCGACCAATTGGCGCAGGGCGGGCATCACCACCGACGCCAGCGAGAACGATGACGCATAGACCTGGTGCAGGCGCGCCACGCCGGGCCCCAGGGTATAGCGCCCGTCCGGCCGCCGCCGCACCAGATGCGCGTGTTCGAGCGACGCCATCATGCGCAGCACGGTGCTCTTGTGCAGCCGCGTGTGCTCGGCCAGTTCGGCCAGGTCGGGTTGCGGCAGCGAGGCCGAGAACGCATTCAGCAGGGACAGGGCGCGGTCGACGGCGGCCACGCCGCCGGCGGCGGCATTCTCGTCGGCGAGAGAGGGGACGGCGGATTTTCGGGGCATGGGTGTAGGGCTCCATTGCGTATTCCCGGGCCCGGCAACGGACGCCGGCAGGCAGCGACGGTAGGGCGGGACGGCGTGGCTTGACAGCGGCATGCCGCGCCAGCCATCATAGATAGAACGATATTCTATCTAATGAAATCAACCGGAACAAGGCTGAAGCCGGCATCCCAGCGCCGGCATTCCACCGCCAACGCGTTTCTTCATCCCGCTTCATCCAGACCACACTCCAGGAGACAACATGGATCATCAACGCCGAGTTCTGCTCGCCGGCATGGCTGCCGCCGCCGCCGGTTTCACGCTGCCAAGCCTGGCGCGCGCGGATACGAAGTACCCGTCCGGCCCCATCACCATGATCGTGCCCTTCCCGCCGGGCGGCGGCACGGACGCCGCCTCGCGGCTGATCGCGCAGTTCATGGGCCAGTCGACGGGCTGGAACATCGTGGTGGAAAACCGGGCGGGCGCCGGCGGCAACATCGGTTTGGGGCTGCTCTCGCGCGCCAAGCCGGACGGCTTGACGATAGGCATGGGGCAGACGTCCAACCTGGCCATCAATCCTTCGCTGTATCCCAAGATGCCCTATGACTCGCTCAAGGACTTCGTGCCCATCGTGCTGGTCGCCGGGCAGCCCGTGGTGCTGGTGGTGAGCGCGACCAGCCGGTACAAGACGCTGGCCGACGTGGTGACGGCGGCCAAGGCCAAGCCGGAGGCCATCACCATGGCGTCGGCCGGCATCGGCACCGTCGGCCACCTGGCCGGCGCCATGTTCATGCAGGCGGCGGGCGTCAAGTTCCTGCACGTGCCGCATCCCGGCGCGGCCAACGCCGTGTCCAACATGATCGGCGGCCAGGTCGACATCTATTTCGCGACGCCCGCCACCGTGCTGCCGCTGATCTCCAGCGGCAAGCTGCGTCCGCTGGCGGTGACGTCCAAGGATCGCCTGAAGGCCTTGCCCGATACGCCCGCCATCGCCGAACAGGGCTATGCCGATTTCGACGCGCGCGACTGGAAGGGCCTGGTGGCGCCGGCCGGCACGCCCGGCGACGTCGTGCGGCAGATCAACACGGTGGTCAACGAGGCCCTGAAGAAGCCGCTGACCATCGAGCGCTTCGCCGCGGAAGGCAGCACGCCGATCGGCGGCACGCCCGAAGACTTCGCCACCTTCCTGAAGTCGGAATACAAGCGCTGGGGCGACACGGTGCGCGCCTCGGGCGCCAAGATGGAATAAACCCCGTGGAATAAACCCCGACGCGGGTCGCGGCGGCCGGCCAGGTGGCCAGGCGCCGCGCTCCGCGTGTCTCCCAAGAGGAATCATTCATGTCCAAGCCGTTGCACGGCATCCGCGTGCTCGACCTCACCAACGTGCTGGCGGGGCCGTTCTGCTGCCACCAACTGGCGCACATGGGCGCCGACGTGATCAAGGTGGAAACGCCCGGGACCGGCGACCTGGCGCGCCAACTGGGCGCCGACGCCGACCTGAACCGCGGCCTGATGGGCGTCTCCTTCCTGGCGCAGAACGCCGGCAAGCGCTCGATCACCGTGAACCTGAAGCATGCGCGCGGCAAGGAAGTCTTCCTGCGCCTCGTGGCCCAGGCCGACGTGGTGGTGGAAAACTTCCGCCCGGGCGTGATGGACCGCCTGGGCGTGGGCTTCGAGGTGCTGCGCCAGCACCAGCCGCGCCTCGTGTATTGCGCGATTTCCGGTTTCGGCCAACAGGGGCCGCTGCGCGACTACCCGGCCTATGACCAGATCGTGCAGGGCATGTCCGGCGTCATGAGCATTACCGGCGCGCCGGACACCGCGCCTTACCGCGTCGGCTATCCCATCGCCGACACCGTCGGCGGCATGACGGCGGCCTTCGCGGTGGCGGCGGCCCTGGCGGAGCGGGACCGCGACAGCGCGCGCTTCATCGACGTTTCCATGCTGGAAGCCACCATGGCGACCATGGGCTGGGCCGTGTCGAATTACCTGGTGGCCGGCCGCACGCCGGCGCCCATGGGCAACGACAACGTCACCGCCAGTCCGTCCGGCACCTTCCGCACCGGCGACGGCCTGCTCAATATCGCGGCCAACAAGCAGGAGCAGTTCGAGGCCCTGTGCCGGGTGGTGGGACGGGAGGACCTGATCTCGCATCCGGACTACGCCGAGCGCCAGGCGCGCCTGCGCCATCGCGAGGCCCTGACGGCGGAACTGGAGCAGGCGCTGGCAAGGCAGTCGGCGCTGCAATGGTGGCCCTTGCTGACCCAGGCGGGCGTGCCGACCGGGCCGGTCTACAGCGTCGAGCAGGCCCTGGCCCATCCGCAGGTCGCCGAACGCGGCATGGTGGCCACCTTCCCGGACGTGCCGGGGGTGGGACGCGACGTGCGCGTGGTGCGCACGGGTTTCAAGCTGGACGGCGCCACGCCGTCGGTGGATACGCCGCCGCCGCAATTGGGCCAGCACAACGAGGAATTGCTGCGCGAGCTGGGCTATGACGCCGAGCAGATCCGCGGCCTGAAAGAGGAGAAAGCAATATGAGCAGCAGCGAAGCCGGAACCAACAAGGGCGTTGCCCCCGCGGCCGACGACGGCCTGGCCAGCCGCCAGTGGTGGCATACCTCCATCATCGACATGAAGCCGGGCGTGATCCGCTACCACGGCTATGCGATCCAGGACCTGATCGGCAACGTCGGTTTCGCCCAGATGGCGTGGCTGATGCTGCGCGGCGAACTGCCCTCCGAGCGGCAGGGCAAGCTGCTGGAAGCGGCGCTGATGGCCGCGGTCGACCACGGCCCGCAGGCGCCCAGCATCGCCATCGCGCGCATGGCGGCGACCTGCGGCGTGGGACTGAACAACGCCATGGCCTCGGCCGTCAACGTGCTGGGCGACGTGCACGGCGGCGCCGGCGAGCAGGCGGTCGAGCTGTACCAGGACGTGGCCGCCCGCATCGACGCCGGCGCCAGCCAGGAAGACGCGGTCCGCGCCGGGCTGGACGCCTTCATCGACGTGCATGGCAAGTTCGTGTCGGGCTTCGGCCATCGCTTCCATCATCTCGATCCGCGCGCGCCGCGCCTGTTGCAACTGGTGGACGAAGCCGCCGCGGCCGGCGCCGTGCCGGGCCGCTACGCCGCCATCGCGCGGGGCATCGAGGCGGAACTGGCGGCGCGCAAGGGCAAGGCCATTCCCATGAACATCGACGGCGCGACGGCGGTGATCTATGCGGAACTGGGCTTTCCCGCGCCGCTCGCCCGTGGCCTGTTCTGCCTCTCGCGCTCGGTCGGCATTCTTGCTCATGCGTGGGAGCAGACCAACCAAGGGGGCAGGAACAAAGGACCGATACCGCGCCAGTACATTCCGGTTTACGATGGACATCCTCCCCGGGACGTGCCGAAAGCCTGACGGCATGCCGGCGCCCCCGGCGGGATGTTGGGCGAGAGGTTGGGCGAGCAGCGGTTTCCCCTTCGGTGTTTCCTCGATTTTGAAGACCTGTAAGCGGGCGTAGCGCGCGGGGTCTTTTTTGCCGCCGGGCCGCCCCAAGGCAAAAACGCCCCCTCGGGGGGCAGCAAGCGGCGTCAGCCGCGCGGCGTGGGGGCTTTTTAAATCCCCTGTCAGCCCCGCGCCGGTACAGTCTGGCCACACATTGGTTCGGAGGGCGGGATGCGGGGCAAGACTATCGCGGCGACACTGGCCGGCGTGGTGGTGGTGGCTATCGTCGCGCTCATCGCGTTCGTGGCGGCGACGTGGCAACGCGGGATCGCGGAGATCGCGCCGCCGCCCGCCGCGTCCTTCGATCGCGCGTCGGTGGACCGCGGCTTGCGCGTGGCCGCGGCGGGGGACTGTATTTCCTGTCACACCGCGGCGGGCGGGCCGGTCTACGCCGGCGGCGCGCCGCTGCGCACGCCGTTCGGCACCCTGTACAGCAGCAACATCACGCCCGATCCCGACAGCGGCATCGGCCGCTGGTCCCTGGCGGCCTTCGCGCGGGCCATGCGCGCGGGCGTCGCGCGCGACGGGACCTTGCTCTATCCGGCGTTTCCCTATCCCCATTTCACGCATTTGTCCGACCAGGACGTGCACGATCTGTACGCCTACCTGATGACGCGCACCCCCGTGGCGACCAGTCCGCCGGACAACGCGCTGTCCTTCCCGTATTCCTTCCGGCCCTTGCTGGCGGTATGGAACCTGCTGTATCTGCCGGACGGTCCCTTGCCCGCCGCCGCCGCCGGCCGCGGCGAGGCATGGCTGCGCGGCCGTTACCTGGTGGAAGGCGCGGGGCACTGCGCGGCCTGCCACACCCCCTTGAATGCCCTGGGCGCGCCGGCCAGCGGCCGCGCCTACGCCGGCGCGGTCGTGGAGGGTTGGGAAGCGCCGGCGTTGACGGCGCTGGCGCACGCGCCCCGGCCCTGGACGGTCGACCAGTTGACCGCCTACCTGCGCACCGGCCTGGCGACCGAGCACGGCGCGGCGGCCGGACCGATGCGGGAAGTGACGCGGCAACTGGCGAATCTGCCCGAGGCCGACGTGCGCGCCATGGCGGTCTATTTGCTGGACCTGCCGGGCGCGCGGAAGGATGATGCAGCGGCGACCGCGACGGCGACCGCTTCGTCCGTGGCCGCACAGCCGGCCGCGGCGACGACCCTGGGCGCGACGCTCTACACCGCCACCTGTGCGGCCTGTCACGACGAGGGCGCGCCGATGGTGCGCATCGGCGGCCGGCCGTCGCTGGCGCTGAGCAGCGCGGCCATCGCCGACGATCCGCGCAACGCCATCAATCTGGTGCTGCACGGCATTCCGCAGGAAGGCAGCACAGCCACCCCCTACATGCCGGCCTTCGGCGCCGTGCTGGACGACGCGCAAGTGGCGCAGGTGCTGGACTATATGCGCGTGCAGGTCGCGCGCCGTCCGTCCTGGCCCGGCTTGCAGGCCGCCGTCGCCGCCGCCCGCAAGGAAACCGCCGAGCCCGCGCCGGCCCCGAAGACGCGGGCCGGGGAGGCGCAGGCCAAGGAGACCCATCAGCCATGATCACGCTGACCGTCAACGGCAAGGCGCACGAACTGGACGTCGATCCGTCCACGCCCTTGCTATACGTGCTGCGCAACCAGTTGCAGCTCAACGGCGCCAAGTTCGGTTGCGGACTGGGCCAGTGCGGCGCCTGTACCGTCATCGTCGGCGACGCGCCCCTGTTCTCGTGCCAGGTGCCGGTCGCCGCCGTCGGCGCCCGGCCCGTGCGCACGGTCGAGAGCCTGGGGACGCCGGAGCGGCCCGGGCCCTTGCAGCAGTCCTTCATCGATCACCAGGCCGCGCAATGCGGATACTGCATCGCCGGCATGATCATGCGCGCCCAGGCGCTGCTGGAACGCAATCCCGCGCCCACGCGGGCCGAGGTGGTCGCGCACATGGAGCCCAACCTGTGCCGCTGCGGCACGCACATGCGCATCGTCGCGGCCATCGTGGACGGGGCCGAGGGCCTGCGGGCACAGGCCGGCGGCGCGACCCACCTGTCTTCCCTGCGGCCGGCCGAATTGGTCGAGCAGACGCCGACGGCGGCGGTCCCGCATCCACGGAGGAAGCGGCAATGAAGCGCGCAGAGGCGAATACGCGGGACGACGGGCAGGCGGGCGTGGACATGCCGGTCGACGTGGGGCAGGGCGCGCCGGTCGACATGGGCCGCCGGCGCCTGCTGGCGTCGGGCGCGATCACGGTCGGGTTCTCGTTGCTGCCGGCGGCCGCCATGGCGCAGAAGGCCGCCGGGGGCAAGGCCGCGGCTCCTTCCTCCACTCCTGCCGCGGCGGCTTCCGCGGCCAAGCCGCCGGCGCCGCCCAAGCTGCCGGGCAGCCTGGCCAGCACGCCGATGCTGGACGCCTGGATCCGCCTGGAAGCCACGGGGCGCGTCACGGTCTGCACGGGCAAGGCCGAACTGGGAACCGGCGTGCGCACGGCGTTCATCCAGATCGCCGCCGAACAGTTGGACGTGGCGCCCTCGGCCATTACGCTGATCACCGCCGACACGGCCCGCACGCCCAACGAGGGCTATACGGCGGGCAGCCATTCGCTGGCCGACAGCGGCACCGCCATCCTCAACGCCGCGGCGCAGGCGCGCGACCTCTTGCTGGACGCGGCCGCCATCCAGTTGGGCGTCGCGCGCGATACCCTGCGCACCGAGGGCGGCCAGGTGCTGGCCGCCGACGGCCGGCGATTGGCGTATGGCGCGGCCGTGGCCGGCCTGGACCTGCATCGCGCCGCGGCGCCGGTGTCGCCCCTGAAGGACCCGCGCCAGTTCCAGGTGATCGGCCGGCCCTGGCCGCGCGTGGACATCCCCGGCAAGGTCGCCGGCGGTCCCAGCTACGTGCAGGACATGCGCCTGCCCGGCATGCTGCACGCGCGCGTCGTGCGCCAGCCATCCTATGGGGCGCGCCTGGTGTCGCTGGACGACGCGGCCGTGCGCGCCTTGCCCGGCGTGGTGCAGGTGGTGCGCGACGGCAGTTACCTGGCCGTGGTGGCGCGCGACGAATGGCAGGCCATCGTGGCGATGCGCGCCCTGGCGGCCGCCGCGCGCTGGGAAGAGACCGCCAGCCTGCCGCCCGCCGCCGACATCCACGCCTATCTCATGCGCCTGCCGGCGCGCGAGATCCAGGTGGCGGACACGCGCGCCGGGACGGCGCCGGCGGGCCGCAGATTCACGGCCCGCTATACCAAGCCCTACCTGACGCATGGTTCGATCGGCCCGTCCTGCGCGCTGGCGCAGTTCGTCGACGGCCAGCTCACGGTCTGGACGCATACCCAGGGCGTGTTCCCGCTGCGCGGGGGCCTGGCGGAGATGCTGGGCCTGCCGCCGGAACGGGTCCGCTGCATTCATGTCGAGGGCGCCGGCTGCTACGGCCACAACGGCGCCGACGACGTGGCCGCCGACGCCGCGCTGATCGCGCGCGCCGTGCCGGGCCAGCCGGTGCGGGTGCAATGGATGCGCGAACAGGAGCACACCTGGGAGCCGTCCGGCCCGGCCATGGTCACCGACGTGGCGGCGACGCTGGACGCCGGCGGCAACATCGTCGATTGGGATTACCAGGTCTGGAGCAATTCGCACAACCAGCGCATCGACAACGCCGGCCGCCTGATGCCGACCTGGGCGCTGGCGCGGCCGTTCACGCCGGCGCCGCCCAAGCCCATCCCGATGCCCGAGGGCGGCGGCGACCGCAACAGCATCCCGCTGTACGACCTGCCCAGGATGCGGGTGCTGCATCACTTCCTGCCCGACATGCCTTTGCGCGTCTCCGCCATGCGTTCGCTGGGCGCGTACATGAATGTCTTCACCATCGAAAGCTTCATGGACGAGTTGGCGCTGGCGGCCAAGGCCGATCCGGTGCAGTTCCGCCTGCGCCATCTGAAGGCGCCGCGCGCCCGGGCCGTGGTCGAGCTGGCCGCGCGGCAATTCGGCTGGCCGGCGCCGGGCCCGCGCGCGCCGGGGCACGGCGTCGGTTTCGCCTTCGCGCAGTACAAGAACCTGATGGCCTACATGGCGCTGGCGGTGGAGCTGGACGTGCAGCGCGAAAGCGGCGCGGTGCGGGTGCGGCGCGTGGTCGCGGCGGTGGACTGCGGCCAGATCGTCAACCCGGACGGCGTGCGCAACCAGATCGAGGGCGGCATCCTGCAGTCCTTCAGTTGGACGCTGCATGAACAGCTTCGTTTCGACCGGCGGCGCGTCGACAGCTACGACTGGAGCACCTATCCCATCCTGCGTTTTTCCGGCGTGCCGGAGCGGGTGGAGGTGCACCTGATCGACCAGCCGGGCCTGCCTTTCCTGGGCGCCGGCGAGGCCGCGCAAGGGCCGGCGTCGGCGGCCCTGGCCAACGCCCTGGCCGACGCCACGGGCCGCCGCCTGCGCGACACGCCCCTGGGCGGCGACCGCTTGCGCGAAGGCGCCGCCTGACGGCGCGGAGGCGGCAGGCGGCGCCGCGCCGGGATCAATCCACGTGCAGGTTGCGCGCCTTGATGATGTCGCCGTAGCGCGCGCGCTCGCGCGCCGCGATGGCGGCCAGTTCGGCGGGCGTCGAGCCATGGGCGACGGCGCCCTGGGCTTCCAGCTTTTTCTTCACGTCGGCGGAGTCGGCCACGCGGCGGATGGCGGCGGACAGCTTGTCCACCACGGCCTGCGGCGTGCCGGCCGGCGCCAGGACGGCGGTCCATGAGCCGGTTTGCGCGTTGTGCACGCCGGCTTCGTCCAGCGTCGGCACGTCGGGCATGGCCGGCGAACGCGAGGGGCCGGTGACCGCCAGCGCGCGCAGCTTGCCCGCCTGCACGTAGGTGACGGTCTCCAGGATGGAGGCGAACAGCATGTCGACGCGTCCCGCCATCAGGTCCGTCATGGCCGGGCCGCCGCCTTTGTAGGGCACGTGCGTCAGCTCGGTGCCGGTGGCCTGCTGGAAGATTTCGCCGGCCAGGTGGGGCGCGCCGCCGGTGCCGGAGCTGGCGAAGGTGTGCTTGCCCGGTTCCTTGCGCGCCAGCTCGACCAGTTCCTGCACGTTGCGGGCGGGCAGTTGCGGCGAGACCACCAGGGCGAAGGGCAGGTCCGAGAACATGGAAACCGGCGCGAAGGCAGTGGCCGGATCGCTGTGCAATTTGTACAGCCAGGGATTGACGGCGAGCATGCCGGAATTGGCGAACAGCAGGGTATAGCCGTCGTTGGCCGAGCGCGCCACCAGGTCGGCGGCGATCTGGCCCCCCGCGCCGGGGCGGTTGTCCACCACCACGGACGCGCCGCCCAGTTGCGGACCCAGCGCCGCGGCCAGCAGGCGCGCCGAGATGTCCGTGCCGCCGCCGGGCGAGAACGGCACCAGCAGGCTGATGGGCCGCGCAGGGTAGTCGTCCGCCGCGCGGGCGGTCAGTGGGCCCAGGCCCGCGGCCAGCACCGGCGTGGTCAGGGCCGCGCCCAGCAGGCGCCTGCGCGCCTTATCGATTGTCTCCATGGTCTCTCACCTTGTTTGAATAATGGGGTGTAAAAAGGCCCTCACGCCGCTTGCTCCCTCCCAGGGGGCGTTTTTGCCTTGGGGCGGCCCGGCGGCAAAAAAGCCGGGCACCAGTCTCGATGCCCACCCAGTGCATAGCGGAGCCGGCTTTGCCGGTCCGCCAACGCGGCCCCCTTGAGGGGGCCGCGCGCAGCGCGGTAGGGGGTGGGCCTCCCTCGCCCCGGCGGTAAAAAAAGCGTGATTCCGGCGCGGCCAGTATAGGAACGATTCGACGGGCGCATCCCATCCAGTTATAAATAGCAAAGATCAATATAAGAATTGAATCGATGGAGACAGGATGGAGTTGCGGCAACTGGAGTGCTTCGTGGCGGTGGCCGAGGAGCTGCATTTCGGCCGCGCCGCCGCGCGCCTGCGCATGACCCAGCCGCCCTTGAGCCGGCAGGTGCAGATGCTGGAACGCAGCCTGGGCGTGAGCCTGTTCGAGCGCAGCAGCCGGGTGGTCGCGTTGACGGCCGCCGGCCGCAGCTTCCTGCGCGATGCGCGGCACCTGCTGGAATTCTCGACCCGCGCGGCCTTGCAGGCGCAGCGGACGGCCACCGGCGCGACGGGCCACGTCACCCTGGGCTTTACCGCGGTGGCCGCCTATCGCCTGATGCCGGCCATCGTCACCCAGGCGCGCCGCGAACTGCCGGACGTGGACATCCAGTTGCGGGAAATGGTCTCGATCGACCTGGGGCGGCACCTGGTGGCCGGCGAACTGGACCTCGTGCTGGTCCGCCACCTGCCGCGGCCGGAGGGCCTGGGCCACCGCCTGCTGGAACGCGAGCCGCTGGTGCTGGCGGCGCCGCGCGGCTGGCCCCTGGCGCGCCTGAGGAGCGTGCCCTTGCAGGCGCTCGATGGCCAGCCCTTCATCGCCTATTCGCCGAATGAAGGCAAGTATTTCCATGAGCGCATCGCCGCCGCCCTGGCGCAGGCCGGGGTGCGGCCGGACGTCGTGCAGCATGCCAGCCAGACGCATACCCTGCTGGCCCTGGTCCGCGCCGGCCTGGGAATGGGCATCGTGCCGGCGTCGGCCCGTGAACTGCGCCTGGATGGCTTGCACTTCACCGCCATCGAAGATTGCGCATTGAAGGCCGACATGTACCTGGCCTGGCGCACGCCGCAGGACAATCCAGCCGTGCTGGCGCTGCTGGATTGCGTGGGCCGCATGCCGGCCGCGGCTCAGCCCTTGCCGGTGTCGTAGCGCTCGAGCTCGGGGCCCAGGTCGGCGGGATCGGCGGCGGGCCGCCGTTCGGCCGCCGGGACGGGAAGATAGCTGCCCTGGTGGCGGTTGGCCCGCAGCAGGTATTGGTCCGTTACGCGCTGGACGTCGGCCAGGGTGGCGTTGCGCACACGGTCGCGTTCCAGGAAGACCAGCCGCCAGTCGCCGTTCACGCTGGCCTGGGACAACGCCCGGGCCCACGCCCGCGGATCGGCCTGGGTGCGGGCCCAGGCGTCCAGCCAGCGGCGGCGCGCCTGATCGAGTTCTTCCCGGAGATAGGGATGCAGATGGACCGATTCCACGGTGCGGTCCAGGATGCGTTGCGCGGCGTCGGCATCCGAGGCGGGCTCGAGGGTGGCGCGGAATTCGATCAGGCCGTAATCGCGCCAGCCCAGGCTCGCGCCGCTCGCCGCGCCGGCCAGTCCCGGGACGACCAGTTCGCCCCGCAGGCGGTGGCGGCCGCCGGTGGCCAGCATGTCGGCCGCCAGGAGCAGCAGGGTGTGGTCGGGGCTGCTGGCCGTGGGCACGTGGTACATGGCGGCCACCAGCGGACGCCCGCCCACGCGGCGCAGCGTGACCGCGTGATTGCCGTCCCGCAGCGGTTCGACGTCGTCGTCGGCGGGCAGATTGCGATGCGGGCGCGGCAGCCTGCCCAGCGTATCGGCGATGGCGGACAGGGCGGCGGCGGCATCGAACTTGCCGGCGATGGTCAGCACGGCGTTGTCGGGTTGGTAGTACTCGCGGTAGTAGTCCTGGAGACGGTCCAGGCGGACGTCGGCGAAGTCCGCGGGCGTGCCCATCGGATCATTGCCGTAGCGGTGCCAATGGAAAACGGCGCCGAGCATCTTTTGCCGCAGCGCCCGCTCGGGCGTGCTTTCGTTGGCCGCGAGTTCCGCGCGTATGCGCGGCAGCACGGCGTCGACGTCGGCGCGCGCGATGCCCGTGTGGACCATGGCGTCGGCCTGCCAGCCCAGGTACCAGGCCAGGGCCGCGGGGGCGGCGGCGAAGGTGGCGGTATAGCGGGTGCGGTCGGCCGACGCGCCGGCCTCGACGTCGATGCCGTGGCGCCGGAATTCCCCGGAAACGTCCGGATGGCTGGGCGTGCCTCTCAGGACGAGGTGTTCCAGCAGATGCGACAGGCCGCGCTGGCCATCGTGTTCGTTGCGCGAGCCCACCCTATAGGTCAGGTCGACCGCCGTGCTTGCCTGCGCGTCGTCGGGCGCCAGGAGGATGCGCAGGCCGTTGTCCAGGCGATATTCGGCAACGCCTTCGGCCGACCTGATCTTGACGTAGCCGTCCGGCGCGCTGGCCTTGGCGGCCTGGCAAGCCAGGGAGCAGAAGACGATCAGGGAACAGAAAAAGAGCAGGGTGGCGAGCGGGCGCGGCAGCCCGGAAAAAGCGAGCGACATAGGAAAGAAGTCCCACGAGTGAGGTGCGATGAGGTGCGATCAGGTACATACGGGAGACGCGAGCGAGATGAGGGCCGGTTCCCGCGCGTATCTCCAGGCCCAACCCCCGGCGTTATGCACGGACTTCTCGCTTCGCGCGTCGCCCCCTCAGTGGCCGGACGAGCCGGGGGCGTTCCCCATCGTGGCGCTTCTTTCTTTTCATGCAAAAAAAGCCCCCACGCCGCGCGGCTAACGCCGCTTGCTGCCCCCGAGGGGGCTTTTTTGCCTTGGGGCTGCCCGGCGGCAAAAAAGCCTCAGGCCGCTTACGCGGCCCGAGGCTTTGTCGTGGCGCCTCCGCGCGCCGGCCCCCGAGGGGCCCAGCACGCGGAGGCCGGCGTCCGGCTACTTCTTGGCCGCCTTGTCGCCCTTGTACTTATCGAAGTCGCCCGCGTACACGGTGGTGAAGGCGGCCTGGTCGAAATACTTGCGCATGACGCCGTTCACCTGCTCCAGCGTCAGGCCGCCGATCTTGCGGTCCAGGTCGGCGACCCAGGTGAAGTCGCGGCCGCGGCGCAGGTAGCGGATCCAGGTGTCCGCCACCACGTCGTCCTGCGAATAAGCGAGGCGGAAGTAGTTGTGCAGCGCATTGACGCCGTCCTTCAGTTCCTCGGCGGTGTAGCCTTCCTTGAGCACCCGGGTGGTCTCGTCGTACAGCGCCTGTTGCAGGCGGTCGCGATTCTGCGGCGCATAGATGGCATGCATGGACCAGCTTCCTTCCGGTTCGAAGGAGGAGAGCTCCAGGCGGCTGCCGACGTCATAGGACAGGCCGTCCTTCTCTCGGACGCGGTCCCACAGGCGCGAGGACCCGGACGAGCCCAGCAGGAAGTCCGCAACCAGGAGGGCAGGGTAGTCCGGCGACGTGTCCTGCACGTTCAGCGGCAGGTAGGCGGCGAAGTAGGCGTTGGCCTTGTCCGGCGTCTCCAGGGTGTAGTCCTTGGCCGGCACGGCGTGGAAGGGCGTGGGAATGCGCGTATAGGGCGCGCCGCGCTGCCAGCCCGCCAGGCCTTTCTTCAACGCCGCCTGCACGGCGTCGGCGTCGAAGTCGCCCACCGCGGAGAAGGCGATGGTGCCAGCCCCGTAGAACTTCTTGTGGAAGCGCACCAGCATGTCGCGCGTCAGGCCGTTCACGGAGGCCAGCGACTCCTCGAAGGTCGGCACGTAGCGGATGTCGTCCTTGGGCCAGGGGTTGTCGTGGCGCGCCAGCGTGCGCAGGGCCAGGGCCGGCGGCTCGGTCATGGCGTTGTGGATGGCGGTGGCGACCTGGGTCTTGTATTCGTCGACCTGGTCCTTGGGGAAGTTGGCGCCGCGGACGACTTCCAGCGCCAAGGCGATCGCCGCCGGCAGGTTGTCGCGCGTGGTGGAGATCACGACCGACAGATTGGTGCCCGAGCCGCTGAAATGGACGTCGGCCTTGAGCTGGTCGAAGCGGTCTTCGATGGCCTGGCGGCTGAGCTTGTCGGTGCCGTGGGCGAGCAGGTCGGCGACCGCGTCGGCCACCGTGCGCTGGCCGCGCAGGCTTTGCACGTTGCCGAACTGCAGCAGCAGCTTGGCATGCACGCGGTGGCCGCGCGTCGGCTTGGACAGCAGCGCCAGGTCGACCTTGCCGTTGGGCAGGTCCAGGGTGCGGCGCAGCGTCTGCTTGTTGATGCTGGCGGGCGAGGCGTCGAAGGCGGCCGCCTGGGCATAGGCCGGGTCGCCCTTGTAGTCCTTGAGGACGCCGCTCAGGTCGACCCGCGTGTTGGCCGGCGCCCGTTCGGGCGCCGCGGTGGGAATGTAGCGGCCTTCGACGCGGTTGCTGCGCAGGAAGTATTGCTCGGCCACGCGCTGCACGTCGGCCAGCTTGGCGGCGCGCACGCGGTCGCGTTCCAGGAAGAACAGGCGCCAGTCGCCGGCCGCGATGGCCTC
The DNA here is from genome assembly GCF_002261225.1 of Bordetella genomosp. 10. Taxonomy (NCBI): domain Bacteria; kingdom Pseudomonadati; phylum Pseudomonadota; class Betaproteobacteria; order Burkholderiales; family Alcaligenaceae; genus Bordetella; species Bordetella genomosp. 10. The sequence continues at coordinate 1,451,956 of NZ_NEVM01000001.1, forward strand.
GGACAGGGCGATGCCGATGCGCTCGGGGTCGGCGTAGGTGCGGTCCCAATCGATCAGCCAGCGGCTGCGGGCGCGGTCCAGTTCCTCCTGCGTGAAGGGCTTCTTGCCGATCGATTCGAGGGTGTCCGTGAGCGCCTTGAGGGCGGCGTCCTGGTTCATCTTCGGATCGAGCTGGGCGCCGAACATGGCGATGCCGGGATCCAGTTGGTCCATCGTGAAGCCGAAGGTGTTGGCGGCCAGCTTGCGCGCGACCAGGTCGTGGTAAAGGCGGCCCGAGGGTTCGGAGGACAGGATGGTGGTGGCCAGGTCAACCGGCGCGAAATCCGGGCTGCCGGCCGCGGGGATGTGATACAGGGCGGCCACCAGGGGCGTGCCGCCGACGCGGCGCAGCGTGACCGAGCGTTCGCCGTCCTGCACCGGCTCCACGGTGTACTCGCGGCGCAGCTTGCGGGTGGGCTTGGGCAGCTTGCCCAGCGTATCGCCGATGGCCTGCAAGGTGCTGTCGGGATCGAACTTGCCGGTCACGATCAGCACGGCGTTATCGGGCTGGTAGTACTGGTGGTAGAAGGCGCGCAACTGGTCGATGTCGACGTTCTCCACGTCCGAGCGGGCGCCGATGGTCACCTTGCCGTAGCTGTGCCACTGGTAGGCCACGCCCTGCATCTTCTGCATCAGGATATTGAAGGGCGAGTTCTCGCCCCGTTCCATCTCGTTGCGCACCACCGGCATTTCGGTGTCCAGGTCGGCGCGGGCGATCAGCGAGTTCACCATGGCGTCGGCCTGCCATCCCAGGTACCACTTCAGCGTGTCGGGGTTGGCGGCGAAGCTGGCGAAGAAATTGGTGCGGTCCGTCGAGGTGCTGCCGTTGGCCTGCAGGCCGCGGCGGTTGAATTCGCCCAGGGCATTGCGGGTGGTGGGCGTGCCCTTGAACAGCATGTGTTCGAGCAGGTGCGCCATCCCGGTCTCGCCGTAGTTCTCCATGCGCGAGCCCACCAGATAGGTCATGTTGACGGTGGTGGTGGGCTTGGAGTCGTCCGGCGCCAGCAATACGCGCAGGCCGTTGTCCAGGCGGAATTCGGAGATTCCCTCGACCGAGACGGTTTCGGTCATGCCGGCCGGCACGGTCGCCGCGCCGGCCTGGAAGGCGACGAAGGATAAAAAGAGCAGGGCTTTCAGTTGACGCGATAGCGAGGGCAGAGAGAGACGCATGAATCTTGTAATCCCGCTGAATGGACGAAGTGCTTGGAGTGTATACGGGGGGTGAAGTTCTGGCCCCCGATCCTGTAACAGATCTTTCCGATGAGAAAACGGATTTTTTACCGGTGCGGCTGCGCGGATGGCGTACGTCGCACCGCTATCTCCCTGATTCCCCGGTAAAAGCGGCGCCGGAACGGCCGGCGGCCGGCGCCGCCAGGGCCGGTTTCCGGCACCCGGCGCCCCTGGCCTTGGGCCGCCGCCAGGAGTAATCTGGCAGTGACAGAGGCCGCGCAGCGCCGCGCGGCTCCGCCCTTCGCCGGCTCAGCGCGGGGGGCGACGCAGCAGCCCATCGCATCGATACCGCCATCCCCCCGGCTCCAATAATCCTGGGTCGGTGTTCGCGTCATCCGCGGCCGCGGCCGCGACCCCGGGTCGGGAGGTTAGAAGTGCCGCATGGGGCCGGCGCGCCGGCCCCGCTTCATGGAGGAATGCATCATGCTGACCGATCTCGTCTCGCGTGCCTTGTCGCATCTGGCGGGCAGCGAGCTGCCCAGCGAACGGCTCAAGGGAACCTTCCGGTACGCCTATGCCAGCGATGACGGCAAGTACGTCGCCATCCTGACGCACGACCACACGACGTATGTGGTCGACCTCGCCGCCTGTCGCTATTGCGCGGAAGGCGGCGGCGCGCCTTGCGGCTTTTCCGGCCACGTCCTGGAAATGGAAGGGCAGGGCAAGGGCATGCGGTCGCGGCCGGCTTATGCCCCTGTATTCGACCTGGACATGGACGCTGACGAGATCGATTGGCGACAATGTCCGGAATCATTCGGACGATTTCGTTCCGGCCGGGTATATTCCTAGGTCGGGCCATGGCGGGTGTGCCGTCCGTGGCTGAAATGAATGAACGCCTCCGTGGGAATTCGAGAAGTGCTGAAGAAGACGCCGGCGCCGCGCGCCATGACGGGAAAGATCCTCTCCATCTTGCTGGGCTGTGGGCTCGGGCTTAACGCGCTCGCCGCCGACGCGCCCGCGCCCGCCACGGCCCAGCCGGCGCAAGCGCAGCCCGCGCCGGCGCCGCAGGACAACGCGCCGGCCGCCAAGGAAGCCCCGAAGGAGCCCGCCAAGGAAGCACCCAAGCCGGCGGCCAAGGAGGCGCCGAAGGAGCCTGCCAAGGAAGCGCCGAAGCCGGCAGCCAAGGAGGCGCCCAAGCCCGCGGCGGCCAAGGAACCCGCCAAGCCGGCGGCGGCCAAGGAAGCGCCTAAGGAGCCCGCCAAGGAAGCGCCGAAGGAAGCCGCCAAGGAAGCGCCGAAGGAAGCCGCCAAGGCCGAGGACAAGGCGGCCCCCGCCGCCGCGCCGGCCGCCGATGCCGCCAAGGACGTCCAGCGCGGCCCCGTGGTGGTCGAGGTCCATCCGCCGGCCAAGGGCGCGCGCCAGCCGCAGTTCTCGCTGGGCGGCGACGCCGCCCGCCTGGACGGCCAGCAGCTCGGCCAGGCCCTGGGAACGGTGGCCAAGGACAAGGCGCGCGGCCCGATGACGCCCGTCGCGGTCCTGGTGGACGCCGACATGACGCTGGCCGACCTCAACAGCATCGCCACGCTGGCGGCCCAGGCCGGCATGAAGCAGGTGCGTTTCTTCATCTCGGACAGCGATCGCACCATGGTGACCGAAGTGGTGCCGCAGGCCGGCCACGCCTTTCCGCGCAACCGGCTCGAATCCGAAGTCATGGCGGCCCCCAAGGAACCGGATTGAACTTGGGATGATCGCGGTCGATTGCACTTACGAGCGCCACGCCGGCGCCATCCTGGCGATTTTCAATCACGCCATCCTCACTTCCACCGCGCTATACGACTACCAGGCCCGCACCGACGCATCGATGCAGGCCTGGTTCGAAGCCAAGCGCAAGGGCAACTATCCGGTCGTCGGTTTCGAGGACGAGGACGGCGTGCTGATGGGCTTCGCCAGCTATGGGCCGTTCCGGCCTTTCCCGGCCTTCAAGTACACCGTGGAGCATTCGGTCTACGTCGACCAGCGTTTCCGCGGCCGCGGCCTGGGCGAGGCGCTGCTGCGCGCCATCGTCGAGCGGGCCCGCGAGCAGGAGTACCACGTCCTGGTGGGCGCCATCGACGCCTCCAACGCGGTCAGTTGCGCCCTGCACGAAAAACTCGGCTTCAGCCGCGCCGGCGTCATCGAGCAGGCGGGCTTCAAGTTCGGCCGCTGGCTGGACCTGGTCCTCTATCGGCGCCAGTTGGAAACGCCCGGCCAGCCTGTCGACGGCTGAAACGGTCTCGCGACGGCCGGCCGGTCCGCCATCCCGTGGCCTGGAGATGGATCCGGGGCATCCCGGGGCGCGGACCGCCGCGCCTGGGTTCTATTTGGAGAGCGCCCGCATGGCCTGCTCCAGGCCGGCCACGGTCACCGGGTACATGCGGTCGTGCATGATGTCGCGCAGCAGCGCGATGGACTGCCGGTAGGTCCAGGACGCGGTCGGCTCCGGGTTGAGCCAGGCGGCCTTGGGCCACGTCTCCAGCAGGCGCTGCATCCATACCGCTCCGGCTTCCTTGTTCGCGTATTCCACCGAACCGCCGGGCTGCAGGATCTCGTAGGGGCTCATGGTGGCGTCGCCGACGATGATCAGGCGCCAATCCGCGTTGTACTTGCGCAGGATGTCCCAGGTATCGAAGCGTTCGTTGCTGCGCCGGCGCGCGCTTTGCCACAGGCTGTCGTAGGGGCAGTTGTGGAAATAGTAGACCTCGAGGTTGCGGAATTCGCTGCGCGCCGCGGAGAACAGTTCCTCGACCCGCGCGATGTGGTCGTCCATGCTGCCGCCGACGTCCAGCAGCATCAGCACCTTGACCGTATTGTGGCGTTCGGGCACCAGGCGCAGGTCCAGGTGCCCGGCGTTGCGCGCCGTGCTGGCGATGGTGTCGTCCAGGTCCAGTTCGAGATCCGCGCCCTCGCGGGCGAAGCGGCGCAGCCGCCGCAGGGCCACCTTGAAGTTGCGCGTGCCCAGCTCCAGCCGGTCGTCGTAGTCGCGGAACTGGCGCATGTCCCAGACCTTCACCGCGCTGCGGTTGCCGGCCGAGTCGCCGCCGACGCGGATGCCCTCGGGGTGGTAGCCGCCGTTGCCGAACGGCGACGTGCCGCCCGTGCCTATCCAGCGGCTGCCGCCGGCGTGCCGCTCCTTCTGTTCCTCCAGCCGTTCGCGGAACATCTCCATCAGCTTGTCCCAGCCGTGCTTCTCGATGGCGGCCTTTTCCTCGGGCGTCAGGGTGCGCTCGAACTGCTTGATCAGCCAGTCCAGGGGAATTTCCTTGCCGGCCGGCAGGGCGGCTTCGATCCCTCGGTAATACGCGCCGAAGGCCTGGTCGTAGCGGTCGTAGAGCGTTTCGTCCTTGACCAGGGCGGTGCGCGCGAGGAAATAGAAGTCGTCCAGCGTGGGCGACATCAGGTCGTGGCGCATGGCGTTGAGCAGCGTCAGGTATTCCTGCACCGACACGGGCAGCTTGTGGGCCCGAAGATGGTAGAAGAAGTCGATCAGCATGGCGCGGCCGCCCGCTCAGCGCCGCGTGCCGGTGCGCGTCATCGCGGCCAGGCGCTCCAGCAGGTGCATGTCCTGTTCGTTCTTCAACAAGGCGCCGGCCATGATGGGCACCGCGGTGGCCGCATGGGCCTCGATCTCGCCCGCCGGCACGTCCTCGGCCAGCAGCAGGCGCAGCCAGTCGAGCAATTCGGAGGTCGAGGGCTTCTTCTTCAGGCCGGGCGCCTCGCGCAGCGCGAAGAAGGCGTCCAGCGCGGCGCGCAGCACGTCCTGCTTGAGGTTGGGATAGTGCACCGCCACGATGTCGCGCATGGTGTCGCGGTCCGGGAAGCGGATGTAGTGGAAGAAGCAGCGGCGCAGGAAGGCGTCGGGCAGGTCTTTCTCGTTGTTCGACGTGATGATGACCAGCGGCCGGTGGCGCGCGCGTATGGTCTGGCGGGTCTCGTAGACATGGAATTCCATGCGGTCGAGCTCGCGCAGCAGGTCGTTGGGGAATTCGATGTCGGCCTTGTCGATTTCGTCGATCAGCAGCACGACCGGCTGGTCGGCCTCGAAGGCCTGCCACAGCACGCCTTCGACGATGTAGTTGCGGATGTCCCGCACCTTTTCGTCGCCCAGTTGCGAATCGCGCAGGCGCGAGACGGCGTCGTACTCGTACAGGCCCTGGTGCGCCTTGGTGGTCGACTTGATGTGCCATTGCAGCAAGGGGCGGCCCAGCGCGGCCGCGACTTCCTCGGCCAGCATGGTCTTGCCGGTGCCGGGTTCGCCCTTGATCAGGAGTGGGCGCTGCAGCGTCAACGCGGCGTTGACGGCAAGCTTGAGATCGTCGGTGGCGACGTAGCGGTCGGTGCCGTCGAAACGGGCGGCGGGAGCATCGGGGCGTGCAGCGGACATGAAACGGAAGCCTCCACGGGCAGGGCACGGGACGGCGCCCATGCGTGGTCGATCGGGCAATTATCGTACAATCGCTGGGATTTTGCGTCCGGCTGGAGGGCTGGCGCGAAGTCGCCGCAGATGTACCAGCAGAAGTTCCAGCAACCAGAACAGCCGAGACAAGAGCCCCCATGAAGTTGCGAACGAATGTATTGCGTACGGTAGCAGTGATGGCCATGGCGGCATCCTGTGCGATCCCGGGCCTGGCCCACGCGGCCGATGCCGCGCCCGCCCCTGCCGCGGGCCCCGCCGCGGGCAACGTGCAGGCGGCGCGTGACAAGATTTCCATGTGCATCGGCTGTCACGGCATCCCGGGATATAAAGCCAGTTTCCCCGAGCTTTACCATGTGCCCATGATCGCCGGGCAGAATGCCAAGTACATCGAGGCCGCCCTGAACGAATACAAGAGCGGTGCGCGCAGTCATCCCACCATGGATGCCGTGGCGGCCAGCCTGTCCGACCAGGACATCGCCGATCTGGCCGCGTATTACGCCAATCTCAAGTAAACGGGGGCATCCATGAAACGCTATTTCCTCGCTTGCGCGGGTGCCGCGCTGCTCGTCTCGTCCGGTGCCGCGGGCGCCGCCGACCTGGAGGCCGGCAAGGCCGTCTTCCAGAAATTCAATTGCGCGTCCTGCCATGGCGCGGACGCGAAGACCGCGGTCGATCCGGCTTATCCGGTGCTGGCGGGCCAGCATGCCGATTACCTGGCGCATGCGCTCAAGGCCTACCAGCGCGGCCAGTCCGGCGCCGCCGCGTCCGCCAATATCCGCAAGAATCCGGTGATGGGCGCCTTCGCGGTGCAGTTGTCGCCGGAGGATATCGACAACGTCACGGCCTGGCTGGCCAGCCTGCCCAGCGACCTGGGCGTGCGGAAGTAAATCCCGCCGGGATCTACCGCTCCGCCCGCTGGCGGATGAGGTCGATATAGGTATCGCTGTCCAGCGGCTTGCCCAGCCGCTGCGCTTCCCACACCACCTGGCCCAGGCATTCCATGATTTCATGCGCGGCGTGATGCGCGTCGCTGCGCGCCGTCAGGCGCTGGTAGGCGGCGCGGATGCCGGGCGGGTGGTCGATCGACAATTGCTCGGCGATCGCCAGGTGCATGGACAGGTGCAGGAAAGGATTCGTGCGGCCGTTCTCGACCGCGTATTCCTTGGTCAGGGCCGCCGGGTCTTCCATGTCGCCGTGATATTCGGGATGCTCGATCAGCCAGTCCAGGGCCATGGACTCCAGGGGCGTAAGGACTTCCGAGGCCCGGTGCTTGCGCCAGGTTTCGATGAAGAATTCGCGGACTTGATCGCGGGAAGGATTGAACATGCGGCGGATGGGGAAACGGGCCCGGGCCGGAGGCCTGACGGGCGCTGGGGGTTGTGCGTCGCGTCGCGCGATGCGGCCATGCCGGCCGCCGCGTGGGACTGCCGCGCCGACCGTTGTGCGGTGCGTCATGGCATTTTACTCCCGCCGCATGGGGACATCGGTCCGGATGCGTGGCATGCCGATATAGAATGGGTCTTGCCTCGACCGTAACCGCAGAGAGCCGTTGTCATGAGCTACCAACATATCGTTGTCCCTTCCGTGGGCCAGAAGATCACCGCGAACGCCGACCAGACCCTCAACGTGCCGGACCAGCCCATCGTTCCCTTCATCGAGGGCGACGGCGCCGGCGTGGACATCACGCCGGTCATGATCAAGGTGGTCGACGCGGCGGTCAGCAAGGCATACGGCGGCAAGCGGCGCATCCACTGGATGGAGATCTACGCGGGCGAGAAGGCGCGCAAGCTGTACGGCGACGACACCTGGCTGCCGCAGGAGACGCTCGACGCCATCCGGGAATACCTGGTCGCCATCAAGGGGCCGCTGACCACGCCCATCGGCGGCGGCTATCGCTCGCTGAACGTCACCTTGCGGCAGGAGCTGGACCTCTACGTCTGTCTGCGCCCGGTGCGCTATTTCAAGGGCGTGCCTTCGCCCCTGCGCGAACCGGAAAAAACCGACATGGTCGTGTTCCGCGAGAACTCGGAAGACATCTACGCCGGCATCGAGTATCCGGCCGAGTCCAGCCAGGCGCGCGCGCTGATCGACTTCCTGCGCAACGAGCTGGGCGCGACCTCGATCCGCTTCCCCGAGACCTCGGCCATCGGCATCAAGCCGGTGTCGCGCGAGGGCACCGAACGGCTGGTGCGCAAGGCGGTGCAATACGCCATCGACCACGATCGCGCGTCGGTGACCCTGGTGCACAAGGGCAACATCATGAAGTTCACGGAAGGCGGTTTCCGCGACTGGGGCTACGACCTGGTGCGCCGGGAATTCGGCGCCGAGCAGATCGATGGCGGCCCGTGGTGCAAGATCCGCAATCCGCGCGGCGGCCGCGACATCGTCGTCAAGGACGCCATCGCCGACGCCTTCATGCAGACCATCCTGCTGCGTCCGGGCGAATGCGACGTGATCGCCTCGACCAACCTCAACGGCGACTATCTGTCGGACGCCCTGGCCGCGCAGGTGGGCGGCGTGGGCATCGCCCCGGGCGCCAATATGTCGGAGTCGGTGGCCGTGTTCGAAGCCACCCACGGCACCGCGCCCAAGTACGCGGGCAAGGACTACGTGAATCCGGGCTCGGAAATCCTGTCGGCCGAGATGATGCTGCGCCACATGGGCTGGACCGAGGCCGCCGACCTGATCATCGCCAGCATGGAAAAGGCCATCCTGTCCAAGCAGGTGACCTACGATTTCGCCCGCCTCCTGCCCGGCGCCGCGCAGGTGTCCTGCTCCGGCTTCGGGCAGGTGATGATAGGCATGATGTAGGCCGCGCCTAGGACGGCGCGATCGCCAGCGGCCTGCCGTCCATGACCGGCGGCATGGCCTGCCGGATGATCTCCAGAAAGCGCCGCAGGCGCGCCGGGTAGTAGCGCGCGTAGGGATGCATCAGGTAGATGGGCAGGGGCGGGGCCTGCCAGTCCGGGATCAACTGGCGAAGCCGGCCGGCCTGGATGTCTTCCGTGGCCATCCAGGCCGACTCGACGGCGGCGCCCATGCCGAGCAGCGTGGCGTGGTGCAGGGCATAGAGATTGTCGGTCAGCATCCGCGGCCGGATCGGCAGGCGGTGCTCGGTCTGGTCGGCGACGTGCCGCAGCATGATTTCGTCGCGGTAGAAGGTCCGCAACGCCAGCCAGGGCAGGCCCGCCAGGTCCGCGGGATGCCGCGCCTCGGCCACGGCCGCGGCCAGTTCCGGCGTGGCCACCACGATGCGCGGCACTTCGGAAACCCGCGTCGCCACCAGGTCGACGTCGTCCAGTTCGCCCACGTGCAGGGCGCAGTCCATGCCTTCCGCGATGAAGTCCGGCCGCCGGTCCTGGAGCAGCCATTCCACCGACACCTTGGGATAGCGGGCCAGGTAATCGGCCAGCAAGGGCATCAGGTGGCGCTGGCCGAAGGCGTGCGGCACCAGCACGCGCAGCCGGCCCTCCGGCTCGTCGGCCACGCCGCGCAGGTCCGCTTCCATGGCGCCCCAGTTGTCCAGCAGGTCGCGGGCGCGCGCGTAACAGCGTTCGCCGTCCTCGGTCAGCTTCATGACGTGGGTCGTGCGCTGCAACAGCTTCAGGCCGAGAAAGCGTTCCAGCGCCTGCAAACGCCGGCTGACGGTCGGCTGGGTCGTTCCCAGCCGTTCGGCCGCGGCGGACAGGCTGCCGGTATCCACGATGCGGACGAAGGTCTGCATCAGCTCGATGCGGTCGACGCCAGGGGGCGTTTGGGTCTTTGTCATGCGCGTAGCGTATAAGGGATCTGCGATGGGCGCTACTACCGCACCGCGTCATTCGTGCGGAGAATGCGAAGCATCGAATCTTCCCCCGAATTCCGACCATGTCTTCCCTATCCGCATCGCGGCAACCCCCTATGTCCACCGTGCCCGGCGGCGAACAGGCCGCCCAACCAGCGGCCACCCACCCAGCCGCCCACCCCGCCGCCGGCAAGGCGGCCGCCAGTACGCCGCCGCAGAGCCTGTCCGGCGGGCTGATCCTGCTGCTGGCCGTCGGCACCGGCGTCAGCGTGGCGTCGCTCTATTACAGCCAACCCATGCTGGGCGTGCTCAGCGGCGCGATCCACGCCGGCGAGCGCGAAGTGGGCCTGGTTCCCACGCTGACCCAATTGGGCTACGCGCTGGGCCTGTTGCTGCTGGCCCCGCTGGGCGACCGCTTCGACCGCCGCAACATCATCCTGCTCAAGGGCGCGATTCTCGCCCTGGCGCTGCTGGCGGCGGGCCTGGCGCCCTCGCTCGGTTTCCTGCTGGCGGCCAGCCTGGCCGTGGGATTGACGGCGACCATGGCGCAGGACCTCGTGCCCGCCGCCGCCACGCTGGCGCCCGCCGCGCATCGGGGCAGGGCGGTGGGCATCGTCATGACCGGCCTGCTGCTGGGCATCCTCCTGTCCCGCGTCGTCAGCGGCTTCGTGGCCGAACAGTTCGGCTGGCGCGCGATGTATTTAGCAGCCGCCGTGGGCATGGCCTCGATCGGCGTGGCGCTGTGGCGCGGCTTGCCGCGCTTCGCGCCGACCACTTCGCTGTCCTATGGCGCGCTGATGGGTTCGCTGTTCGCCCTGTGGCGCCGGCATCCGGCCCTGCGCCGCGCCGCAGTGGCGCAAGGGCTGCTGGCCCTGGGCTTCAGCGCCTTCTGGTCGACGCTGGCGGTGATGCTGCATGAAGCGCCTTTCCACCTGGGCAGCGCGGCGGCGGGTTCTTTCGGCCTGGCGGGCGCGGCGGGCGCCCTGGCGGCGCCGTTGGCCGGCCGCGTCTCGGATCGCAGCGGGCCGGAACGCGTCACGCGGCTGGCCGCGGGCCTGGCGGCGTTGTCCTTCCTGTCCATGGCCTTCGCACCCCTGCTGCCGGGCACGCACGGCAAGATCATGTTGATCGTGGCCAGCGCCATCGGTTTCGACTTCGGCATCCAGGCCGCCCTGGTGGCGCACCAGACCATCGTCTACGGCATCGATCCGGGCGCCCGCAGCCGCTTGAACGCGCTGTTGTTCACCAGCGTGTTCGTGGGCATGTCGCTGGGCGCGGCGCTCGGCAGCCTGGCGCTGGCGCAATGGGGCTGGATGGGCGTGGTGGGCCTGACCACGCTGGCGGCGGCGGGCGCGCTGCTGGTCCGGCTGACGGCGCGGCGCCCCTGAGCGGCATTTCCGCGCAAGCGCAGACAGCCGAACGGCGACCCGCGGGTCGCCGTTTGCACGCCTGGCGCCGGGTTGCGGCGCGGATCTCGGCGTGGGATCGCTTTTTCGCGTTCAGGCGGTTTCGTCCGCAGGTCGATTCAGCAATTGCTTCACGTAGGCCAGCGCTTCCACTTTCCGCGCCGGCGGCAGGCGGTGATAAGTCAACAACAACTCGGCCAGGTCATCGTCCCGCGTGTAGAACCAGGGGGCGGGGATATCCAGCGCCAGCGCCAGCCTTTCGATGAGGAAAAAGCCCGGCGTGTGCTTGCCGCGCTCGTATTGATTCATGCGGGAGCTGGCGGACATTTCATCCAGTCCGGCCAATACGCCCAGCCGCTCCTGGGAAATCCCGGCGCGCAATCGCGCTTCCTTGAGCCTTGTCGTCAGCATATTGGCGCCCCAGAGAGGGATACAAAGCAGAGGATGGTCGTAGATTTCTCACTACCGCTTCCTAAGATTTTCGTAGTGCCAGACGCGTCAATCTTTGAAAGAATGTTTCCTAGCGCGACATTGTCGACAAATTCAGCTAAGGTATGCGGTTAGCGTGGCAAATTTGGTTTGTCCACGTCGCGGCACTTGTCTGTTTGGTGAATCCTTGCGGGTTTTGGGGGCTTAATTCGCCATATAGCTACCGATTTGGCGCTTTTTTGACCGATCTCGCCAGTTACGGAATCCTACAATCGAATGTCCTCGCAGTATGGGGCAATTTGGTCGCGAAGATACGCAAATGCCGGCAATTTGCGAACAGGGGGTATGCAGGAGGTGTCGCAACAAGCTGACATGGTCTGTACACCTGTCTCCATATGTGAACGTAAGCGGGCCTGCCGGGCCCGGAGTTGAGTGGTGCACGTGATCCCTTCTACTACCCGTGAACTGCAGGCCACGCTACAGCAGCTAGATGCCGATCTGCGCAAGCTGACCTCGACAGTCCATGCCTTGTTGAATTGTTTGCCTGGCGCGCCCATGGACGACGTCGCCATGCCGGCGAACGTCCCGCGCTACGCGCCCGCGCGCGCCCTGGCCGGCATCGAGGACGACGCGGCGGTCGCGGCCGTGCCGGCGGCGCCCCCGGAGCCGCCGGTCACCGGACAGTGGCGCCTGCGCGACGGCGGCTGGACGCTGGTGTCGCCCCGCGGCCAGCGGCTGGTGCTGACCACCCTGGAGCGCAAGTTCATGCTGTCGCTGTTCGGCGCGGCCAGCCGCAGCCTGGCGCGGGCGGAGCTCAGCGCCCTGGCGCCGTCGACCGGCGAAAGCGGCGAGCATCCGGCGTCCTCGCCGCGCGGCGTGGACGTGATGGTGAGCCGGCTGCGCCGCAAGGCGCAGGCCATGGGCATGCCCCTGCCGCTGCGTTCCGTGCGCCGCTGGGGCTATATGTTCACCGAGGCCGCGCTGGTCGATTGATGCCGGACGTCGGCGGGCGCCGCCGACAGTTTTTCCAGCAGCCGCCGCAACCGGCCCGCCAGGTCGCCGCTGGCGGGCATCATGGGTAGACGCAGTTCATCCTGGATCAGGCCGGCCAGGGCCAGCGCCTTTTTCACCGGCGCGGGATTCGGCTCCGAGAACAGCAGGCGAACCAGGGGCTTGAGCTGCTTGTCCAGCGCCTGCGCCTCGGCCGCGCGGCCCGCGCGCGCCAATCGCATCATGGCGACGAACAGGTCCGGCCGCACATGCGCCGACGCCGCGATGGCGCTCTGTCCGCCCGCCAGGAAGAAATCGCACAAGGCCGTATCCTCGCCGCATACCGCGGGCACTTGGCCGCGCCGCAGGATGGCCATCAGGCGCGTCGGGTCGCATTCCTTCACGCCCACGATGCGCTGCGTGGCGGCCAGTTCCTCGATGCTCGCCACCGTCAGCGCCGAGCCCGTGCGCCTGGGCACGTTGTAAAGCATGATCGGGCGGTCGGTGGCCCAGGCCAACTGGCGGTAGTGCCATTGCATGCCGGCCTGGGTCGGACACAGGTAATAAGGCGGCGGCACCAGGTAGGCCACGGGATCGAGGCGGTTCAGGCGCCGCATGGCGGCGGCCACGCCGCCGGTGTCGACGCCACCCAGGCCCAGCATGATGGGCAGCTCCCCGGCCTCGGCGTCGGCGCGTAGGGCCGCCGCCATATCGCACCGTTCGGCCAGGCTGAGCAGGTTGCCTTCGGCGGTGGAGCCGAACAGCACCAGCCCGGCGATGCCGGCGCGCCGGTAGTGGCGCGCCAGGCGCACGGCGGCCTCCTCGTCCACGCGGCCCTCGCGCAGCGGCGTCACCATGGGCAGCCACAGGCCGTCCAGGGCCGTCACGGCGGCGTCCATCAGTGCAACACCGGCAGGCCGCCGGCGCTCAGGCCGCCGAATTCCGCTTGCGGGACGCCCGCCATGATGGCGTCCATCAGCGCCGCCACCTCGCCGCGGGCGACCTGCAGCCGCAGCGTGGTCAGCGCATGCTGGGTATCCACGGCCAGCGTATAGGCGTCGATGTGGTCGCCCAACGCGCGATGCAGCGCGCGGCGCACGGCCTGCGTGTCGAGGTTGGGAACGCGCACGGTCAGGCAGACGCGGGGGCCGCGGTCGCGCGACAGGACCTGGGCGGGATGACGGGACGCGATGAACTCGGAGATCAGGGGCATGTCAGGGGAAGGCGCCGCGCCCGGCGGGCGGGGGAGGCCAGTGGTTGATGACGAGTCCACTGTAGGACGGCGCGGATAAACGCCTGGAAAAAAGCGGGCGCCGCGCCGTAAAAATGGCATCAACGTTTTTTGCCTGCCCCTACCGGTACTCGAGCGTCTTTCCCGACGGCGATCAGAACGTCTTCGTCAGCGACGCCAGCACCGTGCCGCGTCCCATGTCGCGGCCCTGGCTGTTGGTGTAGACGGCACGGTCGGCATTGGTGTCGATGTAGGCCACCGCGACGCTCAGGCCCTGGCCCAGGTCCTTGGTCAGGCCCAGCTTCCAATCGTAGTAGGAGCCGTTGTCGACGTTGCGCAGGTACTGGTAGCCCACGTGCGTATTGACCGTGAGGCCCCAGACGCCGGTGTCGAAATTGCCGTTGACCTCGACGTACTGGCTGCCCTTGGAGCGGGCGAAGCCGAACAGGTTGGACAGCGCATAGGAGTATTTCAATGTCACCGGGCCATAGCCCACGCTGCCATAGACCTCGGTGGTGTCCGGGTTGGTGTAGCCCGAGGGGTAGTCCCCCGGGTAGTAGTACTTGAGCGCGCCGAAATCGAAAGGCACGTCGGCGGCGAAGTTGCCGCGATAGCCGCCGTAGAAATCCATCTCCACGGGCGCGGACACATCGTGGTTGCTGTCCGACAGCCAACTGATGTTGGAATTCCAGTTGCCGAGATAGAAGCCGCTGCGATGGACGAAATCGAAGCCGCCCTGGATGGCGGGCTTGTTGTCGGTCTGCATGATGCCGCGATAGCGGTACTGCGAAGCCAGCGTCACGTTGGCGCTGAGCGTGTAGGCGGGCGTTGCGGCGGCGGCCGTGGCGTTTGCGCCGTTTGCGTCGGTCGCCGGCGCGTTGTCGGCGCGGCTGGCGGCGGCGGGGCAGGCGCATGCCGCCGCGGCCGCCAGGGCCATGGACAGGGCGCGCATGCTGGCGCGCGGGGCCGGCGCCCCCTGCGGGCGGCGCAATGCCTGGGCCGGCAGCCCGCCTGCGCGGCGGACGGCTTGCGTGAGCGTGAACTGCATGGTGTTTCTCTCCTGTGTGGCGCCTCGGACGAGGCTGCGCAACGATAGGAAGAAACGCCTAAAGGCCGGCTCAAAAGACGGGCCGCGCGTATCAATAAACCCTAAAAATGGCGACGGCCGCCGTGCGGTATTGCCGCCGCTTGCGCGCGAGGCCTTGCGGGACGTTCATCGAATGCGCGGCCACGCCATGCCGCCGCGCGGCTCACCCGGCGAAGCGATAACCCACGCCGATTTCCGTCAGGAGATACACGGGCTGGGCGGGATCGGCTTCCAGCTTCTGCCGCAGGTGCCCCATGTAGATGCGCAGGTAATGGCTGCTTTCCACATGGGATGGCCCCCAGACTTCGCGCAGCAGTTCCCGGTGCGTCATGACCTTGCCGCGATGCGCCAGCAAGGCGGCGAGCAGGCGGTATTCCATCGCGGTCAGGTGCACGTGGGCGCCGTCGCGCGTGACCGTGCGCCGCGCGAAGTCCACCGTCACGCCGCCGAAGCTGATTTCCGCGGGGTTGCCGGCGCCGCCGCGGCCGTGGCGGCGCAACAGCACGCGCAGGCGCGCCAGCAGTTCGCCGACGCCGAAGGGCTTGGCCAGGTAATCGTCCGCGCCGGCGTCCAGCGCGGCGATCTTGTCGGCCTCGGCGACGCGGGCCGACAGTACCAGCACCGGCACTTCGGTCCAACCGCGCAATTCGGTGATCAGGTCCATGCCGTCGCCGTCGGGCAGGCCCAGGTCCAGCACCACGGCGTCGGGCTGGCGCGTGCCGGCCTCGATCAGGCCGCGCTTGACGGTCTCCGCCTCGAAGACCTGGCAGCCTTCGCTTTCCAGCGCGTCGCGCACGAAGCGGCGGATGTGGGGATCGTCTTCGATGAGCAGGACGGTGGGTTGGAAGTCGAACATGGCGGCGATGAAGGGTCAGGCGGCGTCCGCGGGCATTTCCGGCGCCAGGCCGGGCGCGGGGCGCAGGGGCAGGGTGAGGATAAAGCGCGCGCCGGCCAGGGGCGGCACGCCTCGTTCGACGTGGATGCGGCCATCGTGCGCGTTCATGATGGCCTGGCAGACCGCCAGCCCCAGGCCCACGCCCGGGGTGGCCGACTCGCGTTCGCCGCGGACGAATTTCCGGAAGATGGCCTCTTCGCTGCCGGGCGCCACGCCGGGCCCGTCGTCCGCCACGGCGATGCGCATCTCCTGGCCGTCGGCCTCGGCTTCGATGCGCACATGGCTGCCGGGCGGCGTGTACTTGGCCGCGTTTTCCAGCAGGTTGCACAGGACGCGCTGGATCAGCACGCCGTCGCACTCCACCAGCGGCAGGTTCGACAGCGGCGCCACGGAGACGCGATGCGCGCGCAGGGGTTCGCGCGTCGCGGCCAGCGCCGCCCCGACCAGTTCTTCCACCGATTGCCATTCCTTGCGCAGCGCGACCTCGCGGTTCTGCAGGCGCGCCATGTCCAGCAGGTTCACCACCAGCGCGTGCATGCGGCAGGCCTGCTGGCGCATGGCGGCGGCGATGTCGCGCTGGGCCGGCGGCAGCGGCGGCGTGGCGGCCAGCAGGTTGTCGCTCATGCCCACCAGGCTGGTCAAGGGCGTGCGCAGGTCGTGCGACACGGCCGCCAGCAGCGAGTTGCGCAATTGTTCCGACGTCATGTCGACCAGGGCCTTCTGCGCCACCTCCACGTAGTGCAGGCGCTCGATGGCGATGGCGATGACGGTGGCGTAGGTTTCCAGTTGGCGGCGCGCCTCGGTGGCCGCGAAGGCCGCGCCGCCCGGGGGCTGGATCGCCAGCACGCCGCGCGTGCGCATGGGCGCCTTCAGCGGCAGGTAGAACAAGGGGCTGGCGGACAGCGTGGCCGTGCCCGCGCCGGCGGGCTGGGCATGGTCGAACACCCACTGGCCCAGCGCCGGTTCGAGGGTCAGCGGCGTATCGGTGTTGGCCAGCCGCAGCCGGTCGTGTTCGTCCAGCACCAGCAAGGCGCAGGGCGTGCCGAAGGCGGCATCGATGAAGGAAACGGCGGAGGCGACGATCTGCTCGGGCAACAGGGCCGAGGACAATTCACGGGCGAATTCATACAGGCCGTGGGCCACGCTTTCGCGGCGCGCCGACAGGCGGGCCTGCAGGCGCAGGCCCGCGGTCAACTGGCCGACCAGCAGGCCCGCCGCCAGCAGCACCAGGAAGGTCAGCAGGTATTGCACGTCCGACACCGCGAACGAGGCGACGGGCTGCACGAAGAAGAAATCGAAAGCCAGCACGCTGATGACCGAGGCCAGCGCCGCCGGGCCGCGGCCGTGGCGCAACGCCACCGCCATGACCGCCAGCAGGTAGAACATGACGATATTGGTCTGGTGCAGCGCCGGAAAGACGGCCAGCGAGACCAGCGTGGCGGCGGCGCAGTAGGACAGCGACCAGATATACGGCATGAGCGGGCCGGGACGCCCCGAGCGCGAATCCTCCGCCGGGGAGGCGGCCGCGTAGCGGCGGGAGGGCTCGCCATCCAGGGGCGCGCCACCCGGGGCATCGCTTCCCGGCCGGGGCAGCGGCTCGTGCACCGGCGCCGCCAGGCGGATCACGTCCAGTTCCGGGCAGCCCGCGGCCAGGCGGTCGGCGAAGCGTTCGCGGCGCCAGAGGCCGGCGCTGGACAGCGCGGCGGTGAGCCAGCCCGCCAGCCCGGCCGCCAGGCCGCGGCGCGGTTCGGCCCGTCCCACCACCGCCTTGGTGATGTTATGGCGCCGCACGTAGGCGCCGATCGCTTCCACCATATCGGTGCCGCCCAGCGTCTCGACGTGGGCCTCCAGGCTTTGCGCCAGCGCCAGCGCGGATTGCAGCGCTTTCTCGCGCTGCGCCGGCAGCGGCGCGGCGCGCGGCGTCTCCACGGTGACGACGTGCAGGTCGCAGTCCAGTTGCTGCGCCAGCCGGTGCGCGCCGCGCACCACGTGCTCGGCGCCCTCGCCGGCGGCCAGGCAGGCCACCACCGCCTCGCGCGTGCGCCAGACCGTGCCGATGGCGCTTTCGCGCCGGTAGGCCTGCACGTCGTCGTCCACGCGGTCGGCGGTGCGGCGCAGCGCCAGCTCGCGCAGGGCGATCAGGTTGCCCTTGCGGAAGAAGTTGCGGGCCGCGTGGCGCGCCTGCTCGGGCAGGTAGACCTTGCCTTCGCGCAGGCGGCGCAGCAGCTCGTCGGGGGGCAGGTCGACCAGCACCACTTCGTCGGCGGCGTCGAACACCGCGTCCGGCACGGTTTCCCAGACGCGCACGCCGGTGATGCTGCCGACGGCTTCGTTCAGGCTCTCCAGGTGCTGGGCGTTGAGCGTGGTCCAGACGTCGATGCCGGCCGCCAGCAATTCCTCCACGTCCTGCCAGCGCTTGGCGTGGCGCGAGCCGGGGGCGTTGCTGTGCGCCAGTTCGTCCACCAGGACCAGCGCCGGCCGGCGGCGCAGGGCGCCGTCGAGGTCGAATTCGCGCAGGGCGTGGCCGCGGTGCGCCAGTTCGGCGCGCGGCAGCACCTCCAGGTCCCGCAGCAGGGCGGCGGTGTCGTCGCGGCCGTGGGTTTCGACCACGCCGGCGAGCACGTCCGCGCCTTGCGCATGCAGGGCGCGGGCGGCGCTCAACATGGCGTAGGTCTTGCCGACGCCGGCCGACGCGCCGAAATAGACCCGCAGCCGGCCGCGCACGGCGCGCTTTTCGGCGGCGTCGATATCGCGCAGCAGGGCGTCCGGGTCGGGGCGGGCGCGAGGGGAGGCGGACATGGGCGGTGGCTATCCTGGTGTCGTGTCCGGCCGCCGGCGGTGCCCGCCCGGCGCGCTGGACCTGTCGTCACTATACGCGGCCCGCGCGGCCGCGCGGGCGGGTCAGCGGCCGGTCTTCACGCCGTCCAGGTCCAGGTTCAGGGCCAGGACGTTGACGCCCGGTTCGCCCAGCAGCCCCAGCCAGGGCTTGCGGGTGTGGGCGGCGATGCGCTGTTCGACGTCGGCCAGCGGCAGGCCGCGTTCGCCCGCCACGCGGGCGGCCTGGTAGCGGGCCGCGGCCACGCTGATGTCCGGGTCCAGGCCGCTGCCCGACGCCGCGACCAGGTCCACGGGGATGGGCGCGGTATTGCCAGGATCGGCGGCGTGCAGGGCGGCGACACGCGCCTGCGCGGCGTCGGCCAGCGCCGGATTGCGCGGCCCCAGGTTGGAGCCGCCCGACGCGGCCGCGTTGTACGGCATCGGCGCGGTGGCCGACGGCCGGCCCCAGAAGTAGCGCGGCGACGAGAAGGGCTGGCCGATCAGTTCCGAGCCCACCGCCTTGCCTTCCTTGGACGCCAGGATGGAGCCATGCGCCTGGTAGGGAAAGAGGGCCTGGGCCGCGCCGGTGGTGGCGTAGGGATAGACGATGCCGGTGATGACGCTCAGCGCCAGGAACACGGCGAGCGCCGGGCGCAGCAGGCCGCCCTGGACCGGCGCGCCGCCCTGCGCCGCCGGGCCGGCGCCGTCGTCGTTGCGCTTGTCGTCGTGCCCGGCGTTGCGCCTGTCGTCGTGCTTGAGATCGATGGTCTTCATGATGATGTCCTCGTTCGATGAAATGCCGCTGCTCGATGGCACGGGCATCACGTCCACCCCAGCGCGACCAGCGCCATGTCCACCGCCTTGATGCCGGCGAAGGGCAGCAGCAGGCCACCTAGTCCGTAGACCAGCAGGTTGCGCCGCAGGAGGATGGCCGCGCCCAGCGGGCGATAGCGCACGCCCTTGAGCGCCAGGGGGATCAGCGCCACGATGATCAAGGCGTTGAAAATCACCGCCGACATGATGGCCGAGGCGGGCGTGGCCAGCCCCATGACGTTGAGCACGCCCAGTTGCGGATAGACGCTGGCGAAGGCCGCGGGGATGATGGCGAAGTACTTCGCCACGTCGTTGGCCACGCTGAAGGTGGTCAGGGCGCCGCGCGTCATCAGCATCTGCTTGCCGATCTCGACGATTTCGATCAGCTTGGTGGGATTGGAATCCAGGTCCACCATGTTGCCGGCTTCCTTGGCGGCCTGCGTGCCCGAATTCATCGCCACCGCCACGTCGGCCTGGGCCAGCGCCGGCGCGTCGTTGGTGCCGTCGCCGGTCATCGCCACCAGCCGGCCTTCGGCCTGGTAGGCGCGGATCAGCCTGAGCTTGGCTTCCGGCGTGGCCTCGGCCAGGTAGTCGTCGACGCCCGCCTCGGCGGCGATGGTGGCCGCGGTCAGCTTGTTGTCGCCGGTGATCATCACCGTCTTGATGCCCATGCGGCGCAATTCGCCGAAGCGTTCCTTGATGGCCGGCTTGACGATGTCCTTCAGTTCGATCACGCCCAGCACGCGGTCGCCGTCGGCCACCGCCAGCGGCGTGCTGCCGCGCCGCGCCACGTCGTCGGCGGCGCGCGTCACGGCGCCGTCCATGGCCGCGCCCTGTTCGGCCAGCCAGCGGCGCACGGCGTCCACCGCGCCCTTGCGGATCCGGCGGCCATCGATGTCGACGCCGCTCATGCGGGTCTGCGCGGTGAAGGGCACGGTCTCCATGCGCTCCAGCGCCGGCGCCGGCGAATGCAGCGTCTTGTCGGCCAGCGCCACGATGCTGCGGCCTTCGGGCGTCTCGTCGGCCAGGGAGGCCACGCGGGCGGCCTCGGCCAGTTCGCGGGGCGACACGCCCGGCGCCGGCATGAAGGCCGAGGCCTGGCGGTTGCCGAAGGTGATGGTCCCGGTCTTGTCCAGCAGCAGCACGTCGACGTCGCCGGCGGCCTCCACCGCGCGCCCGGACATCGCCATTACGTTGGCCTGCATCATGCGGCTCATGCCGGCCACGCCGATGGCCGACAGCAGGCCGCCGATGGTGGTCGGGATCAGGCACACCAGCAGGGCCACCAGCGCCGTCACGCTGACCACGGTGCCGGCCTTGCCCACCATCACCGCGTATTGCGAGAACGGCAGCAGGGTGACGGTGACCAGCAGGAAGACCACCGTCAGGCCCACCAGCAGGATGGTCAGCGCAAGCTCGTTGGGCGTCTTCTGGCGCTTGGCGCCTTCGACCATGGAGATCATGCGGTCGAGGAAGCTTTCGCCGGGGTTCGCGGCGATCCGCACGAACAGCCAGTCCGACAGCACGCGCGTGCCGCCGGTCACGGAGGAGAAATCGCCGCCCGCTTCGCGGATGACCGGCGCGGATTCGCCGGTGATGGCGCTTTCGTCCACCGACGCCACGCCGGCCAGCACCAGGCCGTCGCCGGGAACGGTGTCGCCGGCCTCGACCAGCACCACGTCGTCCTTGCGCAGGTCGCCGGAGGCGCGCGCAATGGCGCGGGTGCGCCATTGCGCGGGATCGGCGCGGGCAATGTCCGCCGGCTTGAAGTCGCGCAGCAGGTTGGCCGTCAGCGTGGTGCGCAGCCCGCGCAGCGTGGCCGCCTGCTGCTTGCCGCGGCCCTCGGCCAGGGCCTCGGCGAAGTTGGCGAACAGCACGGTGAACCACAGCCACAGCGCCACGCCCAGGATGAAGCCGGCCGGCGCCTCGGCCTGGCCGCGCAGCGCCATCGCCCACAGCAGCGTGGTGAGGATGCTGCCGACGTAGACCACGAACATGACGGGGTTCTTGATCTGCGTGGCCGGGGCCAGCTTGCGCAGGCTGTCGACGATCGCCGGCGCCAGCAGCGTACTGGAGAAGAAGTTGAAGTGCCGCCGGGGCGGCAAACCGCCGTCCTGAGCCGGCGCGATGCCGGCGGCGGTGTCGTTTCGGGTAAGGGCCATGATGGTTTTCAGCCTTTCAAATGTTCCGCGACCGGTCCCAGGGCCAGCGCCGGCACGTAGGTCAGGGCGCCGACCAGGAGCACCGCGCCGATCAGCAGCACGACGAACAACGGGCCATGCGTGGGCATGGTGCCGGCGCCCGCCGGGACGCGCCGCTTGGCGGCCAGCGAGCCGGCCATGGCGAGGATGGGCACGATGACGGCGAAACGGCCGAACCACATCGCCAGGCCCAGCAGCACGTTGTAGAAGGGCGTGTTGGCGGACAGGCCCGCGAAGGCGCTGCCGTTGTTGTTGGCCGCCGACGTCACGGCGTAGAGAATTTCCGAGAAGCCGTGCGCGCCCGGGTTGGCGACGCCGGCCTGTCCCGCGGCCACGCTGACGCCCACCGCGGTCCCGGCCAGCACCAGCAAGGGCGTGGCCAGGATGACGATGGAGGTCATCTTCATCTCGTAGGCCTCGATCTTCTTGCCCAGGTATTCCGGCGTGCGGCCTATCATCAGTCCCGCGATGAACACCGCCAATATCGCGAAGCCCAGCATGCTGTAGAGACCGGAGCCGACGCCGCCGAACACCACTTCGCTCAACTGCATCAGCAGCATGGGCACGAAGCCGCCCATGGCCGACAGCGAGTCGTGCATGGCGTTGACCGCGCCGCAGGAGGCCGCCGTGGTCACGGCGACGAACAGCGACGTGGCGTTCAGGCCGAAACGGATCTCCTTGCCTTCCATATTGCCGCCCGGGCTGATCGCCGTGGTGGCGGCATCGACGCCCTGCCGCGCCAGCATGGGGTTGGGCAGGCCTTCGTAATGCCGCGCGATCAGCGCGAAGACGATGAACAGCACCGTCATCGCCGCCAGCACCGCCAGGCCCTGGCGCCGGTCGCCGACCATGTCGCCGAAGACGAAGCACAGGGCCGCGGGGAGGATGAAGATGACCAGCATCTGCACGAAGTTGGACAGCGGGGTCGGGTTCTCATACGGATGCGCGGAATTCGCGTTGAAGAACCCGCCGCCGTTCACGCCCAGCATCTTGATGGCTTCCTGCGACGCCACCGGCCCCATGGCCAGCGTCTGCGTGGCGGCGGTGGCGGGCTCCGTGACCGGTTGTCCCGCCTGGTCCAGCACGGGCTGCCCGACGGCGTCGAGCCTGGGCTGCGCGTACTGCACGGATTCGACCAGCGGCACCTGCTTGTAGGCGTCGAAGTTCTGGATCGCGCCCTGGCCGACGAAGAACAGCGCGATGAGGAAAGACAGCGGCAGCAGCACGTACAGCGTGCCGCGCGTGATGTCGACCCAGAAGTTGCCGACCGTGCGCGCGTCATGGCGCGCGAAACCGCGGATCAGCGCGAACACCACGCCGATGCCGGTGGCGGCGGAGACGAAGTTCTGCACCGTCAGCACCAGCATCTGCGTGAGGTAGCTCATCGTCGTTTCGCCGCTGTAGCCTTGCCAGTTGGTGTTGGTGACGAAGCTGATGGCGGTGTTCAGCGCCGAATCGGGCGACACCGGGCCGAAGCCGGCCGGGTTCAGCGGCAGCACGCCCTGGACGCGCTGCAGGAGGTAGGTGGCCAGCGTGCCGAGCACGCTGAACGCCAGGACGGCGGCGGCATAGCGCTTCCAGTCCATTTCCGCGTCGGCGCGGATGCCGCCGGCGCGATAGATCAGGCGCTCCAGCGGCCGGCCCCAGGCGGTCAGGCGCGATTGCCCGTCCTCCATGGCGAGACGGATATAGCGCCCGACCCAGGGCGCGAGCAACAGGAGCACGACGAGAAAGCACGCCAGCAAGCCCACGAAACGCATGTCCATCAGAATTTCTCCGGCTTGAAGAGGGCGACCAGCAGATAGATGAAAAGCAGCAGGGCCAAGGCGCCGCTGACCAGGTAGAGCCAGCTCATGGGCGGTCACCTTTCAGCAGCAGGTCGCAGAATTCATACAGCCCCGCCGTCAAGGCGGCGCAGACGGCCAGGATGGCCAGGTAGACAGCGTCCATATCGTTTCTCCCAGGGCGGATCGCCCGCCGGCGCCGGTGTCGTGGAGGTCCGGCGTGACGGTAAGCAGAGTAGGGAGGCGGCGATAAAAACGGGGTAAAGCTTGGCGGCGCGGGCGTAAAGAAGATATAAATGCGCGTCGGTCCGGGGCCCCTGACGCACGGAAACGGGCGTCCCCGGTCATTTGCATGAATCCGGTCGTCATCCCTTTTTGCACCATTTTGAGTACAAATACCCGCCTGACAGCGAGCTGAGCGGGGGAAAATCGGGGTTTTTCTTGAAAAGCACCACGATGGTGCGTAATTTAAGTAAATGAATGCCCCTTCCTAGGGCATACCCCTAGTGTCACATTCACGTAGTTGGTGCAGAATTCGGTCCATGCAGGTGAGGAGACAAATGCCCTGCATGGGCTGAACCGGGCGGCACCGGTATATATAAAAAAAGCTGTACCTTAATAAAAGCAAAACGCGCAACGGCTGGCACCAGGCAGTGCCAGCCGTTGTCGCATTCAGAGGCTGAAATAATGCAGGAGATGCCGAACCACTCCCGCCGCGCGCCCGCTTCCCCTCACGATGCGCCCCCTCTCGCGCCCGCAGGCGCACCTGGAACCGCGCCCGAAACCGCCCCCGATGGCCGGCCGCTCAGGCGCGAGACGTCCGGGACGTCCGGACTGCCCGCGTGGCGCCGCAATCTCCGCTGGACCCTGCTGCTGCTGTCCCTGTGGGCGGCCTTGACCTTCCTGCCCGCCTGGTTCGCGCGCGACCTGCCCTATACCGTGCTGGGCTGGCCGCTTTCCTTCTGGATGGCCGCCTACGGCGCGCCGCTGGCCTATCTTTTCATCGTCGTCGTCTACGCCCGCGTGATGAACCGGGGCGACGACGCCTGGGACGAATAATGCTGTTCGGCGGCGAAACCCAGCGCGAACTGGACGTGCAGCTACGCCGCATCTACGTGCTGTACGCCGCCGGCTTCGCGGTGCTGATCCTGGTGCTGGCCCTGTGCGAAGTCCTGGGCATGGCGCGCAACTGGATCGGCTACGTCTTCCTGCTGGTCACCGTCAGCCTCTACGCGGGCATAGGCATCGTCTGCCGCACCTCGGACTCGGTCGAATACTACGTGGCCGGCCGCCGCGTCCCCGCCTTGTACAACGGCATGGCCACGGCGGCCGACTGGATGTCGGTGGCGTCCTTCATCGGGGTGGCGGGCACGCTGTACCTGACCGGCTACGGCGGCCTGGCCTACGTCATGGGCTGGACCGGCGGCTACGTGCTGGTGGGCCTGCTGCTCGCGCCCTACCTGCGCAAGTTCGGCCAGTACACCTTGCCGGACTTCCTCGGCGCCCGCTATGGCGGCAACCTGCCGCGGCTGGCCGGCGTGGCCTGCGCCTTCCTCTGTTCCTTCACCTACCTGGTGGCGCAGATCTACGGCGTGGGCATCATCACCACGCGCATGACCGGCATTTCCTTCGAACTGGGCATCTTCGTGGCCCTGGGGGGCATGCTCGTGTGCTCGTTCCTGGGCGGCATGCGGGCGGTCACGTGGACCCAGGTCGGGCAGTTCATCATCCTCATCATCGGCTACCTGGTGCCCGTGATCTGGCTGTCGCTCAAGGTCGCGGGCGGCCCGGTGCCGCAATGGTCGGCCGGCCCGGTCATGCAGCAGGTCATCCATACCGAGGAACGCCTGCGCGACGATCCCGCGGAAGCGGCGGTGCGCCGTCTCTGGCAGGCGCGCGCCGAGCAGATGGACGCGCGGCTGCGCACGCTGCCGCAGTCCTGGGTGACCGAGAAGGTGATCCTGCGCGACCGCCTCGCGGCCCTGATGGCGGCCGACGCGCCGTCGGTGGAGATCCGCTCGGTGGAGCGCGAGCTGGCCGCCTATCCCGCCGATCCGGAGGAGGCGCGGCTGGCCTGGTTCCAGGCGCGCAACGACTACCTGGCGCGGGCCCGGCCGCCCGTGCCCTCGGCCCAGCCCTATCCGGGCGCCACGCCGGCCGAGCGCGGCAACCTGCGCAACAACTTCCTGGCGCTGGTGCTGTGCCTGATGATGGGAACGGCGGGCCTGCCGCATGTCCTGATGCGCTCCTACACCACGCCCTCGGTGGGCGCGGCGCGCCGCTCCGTGGCCTGGTCGCTGTTGTTCATCCTGCTGCTGTACCTGACGGCGCCGGCGCTGGCGGTCCTGATCAAGCAGGTGATCTATAGCACCCTGGTGGGGTCGCACTACACGGACCTGCCGGACTGGGTGCACGCCTGGAGCGCGGTCAGCCCGGGGCTGCTGGACGTCACCGACGTCAACGGCGACGGCATCGTGCAACTGGACGAGATCAGCATGGGCGCGGACATGATGGTGCTGGCGGCGCCCGAGATCGGCGGCCTGCCCTATGTCGTGTCCGGGCTGGTGGCGGCGGGCGGGCTGGCGGCCGCGCTGTCCACGGCCGACGGCCTGCTGCTGACGCTGTCCAATTCGCTGTCGCACGACATGTGGTACCGCGTGGTGTCGCCGCGCATGGCGGCCAACCGGCGCGTGCTGGTGTCCAAGATCCTCTTGCTGGGCGTGGCCTTCGCGGCGGCCTGGGTGGCGGCGCGCAAGCCGGCCGACATCCTGTTCATGGTGTCGGCCGCCTTTTCCTTCGCCGCGTCTTCCTTCTTCCCCGTCCTGGTGATGGGCATCTTCTGGAAGCGGGCGAACAAGTGGGGCGCCACGCTGGGCATGGCGACCGGGGTGGCGGTGACCTTCATCTACATGGCCCACGCCCATCCGTGGCTGCGCGAACTGGTGTTCGGCATCGACCGCACCCAGCCGGTGACCCTGTGGTGGGGCATACAGCCCATCGCCGCCGGCGTCTTCGGCGCGCCCGCGGCCTTCCTGGCGATCGTGCTGTTCTCGCTGCTGACGCCCCCGCCCGATCCCGCGACGCGCGCCCTGGTGGACTACATCCGCGACCCGTCGTCGGCGACCGCGGAGGCCGCGGCGGCTGCCGGCGCCGATGGCGCTTGATCGCGCCGGGCCGTCGCGGCGATGCCCTCAGCGCTTGCCGCCTTCCACCTGTTTCAGCAGCACCAGCAGCGCGCCCGCGCCGCCATGCCGTTCCTCGCTTTCGGAAAACGCCATGACTTCGGGCTTCTGCACCAGCCAGGTCCGCACCTTGTCCTTGAGCACCGGCTCCATGTCCAGCGACCCGTGGCCCTTGCCGTGCACGATGCGCACGCAGCGGATGCCGTATTCCAGGCACTCGTCCAGGAAGGAAAACAGGGCATGGCGGGCCTGTTCGACCCGCAGGCCGTGCAGGTCCAGTTCCGCGCCGGTGCGCCAGTTGCCGCGGCGCAGGTTGCGCGCGGTGTCCGGCGCGGCGTCGTGGCGGACGAAGGCGGTGCCGTTCTCCGACAGGAAAGGAGTGACGTCGGCGCCGTCCGACACGCCGGCGTCGGGGCGCCCGCCTTGCTCGCCCAGCGCGTTGGCGCGGCGCATGGCCTGGCTCAGCGTCGGCTCCTTCGGCGCGGCGGCGGCCGGGGCATGACTGGCCCGCGCCGGCGCCTCGATCTTGCGCACGTTGCGCATCGCGCGTTCGAACAACCGGGAATCGTCGGGCAGGCCGGCGCCGGCCAGGTCGTCGTCCCTGGCCGCGGCCTTGGCGGCCGTCGCGGCGGGGGAGGGCCGCAGGGCCGCCGCGCGCGATGTCTCGCGCAGGCTGTCCCGCAGGTTCTTCAGGTCGGCGATGTCCGCCAGGCTGCCCTTGGCGCGCTTGCCGCCGGCGCCGTCGGGGTCCGGACGCGCGCCCGGCTTATTGCTGCCCCGCATTTTCCAGCCACCGTTGTGCGTCCAGGGCGGCCATGCAGCCGGTGGCGGCGCTGGTGATGGCCTGGCGGTAAACGTGGTCCTGCACGTCGCCGGCGGCGAAGACGCCCGGCACGGAGGTCATGGTCGCCATGCCGGACAGGCCGCTGCGCGTGACGATGTAGCCGTCCTTCATGTCCACCTGGCCCTGGAAAATGTCCGTGTTCGGATGATGGCCGATGGCGATGAAGGCGCCTTTCACGGCGATGTCCTCGGTGGCGCCGTCCTTGGTGCTGCGGATGCGCACGCCGGTCACGCCGCTGTCGTCGCCCAGCACTTCCTGCAGCTCGGAGAACAGCTTCAGCTCCATATTGCCGTTCTGGACCTTTTCCATCATGCGGTCGACCAGGATGGGCTCGGCGCGGAATTTGTCGCGGCGGTGGATGACGGTGACCTTGCGCGCGATGTGCGACAGATACAACGCTTCCTCCACGGCGGTATTGCCGCCGCCGACCACCACCACGTCCTGGTTGCGGTAGAAGAAACCGTCGCAGGTGGCGCAGCCGGACACGCCCTTGCCCATGAAGGCTTCCTCGGAGGGCAGGCCGAGGTATTTGGCGGAGGCGCCGGTGGCGATGATGAGGGCGTCGCAGGTGTAGACGTTGCCGCCGTCGCCGTTCAGCTTGAACGGCCGTTGCGTCAGATCCACGCTGGCGATGTGGTCGAAGATGATTTCAGTGTTAAAACGTTCCGCGTGCTGCTGGAAACGCTGCATCAGGTCGGGGCCCTGGACGCCGTCGACGTCGGCCGGCCAATTGTCGACCTCCGTCGTGGTCATGAGCTGGCCGCCTTGGGCCAGGCCGGTCACCAATACCGGTTTCAGGTTGGCGCGGGCGGCGTACACGGCGGCGGTATAGCCGGCGGGACCGGAACCGAGGATCAGCAATTGGGCATGTTTGGAAGTCGTCATCGGGCACACTGAGCAAAGTGGATGCCCAATTATAATGAGGCCTATGCCGCGTATTTCAACCGCTTCTCCGCGCGCCTCGCGCAATACCCGTAACGGGCCTTCCCCCCTGCAAACGCGCTTGTCCGCGCTGTTGCGGGAAGCCCGCTGGATCCTGTTCGCCGCCATGGCGGCCTGGCTCACCCTGGTGCTCGCGACCTGGAATTCGGCCGATCCGGGCTGGTCGCACTCGGTGCCGGCCGGCGTCGTCCACAACAAGGGCGGCACGCTGGGCGCCTATCTGTCCGACATCCTGCTCTACCTGTTCGGCTATTCCGCCTGGTGGTGGGTGGTCCTGCTGCTGCATCGCGTGCGCGCCGGCTACCGCCGCCTGGCCAGCCACCTGCGGGTGACCGGCAACGGCGACGCCGAACTGCCGCGCGTGCACTGGGAGCAGGGCCTGGGTTTCGTCTTGTTACTTGTTGGCTCCATGGGCCTGGAAGCCCTGCGCCTTTACACGCACGGCGCGCACCTGCCGGGCGGTTCGGACGGCGGCAACGGCTCCGGCGGCGTGATCGGCCATTCCCTGGCCGGCCTGCTGGCCAATGCCATCGGTTTCACCGGCGGCACCCTGGTCTTCCTGGTGCTGGCGGCCGCCGGCCTCAGCCTGTTCTTCGCCTTCTCCTGGCTGACCGTGGCCGAGCGCCTGGGCGGCGCGATGGAGCGCCTGATCCGCCGCACGCGCGATTCGGTGGCGGCGCGCGAGGACCGCAAGCTGGGCGAAGTGGCCTATGCCGAGCGCAGCGAGCAGGTCGTCGCCAAGCAGGAAAAACTGGTGCACGAGCAGCCGGTGCGCATCGAACCGGCGATCACGGTGGTGCCCAAGTCCGACCGCGTGCAGCGCGAGAAGCAGCAATCGCTGTTCACCGCCGCCGACGTCGGCGAGGAAGGCGACCTGCCGGCCATCGGGCTGCTGGATCCGCCCGCGACCAACCAGGAAACCGTGTCGGCCGAGACCATCGAGTTCACCTCGCGCCTGATCGAGAAGAAACTGGCCGACTTCGGCGTCAGCGTCACGGTGGTGGCGGCGCAGGCGGGCCCGGTCATTACGCGCTACGAAATCGAGCCCGCCACGGGGGTCAAGGGCAGCCAGGTGGTCAACCTGGCCAAGGACCTGGCGCGCGCCCTCAGCCTGGTCAGCATCCGCGTGGTCGAGACCATTCCCGGCAAGAACCTGATGGGGCTGGAGCTGCCCAACCCGCGCCGCCAGACCGTGCGCCTGTCGGAAATCCTGGGCTCGCAGACCTATCACAGCAATTCCTCGGTCGTCACCATGGCGCTGGGCAAGGACATCGCCGGCAATCCCGTGGTGGCCGACCTGGCCAAGATGCCCCACCTGCTGGTGGCCGGGACCACCGGCTCCGGCAAATCGGTGGGGATCAACGCCATGATCCTGTCGCTGCTGTACAAGGCCGACGCCTCGCACACGCGCCTGATCCTGATCGATCCCAAGATGCTCGAAATGAGCGTCTACGAAGGCATTCCCCACCTGCTGGCGCCGGTGGTGACCGACATGCGCCATGCCGCCAACGCGCTGAACTGGTGCGTCGGCGAAATGGAAAAGCGCTACCGCCTGATGAGCAAGATGGGCGTGCGCAACCTGGCGGGCTACAACAGCAAGATCCGCGACGCCATCAAGCGCGAGGAGCCCATCCCCAACCCGTTCTCGCTGACGCCCGACCAGCCCGAGCCGCTGCAGCCGCTACCCACCATCGTGGTGGTCATCGACGAGCTGGCGGACCTGATGATGGTGGTGGGCAAGAAGATCGAAGAGCTCATCGCCCGCCTGGCGCAGAAGGCGCGCGCGGCCGGCATCCATCTGATCCTGGCGACGCAGCGGCCCAGCGTGGACGTGATCACCGGCCTGATCAAGGCCAACATCCCGACCCGCATCGCCTTCCAGGTGTCGTCCAAGATCGACTCGCGGACCATCCTGGACCAGATGGGCGCGGAAACCCTGCTGGGGCAGGGCGACATGCTGTACATGCCGCCGGGCACCGGCCTGCCGGTGCGCGTGCACGGCGCCTTCGTTTCCGATGACGAAGTGCATCGCGTGGTCGAGCACCTGAAGGCGCAGGGCGAGCCGAATTACGTGGACGGCCTGCTGGAAGGCGGCGTCGAGGGCGAGACCGGCGACGGCGGCAGCAGCGTCACCGGCTTCAACGACGCCGAGACCGATCCGATGTACGACCAGGCCTGCGAAGTGGTGCTCAAGCACCGCCGCGCCTCGATTTCGCTGGTGCAGCGCCACCTGCGCATCGGCTACAACCGCGCCGCGCGCCTGTTGGAGCAAATGGAGCACGCGGGCATGGTGTCGCCCATGCAATCCAACGGCAACCGGGAAATCCTGGTGCCGGCATCCGCCAGCGAGGAAGCCTGATGATCCCTTTTATGCAAGTCCGCGCCCGGCGCGGCATGGCGGCATTGGCCCTGGCCTTGGCGCCGGTGCTGGCGCCCGGCGCCGCCTGGGCGGCCAGCGCGCAGGAACAGTTGAAGTCCTTCGTCGCCACGGTGACGTCGGCCAGCGGCAACTTCAGCCAGGTCACCACGGGCGCCGCCGGCGCCCCGGCGGCGCGTCCCAAGCCGCCGCAGACCGGCACCTTTTCCTTCCAGCGCCCCGGCCGTTTCCGCTGGGCGGTGCAGAAGCCGTATGAACAACTGATCGTGTCCGACGGCAAGCAGGTCTACCAGTACGACCCCGACCTGGCCCAGGTCACGGTGCGCAAGGTCGACAAGGCCATCGGCACCTCGCCGGCGGCCATCCTGTTCGGCGAAGGCTCGCTGGAGCAGTCCTTCGACGTCAGCCCGCTGCCGGCCAAGGACGGCCTGGAGTGGCTGCGCGCCAAGCCGCGCAGCAGCGACGCCGGTTTCTCGCGGGTGGACATCGGCTTCAAGGACAACCTGCCCGCGCGCATCGAACTGCTCGACGCCTTCGGGCAGACCACGCGGGTCGACCTTTCCGGCATCACGCCGAATCCGCATCTGAGCGACAAGGACTTCCAGTTCGCCACGCCCAAGGGCGTGGATACGGTCCAGATGTAAGCCGGACGGCGCTGCAGAGCTGACGGAGGGGGTGCACCCCCCTTCCTCGCGCCGCATCTGGTGTAATGGCACGATGAACGATCTTTTCAAGGCCAAGCCTATTCCCCCCCTGGCCGAGGCGTTGCGGCCCAAGACGCTGGACGAGGTGGTCGGCCAGTCGCACCTGCTGGGGCCGGGCAAGCCGCTGCGGCTCTCCTTCGAATCCGGCCGTCCGCACTCGATGATCCTGTGGGGGCCGCCCGGCGTGGGCAAGACCACGCTGGCGCGCCTGACCGCGTCCGCTTTCGACTGCGAATTCATCGCCTTGTCCGCCGTGTTCTCGGGTGTGAAGGACATCCGCGCCGCCATGGACCAGGCCGAGCGCAACCTGAGCCAGCACAAGCGCACCATCCTGTTCGTCGACGAAATCCACCGCTTCAACAAATCGCAGCAGGACGCGTTGCTGCCTTATGCCGAATCGGGCCTGGTGACGCTGATCGGCGCGACCACGGAGAACCCCTCGTTCGAGGTCAACTCGGCGCTGCTGTCGCGCTC
Source organism: Bordetella genomosp. 10 (assembly GCF_002261225.1). Classification (NCBI taxonomy): domain Bacteria; kingdom Pseudomonadati; phylum Pseudomonadota; class Betaproteobacteria; order Burkholderiales; family Alcaligenaceae; genus Bordetella; species Bordetella genomosp. 10. Next base: position 1,483,578 of record NZ_NEVM01000001.1, read on the forward strand.
CCAGGTCTACGTGCTGAAGTCGCTGACCGAGGACGAATTGAAGCTCCTGGTCGAGAAGGCGCGCGCGCAGGTCCTGTCGCACCTGAACTTCGACGACAAGGCGATCGAGACCCTGGTCGGCTTCGCCGATGGCGACGCGCGCCGCCTGCTCAATCTGCTGGAGCAGACCAGCGCCGCCGCGCAGGCGGCCAACGTGACGGACATCGACGCCGCCTTCATCGAGAACGCGCTGACGCTGAACGCGCGCCGCTTCGACAAGGGGGGCGACAACTTCTACGACCAGATATCGGCCCTGCACAAGTCCGTGCGCGGCTCCAACCCGGACGCCGCGCTGTATTGGCTGAGCCGCATGCTGGACGGCGGCGTCGATCCCAAATACCTGTCGCGGCGCATCGTGCGCATGGCGTGGGAAGACATCGGCCTGGCCGACCCGCGCGCCATGCAGATCGCTAACGACGCGGCGCTCACCTTCGAGCGCCTGGGCAGTCCGGAAGGCGAGCTGGCGCTGGGCCAGGCGGTCATCTACCTGGCGGTGGCGGCCAAGAGCAATGCCGGCTACATGGCGTACAACCAGGCGCGCGCCTTCGTCAAGCAGGACCGCAGCCGCGAAGTGCCGGTCCACCTGCGCAACGCGCCCACCAAGCTCATGAAGGAACTGGGATACGGACACGCCTACCGTTACGCCCACGACGAGCCCAACGCCTATGCGGCCGGCGAGACCTACCTCCCCGACGGCATGCGCGAACCAGGCTGGTACCAGCCCGTGCCACGCGGCCTGGAGATCAAGATCGGCGAGAAACTGGCCTTGCTGCGAAAGTGGGACGAGGACGCGGGCAAGGAATAGGACGGCAGGGCCGCGCGCTTTCCGCGGCCCTGGCCGGGCCGGCCGCCTTGTTTCCCCAACTCATCAGTTCCCGAACACCTGGTTGAGAATTTCGAACCACTTGTCGATCTGCGGCTTTTTCTTGAACCGGATCTGCCAACTGGGATTTTCAATATCCTTGACCGACAGGAACAATCCGGTGCCGTCATCCTGCTGCCGCATTTCCTGCGCCAAGGTGGCGATGTGCTTCCGTCCGCCGATCCCCGGCTCGAAGGTGGCCCATTTGTACGACCTGACGTCCTCCAAGGGGTAGGCCCTGACGTTTGCCAGATTGCATAGGACGATCTTCCCGTTGTTCGTAATGGCGATGCCGGTCAGGTCGGCGAAATCGGCAAACTTCGCGCCGCCACATGAAGCGATCGTGTTTTCGAACCCTTGCTTGTAGCGCCCGCTCGCGACGCGTTTCAAGAGCAGGACGATGGCGAGCGGCAACATGAGCGCGAGGCCGATGGCGAGACCGGCGGCGCCGGCCGAGGCCATGACGACCAGGAGAATCAGTCCGATGAAAAAGGGAAAGAGGGAGAAGAAGAACAGCACCCTGAAGAGAGAACGCATGGTCGAATCCTTGTTTGTTCGGGAGCCGGCAACGGCAAGGCATGCCGCGACGGCCCTGGAGAGAATTACCGCGTGACGCCGTCATTGCCATGCGCGTCTACATCGACACCGCCCATCCGTCCGACCCCTTGATAAAGCGGAACTTGCTGGTGCGTTTCATCTGGCCTAGCGCGGTTTTCATGTCCACCTCCACGTCGCACAGATAAGCGCCGCCGCCTGCGTCGGCGCAGCCGAGCTTCCTTGTCGATTTCAGTTCCGTGCGCATATCGGGGGGCAATTTGCCCGCGATGCTGCTTGCAGCGGCATTGGCCGATTCGACATATCTTTCAAATGCGGCCGTGACATCGCTATCCGAAGGTTCCCCTGAGCAGCCGGCAAGCAACGCAGCCGAGAGCGCGGCGAGCATGGCGTGCGTCATGCGCCCGATTTTCTTGCCGCCGGGCCGTCCCAAGACGGAAAGCCCCCATTGGGGGGCGGCAAGCGGCGCCAGCCGTGTGGCGTGGGGGCATTTCTCGCGGTTGGACGGGAACGGAATCCGGGTGCGCATATCCATCTCTCTCTTTGATTTGTTCGGCGAGGCGGCCACGGAAATCGCCGCTCTCCCTTTGTTATAGAGAGCAGGGGGAAAAGGTTTCATTTTTTTATCTGCCTGAGGCCACGCCGGCGCAGTGCGTGTGGACACGGCTCCGGATACGCGCGGCTGCGCCATCCATGGGAGGGAATACAGAAGTCCGACCGCCGCGCGTTCAAATTTTCTTGAAACCTATGTTTGCCTCGCGACTAGGTAGGAGTACCAGGACGAAAAACGGCCTGACGTCCAGATGGACATCTCATACCGGAACGAGGAAAAAACATGCGTGGCACGATCTTGCGTAGTACCGGCCAGGGCGAAGGCTTCATCGCGGCGGAAGGCCGTCAGTCGCCATGAGCACGACATATACGAAGCGGCTCGCCGCATTCCGGCAGGAACTGCTTGCCTTCCTGGTCGCCCACGGCTATGGTTCGCCTTCCTGCAGCGGGGGGCTCGTGCAGTTCAAGGCCGACGGGCTGACCTTTTGCGTCCTGCTGGACGATGGCGATCCCGAATACGTCCGCATCAGCCTGCCCAATTTCCATTACTGCGATACGATGATCCAGACCCGGCTCGCCGAATTGGTCGCCGCCGATTGCCAGCGCCGTTACAAGCTGGGCGAGTACACCGTCGTCGGCCAATGGGTGTCCGCGCAGGTTCCCCTGTTGATCGACACGCCGGGATTCCTTACCCAGGAACGCCTGTTTCGCTTGACCCAGTCCTTGCGCACCATGGCGCAGGATTTCGTCGAACGCATGAAGGCGCCCGCGGCCGAGCGGGGGTCCCGGCAATGAGGGACCCACAGGAACAGCAACGGCACCGGATCGACAATGTCGCCGCCTTGTTGGAAACCATGCGGCGCGACGAGAAATACGCGCAGTCGCTGCACTATCTGGCTGAAACCCGGATTACCGCGCAACTGCGGCGCAAGTTCTTCAGGGTGCCGCCGGAGTTGGTCGTGGATGCGTTCAACGAGGCTTTCCTCCAATTATTGGGAAGCAAGACGTTCCATGACGATGCCTTCCGGCATAACCAGCCCAGCGCGGGCTGGACGGCGGCGGAACTGGTCACGCATGTGTTCGGCGGCTATCTTTACGTCAGCGCGAGGAACGAACTGACGCGGCTTGCCGGCCTTCTTCGCCAGGGCGACGGCGGCACGTCCGATGAAGAGCCGTTTGCCCTGGAAGAAATCGCGGATGAGACGCTGGCCGGCGATCCCGTGGGCTCGCTCGAGCAAAGCGAATTCCTGAAAAGCGTCCAGGCGTGCATGGAAAAACTCGACGGCCCCGACTATGACGCCCTGCAGATGTATCTGGACCAGGTCCCTATCGCCACTATCGCCGACCAATTGAATGAGACGAGCCCAGGCAATATGAAGACTCGACTGCATCGCATCAGAAAGCGGGTGATCGAATGCGTCCAGCGGAGGCTGCGTTGACCATGTCCGACGAACGTTTGCTAGCCTACCTGTCCGGCGAAATGACGCCGGCGCAACGAGGCGACTTCGAACGGGAGATGGCGCGCGATCCCGCGCTGCGGGCCGCCATGGAGCAGTGGCTGGCGCTGGCGGCCGCGCGTCAATTGGCGCATAACGATCGGGATCGTCCCGCGCGCTTCGAGGCGATCATGCGCCAGGTGCGCGAGCCGGCGCAAACGCAGGCGACGGATGCGGGAACAACGGCAACCGAAGCAGGGGCAACCGGATCACGCGCAAGCGGAACACAGGCAACCGGGACCCAGGCAACCGGGACCCAGGCAACCCGCGGCTGGCTGCGGCGCTTGCTGCTGGGCAGCGGATCGCCTGGACTGGGCTTGCCGCTAGGGTGGGCTACGGCCGCGGTGCTGGCGGCCGTCATGGTCCTCCCGATGTTGTCCCCGTCCGGCGACAGGCCTGGCGACCGACCGCTGACGCGCGGCGCGGAGGCGGCATGCCCGCGCTTGCGCGTCAACTTGCCGGATGACCTGGCCGCCGCGCGCTTGCGCGAAACCCTCACGCAGTATGCGGTGACGGTGGTGTCCGGCCCGGACGCGGACGGCTATTTCGTTTTCGCCGCCAAGCGCGAAAGCTCGTTGCATGACGCCGCGGTCGCGCTGGGCGCTTCGGCGTCGGCGCCGCTGGCCGCGGGCGCTTGTCCGGCGGCCGGGCAATGAGCGCTCGCCGGAATCTGTTGCGCGCCGCCGGGGCGGCGACGCTCGCCGCGTTCCTGCGGCCTCGGCGCGCCATCGCGCAGGCCGTGCGTCCGACGGCGCTGGTGATCGGCAATGCCCGTTATGGCGTTGCCGCCAATGCGCTGCGCAATCCCGCCGGCGACGCCCGCCTCGTTGCCGAGACCTTGCGCCGGCGCGGCATCGATACGACCTTGCTGACCGACCTGACCGTCGAGCAAATGCGCGAGAGCGTGCAGGATTTCGCCCGGCGCAGCCAGGGGGGCGGCATCGCCTTGTTCTATTTCGCGGGCCACGCGGCGGCGGTGGACGGCATCAACTACCTGTTCGGCGTCGATTTACCCGTTCCCCTGGACGCCCTCACGGCCTCGCTGGCGCAACAGCGCGGGTTGAGCCTGCAGAACGTCACGCTGGCGCTGCGCCGCGCCGGCGTGCGCGCGCGACTGCTCGTTATCGACGCTTGCCGCACTGCGTTGACGCGCGGTCCGGCCGCCGGCGGCCTGGCGCGCGCCGTGCCGGCGGGTGGCGAACTGGTGGCATATTCGACCCAGCCGGGCGCGACCGCGGAGGACGGATTCGGCGACGGCGGCCCGCCGCACAGCCCTTATGCGTATTACTTCGCACAGGCGCTGGACGCGGCCGACGGCGGGGCGGCGGTGGAGAATATCTTCAAGCAGTTGACCGCCGACGTGCAGGTGGCGACGTCCTACCGCCAGGTGCCCCATTACGAAAGCAGCCTGGTCGGCACCGTGCGCCTGGCGGCCCTCGAAGACGCCCACACCGTCGCGACGCCGCGGGCGGGCGGCGCGGCCTCCGGTTCGGCGGGGCGGGGCGCCGCCCCCTCGCTGGGGCCGGACCTGATCCGGCGGCGCATGACGGAATGGGAGCGCGAGATCGAATTCGGCGCGCGCTATGTCGACGAGCCCCGCTACGCGGCCTTGCAGGCCAGGGCCAAGGCGGGCGACGTGGTGGCGCTGACCACGCTGGGATTGATCGCGGAGTCCGGCACGCACGGCCAGGCCAATGAAAAGCAGGCGGTCGCCTGGTACCGGCGCGCCGTGCAGCGGGATTTCGTGCCGGCCAAGACCTATCTTGGCGAATTGGTCGCCATGGGGCGCGGCGCGCCCAGGAACTACGGCCAGGCCGAGCGCTTGTTCCAGGAGGCCGCCGGCGCCGGCCATCAACGGGCCGCCCTCGACCTGTTCGACGTGCGCGCCCGCATGGGGCAGGCCCCGGATCCTTCGGACCTGGCGTCGGTGTTCCAGCAGATCATCCGCGACCAGGGCGCGGCCTTGCCGCGCCCGTAAGGCTCGACGCCATGGGCTATATATACCCGTCCGGCCTACTCGTCCTTCATCTTCACCGGGTTGGCCTGATCGGCCTTCAGGCCGGCCGTATTGACCTTGCCGACCGGCGCCTCGATCGCGTCCAGGTCGGCGCCGCCGCCACCGCCGCCCGAGGCCACGGCCGGCGCGGCGACGGCATCCAGGTCGGCGGCGGCCGGGGCGGCCACCGCATCGAGATTGGAGGCGCTGTCGGCGGGTTTGGACGCCGGCTTGCGCGCCGTCCTGACAGGGGCCTTCTTCTTCGCCACGGCGGGCTTGGCCATCGCCAGGGTGCGGGTGTACAGATTGCCGTCCTGGTAGACCAGGATGTAGGGGTCTCCCACGCGCGGTCGGACCGTCTGGCGCGCGGTCCATTGGCCGTTGACCACATTGAAGGCCAGCGGCGCCTCGCAACTGCGATAGCTGTTCTGCCATTTGCGCGACTGGCCGCCCATGACCTGGTAGATGCTGTACACGTGGGCGCAATCGGCCTGCGGCACGTCCAGGGTGATGAGCGTGGCGCCCGCCACGTCGGCCACGTTGGCCACCGTGGGCGCGGCGTTCTTGGGCAGGCCCAGATCCATCACCTTGCGCTGCTGGTACAGCTTGATGTCATAGCTGCCGTCCACGTAGCGGCGCCGCGCCGCGCGCTCGCCGTTGACCGTGAAGGTCTGCTGGTCCTGGGCCAGCACTTCACCGAAGTCCAGGGTCATGTTGCCGTTGCCATTGCTGACGCAGCCCGCCAGGAGCGCGGTCAATCCCGCGGCCGCCGCGGCGATCAGCCGGCGCGCGGCCATGCCGATCGCGCCTCGTTGTTCTGGTACTGCTCCGGTCGTCTGCATGGCTAACCCTTAATAGCGGCGGCATGCCCGCGCACAAATATGCACGAGTGATGCGAATTACATCAAAATGTATAATTGGTGCCGAAGTTTACAAGGTTTAGCGGGGTTGGAGAGGAAATGAAAAAAGTCTGCATGGTCGCCGCCCTGGCGGCCTGCTTTGGCGCACCGGCGGTCCATGCCGAGGCTTATCGCCTGGCCTATTCCAAAGCTGAGAACATCGAGATATTCATCGACCATGCGGGCGCCGCATGGTGCAGCCCGCACCTGGCGCTGCGCGCGGTCTATGGCGGCGCGCCCGACCCGGCCGCGCTGGCCCGCCTGTTGCCCAAGGTGGGCGTGCTGCTGGGCAAGCAATGTCCCCAGGCCGTCGACCTGCGCTGGACGGCGACCGACAAGTCGGGCCGGCTGACCGGGCAGGGCGGTAGCGCCCAAGCTGCCGGTTGGACGCTGCAGGCCGACGCCGCGCCGGCTACGCAGGCGGCGCCCGTGGCCGCCGGCGCCGCGCCGGCGGCAGCCCAGTCCCCCGCCGCGGCTACCGTGCCGCCCTCTCCCGTTGCCGCCGCGCCCGCGGCTCCGGCCCTTGCGCCGGCAACCGCCGCTCAAACCGCCGCCCCGGCTACGCCCGTCGCTCCCGCGACCGCCGCTCCCCAGTCCGTCGCCGCCGCCCCGCCGCCCGCGGCGCCGGCTGCCCCGCAACCCGCGGCGGCCACCGCGCCCCAGGCCGCCGCGTCCGTTGTCCCGCAGTCCTCGGCTCCCGCGTTGGCGGCCCCATCCCCCGCCGCCGTGCCGGCCCCCGTGGCCGCCCGCATCGCCGGCTGGAATCCGCCGGCGCCCGATCAGGTGCTGGCCGGCACCAGGCTGCTCAAGGTCATGCAGGACCAGAATGGCTGCAAGGTCGTTTCCACCTTCAACTTCGGCGACATCCCGCAGAATTACGTGACGCTGAAGTCCGAAGGCCTGGCTTGCGACGCCCAGGGCTATCTCACCGGCAAGGGCAAGCTGCGCCTGGAGCGCTCTGACGGCGCCCGCCTGGGACAGACCGGCGACATCTGGCTGGTGGGCGGTTTTCCCTTCATCAACAACGTCAACGCCTCCCGATTGGCGCATGTCGCCGATAACGGCACGCTCTGGTTCGACCTGGGCGGCGACGGCACGCGTTTCCAATACCTGGCGCGCGGTTCGCGCAGGACTTACGGCAATGGCCTGGATGCGTGGGCGGTGGACCGCATCGACGTGCTGACCACCCAGTCCGATGCCTTCCGCAACGCTGCCGATATCAAGGTGGCCGTGGACCAGGCCTTGCGCGTGGCCGGCACGGTCTTGCCGCAGGGCGGCCAAGTGCGCCTCGTGTTCGCGGACAACTTTGACCGCGGCATCGTCGCCGACAACGGCGACAGCCTGGTCTACATGATCGACGCCAACCGCTCGGTGAGCTGGCGCGGCGACGTGGTCGGCGAATGGCGCTACAACCTGCAGTACGCACAGAACTTCCTGTTCCGCCGCGATGAGCTGGCCGCGCGCAAGAAGCGTGACGAACTGCGCCAGCAGGCCTATCGCGAAAGGGACAACCTGCGCCAGTACGACAACCTGGTGGAGCAGGCCAGGCAGAATGCCGGCGGCATGCTTGCGAATATGCAGCAGAGCCCGCGCTACACGCCCGTGATCGGATCGGAGTACGCCGGGATGATGGAAGGCAGGGCCCGGCCTGTCCGCCTGGTCGTGCATGTCGACGGCGACAAGGACCAGGATGCCGTGCTGGACTGGCCGTACGACATGCGCCTGGTCGGCCAGAAGAATCTGAAGAAGGGTTGGTATCTGGTCTCCGGCCAGACCCGTCTGGACACCGGGCGCAAGGACGACGACGGCCTGCCGCTGACCCTGTTGACCCTGGACAAGAATGCGCCATTTGCCTGCCAGAAGGATGGCTGCGCCGACCTCAACGATCCGCTGGTCGGCGCCCGCATGATGCTGGGCCTGCCCGACTGGACGCCCGAAAAGGCCCGCGAAATCATTCAACAGGCCGAGCAGCCCTGATACCCGACGGACAGAGATAGATGATGAAGCAGAAAAAAGCCCTGGTTGCGGGTGGTGTGGCGGTCGCGCTGGGCGTGATCTGGTTCGGCCTGGGCGCCTACGCGTCCAGCAAGGCCGAGGATCGCCTGGTGGCCTATCTGGACAAGAACGGCCAGCGCGGCAACGTCCAGTGGAAAAGCGTCTCGGCCTCGATCTTCGGTTCGGCCACGATCAAGGAGGTGACCATCGGTCCGCCGGGCAAGCCCATGGCCATGATCGAACGGGTGCGGGTTTCCGACCTGCGCGACGATCGCGACCGCCAGAGCGGCGACGTGGTGCTGGAGAACGCCACGCTGCCCGACGGCAAGAGTCCGCTGGCGCAGTTCGACGTTTTCCTGCAGGCCGGCAAGGCCGACCTGCCGGCGGCGACCTTGAACGTCCGCTGGGATTACCGGCGTGACGACGACAAGGCCGATGTCAGTATCGGATTGCAGCAGCCGCAAGCCTTCAATGTCGATCTGTCCCTGAGCCTCGAACGCCTGGGGCCGGCCACCGCCCTGGTGTCCGATCCCTCGGCGATGGGCGGCATGCTGGTGGGCATCGCTCTTGGCGGCCTGGGCCGGCCGGACCGGGGTTTCGCTGCGCTGGGAGACGTGCGCATCAAGAGCCTCGGCATCAAGTTGAAGGACGACGGCTACGTCCAGCGCAGCATCGCGCTCTACAAGCGCTATGACGTCCCGCTCGTGCCGGGCGAGGGCAGCGCCGGCAAGCAGCGCGACAAGCAGTTCTCCGATTCGGTGAAGGGGTTGCGCACGCTGTGCGAAAAGAAAAAACTGCTGGCCGGCGCCGAGGACAATGACGATGCCTGCAAGGCGCTGGCCAATTTTCTTGGCGGCGACGACAAGACGCTGAAGATCGAGACCAATGCCCGTTCGCCGGTGGCGCTCGCGGAGTTGTGGTCGGTCGACTGGCGCAATTACCAGAAACCGTTGGCCTTGTTCGCGCCGTCGTTGAGCAACTGACGCCGGGCGCGGCAGGCCGGGCGGGCTGGATAGCCGCTGTGGTTCCCGGCCGCGCACCGCCGGGCGAGTAGGGTATCCTCGCCGGGACAGTAAAATCAGCCGGATGGCGGTTTTCGGGCTGTCCCCGCCGCGCGATCCGCGCGTCCGCGCCGAGGCCGACGCCGGCCGCTGGCCAGGGCCCGCCATCGCGGGACCCGCGTCCCGCCTTTCGTTCAACTCACGCTGGATCATCATGCTAGACCCCACTCTGCTGCGCAAGGAACTGCAAACCGTCGTCGACCGGCTGAAGAGCCGTGGCGTCGACTTCGACACGGAACGTTTCAACGCGCTGGAGTCTCGCCGCAAGGCCGTCCAGACCGAGACCGAGTCCTTGCAGGCCAGGCGCAACGCGCTGGCCAAGCAGATCGGCCAGCTCAAGGCGAAGGGCGAGGATGCGTCGGCCGTGATGGCCGAATCGCAGGCCGTGCCGGTGCGCCTGAAGCAACTGGAGGAAGACCTGGCCGAGGTGCAGGGGAGCCTGAACGAATGGCTGATGGCGATTCCCAACCTGCCGCACGCCAGCGTGCCGCAGGGCGGCTCCAGCGACGACAACGTCGAAGTGCGCCGCTGGGTGCCCAAGGCCGGCGCCGACGGCAATCCGGCGCCGCTGGGTTTCGAGGCCAAGGACCACGTCACGCTGGGCGAGCCGCTGGGGCTGGATTTCGATATGGCGGCCAAGCTGTCGGGCGCGCGCTTTTCCTTCATGCGCGGCCCCATTGCCCGCCTGCACCGGGCGCTCGCGCAGTTCATGCTGGACCTGCAGACCAACACGCACGGCTACACGGAATGCTATACGCCGTACATCGTCAATGCCTCGACGCTGTACGGCACCGGCCAGTTGCCCAAGTTCAAGGACGACATGTTCGCGGTCAGCAAGGGCGGCGACGATGACGCCAAGGTCGACGAGCAGGGCAAGAGCTACGTCCGCGAGGACCAGTACCTGATTTCGACTTCCGAGATCACGCTGACCAGCGTGGCGCGCGACAGCATCCTGGCCGACCCCGACCTGCCGCTGCGCCTGACCGCCCATACGCCGTGCTTCCGTTCCGAAGCCGGCAGCGGCGGCCGCGACACCCGCGGGATGATCCGCCAGCACCAGTTCGACAAGGTCGAAATGGTGCAGATCGTCCGTCCCGATACGTCCTATGACGCGCTGGAGCAGATGGTCGGCCACGCCGAAAAGGTATTGCAGTTGCTGGGCCTGCCGTATCGCGTGGTGCTGCTGTGCACCGGCGACATGGGTTTCGGCGCCGCCAAGACCTACGACCTGGAGGTGTGGCTGCCGGCGCAGAACACCTGGCGCGAGATTTCGTCGGTGTCGAACTGCGAGAGCTTCCAGGCCCGCCGCATGCAGGCCCGCTTCCGCAACGCCCAGGGCAAGCCGGAGTTCGTGCACACCCTGAACGGCTCCGGCCTAGCCGTGGGCCGCGCCCTGGTGGCGGTGCTGGAAAACGGCCAGCAGGCCGATGGCAGCATCGTGGTGCCGGAAGTGCTGCGCCCCTATATGGGCGGCGTCGACGTCCTGGGTGGCTGAGCGCCGGCTGCGAGAAGGGGGGGCCTTGGCCTTGGCCCCTGCCCAGCGACAAAAAAAACGCTGCATGGTCGCCCATGCAGCGTTTTTTTGTCCTCTTATCGTCGTGTGCCAGGCCTCGGTGCGGAGGCCTGGCGGGCCATGCGCGGCGCACGGTACGCGCCGCCGCGCTTAGCGGTGCCAGCCCGGGCCGCCACGGTAAGGGCCGGGGCCGCCGTGGTAATAACGGGGCCCGCCACGGTAGCCACCGTGCCACCCGCCGTAGATGACGGGGCCGGGGTAGTAATAGGGACGGGGAGCCACTATCACGGGCGGGGGCGCATATACCGGCGCCGGGGCCACGTAGACGGGAGGCGGGGGCGCCACGTAAACCGGCGCGGGCGCTACATAGGCGGGCGGTCCGACCACCAGCGGCGGCACGCCGATGGCGATGCCGACATCCACTCGCGCCATGGCCGCGCTGGAAATCATCAGGGCGGCGGCCCCCATCCCTGCAATCAGCCAATGCTTTTTCATGATGTACCTACGCTTTGCCGTCTAGCGGCCAAGTTAATAATCAACGGCCTCATTGTCCGTCAAACCACCTCATCTGTACCTTGCAAACTCCACAGAAGTGGCGACAAACCACTACAATTCCCAGGAGAGATTGGGGTTTTTTGTGGTTTTGAGGCTTCTTGAGGATTTGACCGCCGAGGGACGCATCGGGTTCCGAAATCCGGTGAAACAGGTGGGCCATAAAGGGGTGGCGGGCAGTGCTTTTTCATTTTCTTACATATCGGATAATGGACGGAAAGTGGGGGGACCAGAGACGCAAGCAGCGCAGGGCGTCACTCATTTTGAAATTACTGTTCGCTTTTCCTTGCATCTACGCAATAAAGGTGTCGAATCAGGTCGGCACAATCCTGTCCTGACTGATACGCCTCAGCGCCGTCCATGGTGGGAACGGTGGAGCGGTCGGTTCTGCTCCAGGGGAATCGCATCATGAATACTCGAACGGTCAATGGTTTCCGGGTGCGTTGCGCGGTCGAGGCCGTGAATCGCAAGTACCTGATCCAGGTCTGGACGCGCAAGGTCGGCGCCAATGCGCCGGAGAAGTGCTGGCCCTTGATGGACGTGGACGGGCGCGCGTTCTCCAACCAGGACGAAGCGGAGGCGCGTTGCGCCATGCTGTTCAAGGGCATCCGCGGCGTACGCGCCAATGGCGAGCCGGAGTATTCGCGCGGCGCCGCCTGAATCGACACTCCGCATCGTCCCCCTTACACTGCACCCTCGTCCAAGGGAGGGACGGCGGCGTGCAATATGAAAACCTGTACTGGGGCATGGCCACCATCGTGGGCCTGGCCATCGTCGGCGGCGGCCTGTTCGCCGCCGTCTTCCGCAATCGGGCAAATTCCCTGGGCGCTTGCGTGGTCCTGGCCACCCTGAATGCCTGTGGCGTCCTGCATTTCGCCGGCGACGGCCCCGTCGCCGACCAGGCCGTCTTGCTTGCCTGTGCGGCTTTCATGTTCACCCTGGTGATATCCGCGGCGGCGACGCTCGCCATGCGCCGGGTATTGCGGCGTTAGCGAACATCGGAACGTTCTCGCCGGCGCCCGCGTAATGCGTGGGGCCGCGCTTGGCGTGCATGCCGGCATGATGCGCGGCGCCTGATGCGCAGAGTCGCGCTCGGTGCGTAGCCCGCATGATGCGTGGGCGGCGCTCGTTGTGCGCGCTCATGTGCCTTGCGGCGCCTGCTCTGGCACCTTCAGACGCCGAAGCCGCATTCCCTGCGCAAGGATGCCGATCCCGGTTCGCTCAAGGCGCGCACGAATTCCGTTGCCAGCGCGGGCGCGGCGGCGCGGGCGCAGACCGCGGCGGTGTAGACCGTGCTCAAGCCGCAGCCGGACGGCAGGTTGCCGACCAGCGTAACGCCCGGCGTATAGCGGATTTCCGTCACCTGGGTGCAGCCGACCAGCCCCGGCGTGCCGGCCTGGGCCATGGCCGTCATCGCCGCGTTGCCGTTGGGATATTCGTGGATGCGGTCCGCCAGGGCCGCCGTGAGCCCCAGTTTGTCCAGGACGCCGGCGATGTGGATGCCGGCGGTGGACTGGGTCAGGTGCGGGACGTAGAGGCCGGCGCAAGCCAGCAGGGACGCGCGCAGGGCATCGCCGCTGCCGACGTCCACCGGCGGGCTGCCGGCGCAGACCGCCACGCCGGTTTCGACCCGGCCCAGCGGCCGCGCGCTGCCGTCGACCAGATGGCCCTGCCCGCTCAACTGGTCGATGAGGGTCTGCGACAGGATCACCAGGTCGCATGGCGCGCCGGCCAGCAGTTTGTCGCGCATGGCGCCGACCGCGCCGAAGGTGGGCGCCAGCGTGCAGGCATGCGCGGCCTCGAAAGCCGGCCGCAGCCCGTTGACCACCGCTTGCGCGGCGCCGCCGCTGAATAAATGCAGTTCCATCTCTTTCCTTCACGTTTGCCCCGGTCTAGTGGGCGGACCGGGCAGATCTCAAAAAAAGGCCGGGCGCAAGCCTCGGTACTCATCCTGGGCGTAGCGGATCCGGCTTTGCCGGTCCGCCAACGCCGCCCCCTTGAGGGGGCCGCGCGCAGCGCGGTAGGGGGTGGGCCCATTCTGGGGTGGGCCTATCCATCGGCATTCGTTTCCTCATCGTTCATCGCCTGCATGATGCGGTCCGGCGTCAGCGGCATGTCGCGCACGCGCACGCCCAGGGCCTGGGCCACGGCGTTGGCGATGGCCGCGGCGGTGGGCCCCAGGGCCGCTTCGCCGGCGCCCAGCGGCGCGTCGGCGGGCCGGGACACGATGTCGACGCTGACGTGCGGCGCCTGGCTGAAGCGCAGGATAGGATAGCTTTCCCAATCGCCGTCGAGCAGGCGGGTGGCGTCGAAGCGCACGGCTTCCTGCAAGGTCCAGCTCGCCGCCTGCAGGGCGCCCCCTTCGATCTGCTGGCGCACCCCGTCGGGATTGATCGCCAGGCCGACGTCGACCGCGATATGCAAGGCGCGCAAGCGCACCTGGTCGTCCACCTCCACGTGCGCGACCACCGCGCAATACGCGCCGGTGCCCTTGTAGCGGGCGACGCCGCAGCCCCGGCCACGCACGCTGTCGCCGTCCGGCGAGGCGCCGTCCTGGCCCTCGGCGAGGTCGCTGGCCCGCCAGGCCGCGCGCAGCACCGCGGCCATGCGCGGGTCTTCGATGTGCGCCAGCCGATAGTCGCGCGGGTGCATGCCGGCGGCCTGCGCCAGTTCGTCCATGAAGGATTCGATGGCGAAGACGTTGGCGTGGGCGCCGAGCGCGCGCAGGGCGGACGCGCGCAAGGGCACGTCGCGCACGCGGTGGCAGGCCACGTCCACGCGGGCGAAGGCATAGCCGGGCTCGGCATTGCGGTCCATGCCGCCGCCCACGGCGCGCGGCGCGTCGACCGCGTCCAGGCGTGGAAAGGGCGTGGCCAGATGCCAGCTACCGAGCAGCGTGGGCGATGGCGCCCGCCCCGGACGCAAGCCGTGGCCGGGGCTCCAGGCCGCGTGCCTCCAGGCCAGGATGCGGCCGTCGGCGCCGACGTCGGCTTCCAGTTCGACGGCCATCGCCGGTCCCAGCGGAGACCAGTTGAGTTCGTCGGCGCGCGACCATTGCACGCGCACCGGCCGGCCGGGACAGTGGCCGGCCAGCCATGCGGCGTCGTAGGCAACGTCGTCGGCGCCGTTGTGGCCGTAGCAGCCGGCGCCCTGCACGTGCTCGACCACGATGGCGTCTTCGGAACGCCGCAGGGCCAGCGCCAGGTCGCGGCGCAGGTTGTAGATGGCCTGGCTGTGCGTCCATATCTCCAGCCGCGCGCCGTCGTCGCGCGCCAGGGCGCAGGATGGTCCGATGGACGCATGCTTGAGGAAGGGCCGCGAATAGGCGGCGCGCAAGGTGCGGACCGCGGCCGCCGCGCCGGCGCCCACGCCTGGCGCCGGCGCGGCGCCAGGCGAACGGGCTGCCTCGAGGACGGTGGGCGCGATGTCCTGGGCGGCGCGCGGGCTACGCGGCGGTGTGGCGCCGTCGCCTTCGGTCGCGGCAGCCGTGCCGCCGCGCCATTGCAGCGTGTCGCAGGGCAGTGTCTTCAGCCATGCCGGCAGGGCTGCGGCGTCCGGCAGCGTGGCGGGCTCGTCCCAGGTCGCGCCGGCGGCCAGGCGGGCCAGCGCGCGCTCCGCGAGGTCTTCCCGTGCTGCGATGACGCCGGCCAGCGTGCCGTCGCGCGGCACCGCGATCACGCCCGGCCAGGCGGCCACCTCCGTGTCGTCCAGCGCCAGGAGCCGGGCGGCGGGCGAGGGCGGGCGCAGCATGCGTCCGTGCAGCAGGCCGGGCAGCTCGATGTCGTGGATGTAGCGATAGCGGCCATAGACCTTTTCGGCGATGTCGTCGCGCGGCCGCGATCGCCCGACTTCGCGATAGGCGGCGCCGGCCTTGGGGACGACTTGCGGGTCGGCCGGGCAATCCAGCACGGCCGCATCGATTTCCCAATAGCTGCCCAGCCGGTCCGCGCCGTGCAGGAACACGCCGTCCTCCACGCGCAGCGCCCGCGCCGGCAGGCCGTGCGCCGCGGCCACGTGGGTCAGGCACAACGCGCGCGCCTGCGCGCAGACATGGCGCAGCGCCTCGCCCGAGTGCTGGATGGAAAGGCTGCCCGAGGTGACCGCCTCGTCCGGGCTGAGCGCGGTGCGCGGCGGCGCCATGTCGATCCGCGCGAACGCCACGTCCAGTTCCTCGGCGGCGATCTGCGCCAGCGCGGTGCGTATGCCCTGGCCGATTTCGACCTTGCCCGAGCGCACACGTACCCGGCCGGGCGGATCGAAACCCAGCCACGTCGACAGGCGCGGGTTGGCGCGCAGGCTGAAGGGCAGGGCGCTATTGGCGTTGTCCATCGTCGCTGCTCCTGCCCTGGACGGGGGCGTGCGAAGGCGATGCGTCCGCCGCGGCGCGGGCCACCGCGCGCAGGACGCGCGGATGCGTGCCGCACCGGCACAGATTGCGTTCCAGGCCCGCGCGGATCTGCGCCTCGGTCGGATGCGGGCAGCGCCGCAGCAGGGATGCCGCCGCGATGAGCATTCCGGAGGTGCAGTAGCCGCACTGCGCCGCCTGTTCCGCGATGAAGGCGCGCTGCACCGGATGCGGGGCGTCTGCATTGCCCAGCCCTTCGACCGTGAGCACGTCCTTGCCCGCCGCCGACCACATCGGCGTATCGCAGGCGGGGACCGCATGGCCGTCCAGCATCACCATGCAGGCGCCGCACAGGCCCGCGCCGCAGCCGAAATGGCTGGCCTTCAGTCCCAGGTCGTTGCGCAGCACGTCCAGCAGGCTGCGGCCCGCGTCCACGCGCAGGGACAGGGGCCGGCCGTTGACGGTCAACGCGATGGCGTCCGCGTCTCCGCCGGGACCGGCGTCCGAATCCAATCCCGGTCCCGCATTCCGTCCCGCATCCTTGTCCGCTTCGCCCATGATCGTTCCCGCCCGGGTTTCCCGCCGTCCGCCGCGGTCAATCGACCGTGATGTTGGCCGATTTGACGATGGCGCCCCACTTGTCGATGTCCTGCTTGAGAAAGGTCGTGAACTGGGCCGGCGTCATCTTCATCGGCGTCACGCCGCTTTGCGCCCACTCCGAACGGATGTCCGGCTGGTCGGCGATGCGCGAGATGCGTTCGTTCAGGAAGTTCACGACGTCCGGCGGGGTGCCCTTGGGCGCCAGCAGGCCCAGCCATATCGTCGCGGTGTAGCCGGGTACGCCGGCCTCGGCCATGGTGGGCGTATCGGGCAGGACGCTGGAGCGTTCCTTGCCCGTGGTCGCCAGCGCCACCACTTTCCCGGTCCGTATCAGTTCGGTCATGGTGCTGACGGCATCGAACATCATGTCGACCTGGCCGCCCAGCACGTCGGTGCGCGCGCCGCCGCTGCTTTTGTAGGGGATGTGGGCGATGTTGATGCCCGCCATGCTCTTGAACAGTTCGCCGGCCATGTGATACGGCGTGCCGGTGCCGGAGGAGGCGTAATTGAATTTGCCCGGCGACCGCTTGGCTTGCTCGATCAGCTCCTTGACCGACTTGACCGGCAGCCCCGCGCGCACCACCAGCACCAGCGGCGCCTCGTTGACCGGCGCCACGGCGGTGAAGTCCTGCATCAGGTTGTACGGCCGCCTTTTCAACAGCGTTTCGTTCACCGTTTGCGTATTCGACATCATGAGCAGGGTGTAGCCGTCCGGCGCGGCCTTGGCCACGTATTGCGTGCCGATGACCGCGCCGGCGCCGGGCCGGTTCTCCACCACGAAGGACTGGCCGGTTTCCCGGCCCAGGCGCTGCGCCAGCACGCGCGCATAGACGTCGGCGGAGCCGCCGGCGCCGAACGGCACGACGATGGTCACGGGATGGCTGGGATAGGTCTCGGCCCGGGCGGGACCGGGAACGGCGCTCCAGGCCGCGGCGATGACGAGGGCGGCCGCGACGCGGACGCGCGTCAGAGAGGCCACGCGCGCAAAGCCCGTAAAGAGTTTGATGCCCGCAAAGGACGTAAAGGCATTCATCGATTGTCTCCTCACGACCCGCCGGGGCGGCCGTGGTTGGGAACCGGGCACGCCGGTCCGCGTATCCTCGCGCTCGGCGTGCCAGCGGTCATGCGCCGCCTTTTCGGTCAGGGCGGAGCGCGATGCTCCGGATTCCGTTCGTCAGGCCACGGGGTTTTCAAGCACGCCCAGGCCTTCGATTTCGATGCGGATGACGTCGCCCGATTGCACGAAGCGCGGCGGCTTGAAGCCGATGCCCACGCCGGCCGGCGTGCCGGTGGCGATGACGTCGCCCGGCTTCAGTTCGATGCCGGCGGAGATGGTTTCGATCAGCGTGGGAATGTCGAAGATCAGGTCGGCCGTATTGGCGTTCTGGCGCAGTTCCCCATTGACCCAGCATTTCACGCCCAGGCGGGTGGCATCGACCTCGTCGCGCGTGACGAGGTACGGACCCATGGGGCAGAAGCCGTCGAGGGACTTGCCCAGGAACCATTGGCGATGCAGTTTCTGCAAGTCGCGTGCGGTGACGTCGTTGACGATGGTGTAGCCGAAGACGTGATCGAAGGCGTCGGCCTTGCGGATGCCGCGGCCGGCCTTGCCGATCACCACGGCCAGTTCGGCTTCGTAGTCGACCTGCCGCGTGACCTGCTTGTGCGGGGGAATGGCCGCGCCGGGCCCGATCACGGTGGTGGCCGGCTTGGTGAACACCACCGGCGCCTCGGGGGCGTGCTCGCCTTCCTTGGCGCTGCTGTCGAAGCCCGACTTGCTGAATTCGGCGGCGTGTTCGTGGTAGTTCTTGCCGACGCAGAAAATATTGCGGCGGGGTTGGTCGATGGGCGCCAGCAGTTTGACGCCGGACAGCGGTTTGCCCGGGCGCGTGGTGGCCAGTTGCGGGCGCAGGCGGGCGAAATCATGTACCAGTTGGACCATGTCTCCCCGGAAATCGGGCGCCAGCTCGGAGATGGGCCAGAATTGCTGGGATTGCGTGTCGACCAAGGCGATGGCGGAGAGGCCGTCGAGCGCGATGTGGGCGAATTTCATGTCTCGTTGATAATCCAATTGGTTGTGGCAGGGCGTAATTTAGAACCAAAATGGCCCTCCATCAATACAAATTTTGGGCGACAGGATGACCAATTGGTTCATGTTGGGGTAGAATCGCCCAGTCTCGGGGTGTGCGTGAAAGAGGGAGTGCGTCGAACGTGGATGAACGGGTAGCCGGAGCCGCCGTGCGGTCCGAAGGCGCCAGGGAGCTGGCGCGGTATCTGCAAGAGGAAATCGGCGCGGGCCGCTTGCGCGCGGGGGTGAAGCTGCCGCCCGAGCGCGAATTGAGCCTGCGCTTCGGCGCGTCGCGCGGTTCCGTGCGGCGCGTGCTGGCGGATCTTCGCCAGCGCGGCCTGATCCGGCAGTCCGTGGGCAGCGGCACCTTCGTGTCGGAGGAAGCCGAGTCGCTGCTGGGCGCGCCGCCGGCCGCCGTGCCCTGGTTCCACGTGCCGGTCAGCCCCGCCGAATTGATGGAGGCCCGCCGCCTGATCGAACCGCTGCTGCCCCCCATGATCGCGCGCAACGCCACCGCGGCGGACTTCGCGGCCATGCAGCACTGCATCGAGCAGTCCGAGGCCGCGAACACGATCGAAGGTTTCGAACACTGGGACGGGGAATTGCACAAGAGCTTCGCGCTGGCCACGCACAACGCTTTCTTCATGCAGATCCTGGAGCTGACCAACCGCGCGCGCGAGCAGGGCGAGTGGGGACGCCTCAAGCGCAATTCGCTGACCCCGCAGCGCCGCGCGGAATACGAACAGCAGCACCGCGCCATCGTCGATGCGCTGAGGGACCGCGACGCCGCCCAGGCCGCGGCCTTGATGACAGGACACCTGGAGCAGATCCGCCGCAATCTGTTCGGCGAGTGAACGCGCGGCCGGATATTCCACGTCGCCGCGACGCCGCGTCCCGGCCATTTGTATCGAACATCGGTCGAATGTCGACAATCGGGACGGACCCGCCATCGTCCATCTGCCTTGCGCTCGAGAGACACGCTCGACGCGCCGTTATGCCGTTGGACAAGATGCGTAAGCGGAGCTATCCGGTTAAGATTGTCCGGCGTCAAACTTGAAATATTGTAATAATCTTCATACAAATGTCCATGCACACGTTGAGCGCCGGCGTCCCGATGTACCACCAGATTGCACAGGTGTTGCGGCGACGCCTGGAAGCCGGCGATCTGGGCGCCGGCAACCAGATGGCGACGGAACAGGCGCTGTGCGAGGAATTCGGCGTCAGTCGCACCACCGTCAGGCATGCGTTGAGCTACTTGAAGCGCGAAGGCCTGCTTAGCAGCCGCCGCGGCGTCGGCACCCGGCGCGTCGAGGCGGGACCGCGCAAGAAATACGTGCGGTCCACCGGCGATCCCCTGCACGCCACCTTGTCCAGCAAGCCCCGCATCCTGTCGCTGGGCCTGGCGCCGGCGCCGGCGCAAGTGGCGCGCTTCCTGGGGCTGGAAGAGGGCGCCGAGGTTTTCAAGATCGTGCGCATGCACGATCTTGACGGCGAGCCGCTGTCGGTCGTGATCAGCTACATGCCCGCCTATCTGTCCAAGATTTCCCGCAGCGCCATGCAGCGCGAAACGCTGCACGAGATTTTCTGGCACGACTTCGGCCTCAAGGTCGAGAGAAGCGTGCACACCATACGCGTCAGCCGCGCCGATACCGATATCGCCGCGCTCCTGAAGATCGGCCTGGCCGATCCGGTGATGCATATCCAGGCGCAGACCTTCCTGCGCGGCGGCCAGCCGATCCGCTGGACGGAAAACTATTTTTGCGAAGACCGCTACGAGTACACGGCCGAGTTCATCTGGGATGCGCCCGCGCCCCGGCGCAAGACGGCGGCCGCCAAAACCGGGGAAAAAAAGTGATGTTGTCCAAGCTGTTCGGCGTTTTGTTCTCGAAGGCGAAGGCGTCCGCCGCCGCATCTGCACCCGCGTCGTCGCGCAAGTCGTCCTCCGCCTTGCTCCCGCGCGCTGCCGGCCTTTCCCTCCCCGTGCGCAAGCGGCCGCTGCTGGCCGCCTGCCTGGCCGCCGCCGCCGCGATGCCGTTCGCCGCCGGCGCGCAGGCCGCGGATGACGCCGCCGGTTATCCCGACAAGCCCATCCGCATCATCCTGGGCTTCCCCGGCGGCGGCGGCGCCGACGTGCTGCTGCGTTCGGTCACGCCCGGCCTGGCGCAGGAACTGGGCCAGCCCATCATCGTGGATAACCGCCCCGGCGCGGGCGGCAACCTGGCCATGGACGCCGTGGCGCGCGCCGCGCCCGACGGCTATACCCTGTTGATGGGATCGCCGGGCCTGGCGACCAATCCCTTCCTGTACAAGGACCTGCCCTTCGATCCGCTCAAGGACTTCGCGCCCATCGGCATGGTGGGCAGCGTGCAGAACGTGCTGATCGTGCGGCCCTCGCTGCATATCGACACCGTTGCCGACCTGGTGCGCTACGCCAAGGAGCATCCCGGCGTACTGAACGTCGCGTCCTCCGGCAACGGCACCTCCCTGCACCTGGCCGCCGAGCTGTTCAAGCGGGACACGGGCGTGAACATCGTGCACGTGCCCTATCGCGGCGGCCCGCCGGCCATGACGGACCTGCTGGGCGACCGCGTCGACATGATGTTCAACGTGCTGCCGCAGGCGCTGGCGCAGATCAAGGCCGGCAAGCTCAAGGCGCTGGCCGTCACGGCGGCGCAGCGCTCGCCGATGCTGCCGGACGTGCCCACCATGCAGGAAGCGGGCGTGAAGGGCTATACGGCGACCACCTGGAATGGCCTGCTGGCGCCCGCCGGCACGCCCCCGGCCATCGTCGACAAGATCAATGCGGCCTTGCACAAGGTGCTGGCGATGCCCGAGACGAAGAAGCGTTTCGAGGACATGGGCCAGGACGTGGTGATGGACACGCCCGCCGAATTCGGCCGCCTGATCAAGGACGAAACCGTGAAGTGGAAGGCCGTCATCGAGGAAGGCGGGATCAAGGCGCAATAGGGTCCAATGGCGCTGTAAACGCCATGCGGCCATGGCCGGGCAGTCGATGCGCAAGCACCAGGATGCCGCGCGCGATCATGTTGTCAAGGAATACTGATGGAAGCTCGTCGCTACGGTCCCTTTCCCTACATTCCCCAGCCGGCGCGTCCGCCGTTCGCGCTGCCCGGCGGCGCCCGGGTCGCGCTGTGGATCAATCCCAATGTCGAGTATTTCGGCCTCGACGACGTGATGCCGGGCGTGCTCAACGAGCGCATTCCGGCCGCGCACGCCAAGATCCCCAACGTGCGGAACTGGTCGCTGCGCGACTACGGCAACCGGGTCGGGGTCTGGCGCCTGATGGACACGCTCAGCCGCTACGGCATCCGCGCCAGCGCCGCGCTGAACAGCGAGCTGTGCGACCACCATCCCGAGATCATCGAGGAAGCCGTGCGGCGGGGCTGGGAATTCCTGGGGCACGGCATCACCAATGCCATCCGCTTGAACGAGATGCCCGCGGAACAGGAACGCGCGGCCATTTTCCAGATCGTCGAGCGGATCGAGCGCGCGTCGGGCGTGCGGCCGGTCGGCTGGCTGGGCCCGGGCCTGGCCGAGACGTGGAACACGCTGGAGTACCTGTCGGAGGCCGGCATCCGCTACGTTTGCGATTGGGTCAATGACGACCAGCCCTACACCATGACCGTAGGCCGGCCGCCCATGGTCTCGCTGCCGTATTCGGTGCAGACCAACGACGTGCCGGCGTACTTCGACATGAAGATGTCCGTGCCGGAATTCGAGGCCGCGATCAAGCGCACCTTCGACACGCTATACCGCGAGGGCGAAACGTCCGGCCGCGTCATGGCCATCGCCGTGCATCCCTTCGTCACCGGCCTGCCGCACCGCATCGGCGCGCTCGACGCGGCGCTGGAATACATCTGCAAGCACCCCGGCGTCTGGCTCGCCACCGGCCGCGAAATCGTCGAGCATTACCAGCAGAGCGATTTCGCCCAGGCCATGGCGCCCCGCTGAGCGGGGGCCGGCGCCCCTGGGGGCGCCGTTACCGCCCTTACCATACCCAATCGCGGATTTCGGGCTTGTCTATGCCCTCTTCGTGCGCATAGGCCATGTGCTCGATGATGCGGTCGCGCAGCCACTCCTTCACGTGGGCGCCGACCACGTGCAGCTTGGGCACGCGGTCGATGACGTCGATGGCCAGGTGGAAGCGGTCCACCTCGTTGATCATGGCCAGTTCGAAGGGCGTGTTGATGTTGCCGCGCTCCTGGTAGCCATGCACGTGCATGTTGTCGTGATTCGCCCGCCGGTAGGTGAGCTTGTGGACCAGCGACGAATAGGAATGGAAGTTGAAGATCACCGGCTTGTCGCGCGTGAACAGCGAGTCGAAGTCGCGGTCGCTGAGCCCGTGCGGGTGCTCCGTATCGGACACCAGGCGGTAAAGGTCCACCACGTTGACGAAGCGGATCTTCAGCTCGGGGAATTTCTCCTTCAGCAGCTTGGTGGCGGCCAGGGCCTCCATGGTCGCGATATCCCCCGCGCACGCCATCACCACGTCCGGCTCCGCGCCCTGGTCCGTGCTGGCCCATTCCCAGATGCCGATGCCCTTGGTGCAATGGATGGTGGCGCTCTCCATGTCCAGGTACTGCAGGTGCGGCTGCTTGTCGGCGACGATGACGTTGACGTAGTCGCGCGTGCGCAGGCAGTGGTCGGCCACGCTGAGCAGGCAGTTGGCGTCCGGCGGCAGGTAGATGCGCACCACCTCCGGGCTCTTGTTGGCCACCACGTCCAGAAAACCCGGATCCTGGTGGGTGAAGCCGTTATGGTCCTGGCGCCAGACCAGCGAGGTGATCAGCAGGTTGATCGACGGCACCGGCGCGCGCCAGTCCAGTTCGGTCTTGGATTTCTCCAGCCACTTCGCGTGCTGGTTGAACATCGAATCGATGACGTGGACGAAGGCCTCGTAGGTGGCGAAGAAGCCGTGGCGTCCCGTCAGCACGTAGCCTTCGAACCAGCCTTCCAGGGTGTGCTCGCTGAGGATTTCCATGACGCGGCCGTCGGGCGCCAGGTAGCCGCCATCCTCGTCCTGCGGCAGCGTCTGCGCCAGCCAGGTCTTGCCGGTCGCCTCGTACAGGGCGGTCAGCTTGTTGCTGGCGGTCTCGTCCGGGCCGAAGACGCGGAAGTTGGTCATGTTCCGCCGCATGACGTCGCGCAGGAATCCCCCCAATACTGCGGTGGGCGAGACGTAGGACGAGGCCGGCGCGCGCACCGGCACGGCGTAGTCGCGGAAGGGCGGCAGGTCCAGGTCGCGCCGCAGCAGGCCGCCGTTGGCATGGGGATTGGCGCTGATGCGGCGGTCGCCGCGCGGCGCCAGCGCGCGCAGCGCTTCGACAGGGGCGCCGTCGGCGTCGAACAACTCCTCGGGGCGATAGCCGCGCAGCCATTCCTCGACCGCCCGCAGGCTTTGCCGGTTGGTGGCGGGATCGGCCACCGGCACCTGGTGCGCGCGCCAGGAACCTTCCACCTTGTGCCCGTCCACCGTTTTCGGGCCGGTCCAGCCCTTGGGCGAACGCAGGACGATCATGGGCCAGCGCGGCCGCCCGCTCGACCCGCCTTCGCGCGCGCGCTGCTGGATGGCCCGGATTTCATCGATGCAGGCGTCCAGCGTCGCGGCCATCTGCTGGTGCATGCGCGGCGGGTCGTCGCCCTCGACGAAGTAGGGCTTGTAGCCGTAGCCGATGAACAGCGCTTCCAGCTCCTCGTGCGGGATGCGCGCCAGGATGGTGGGATTGGCGATCTTGTAGCCGTTCAGGTGCAGGATGGGTAGCACCGCGCCGTCGCTGACCGGATTGAGGAATTTGTTGGAGTGCCAGGAGGCGGCCAGCGGGCCGGTCTCGGCCTCGCCGTCGCCCACCGCGGTGGCGACGATCAGGTCCGGGTTGTCGAAGGCGGCGCCGTAGGCGTGTGAAAGGCTGTAGCCCAGTTCGCCGCCTTCATGGATGGACCCCGGGGTTTCCGGCGTGCAATGCGAGCCTATGCCGCCCGGGAACGAGAACTTCTGGAACAGCCGCTGCATGCCGGCCTCGTCCAGCGAGCGGTCGGGATAGACCTCCGAATAGCGGCCTTCCAGCCAGGAGCAGGCCAGCGAGGCGGGCGCGCCGTGGCCCGGGCCCGACACGAACAGCACGTTGAGGTCGCGCTGGCGGATCAGGCGGTCGAGGTGGACCAGCATGAAGTTCTGGCCCGGCGACGAGCCCCAGTGGCCGAGCAGGCGGTTCTTCAGGTGTTCGGGCTTGAGCGGCTCGCGCAGCAGCGGATTCGCCCGCAGGTAGATCATGCCCGCCGCCAGATAATTGGCGGCGCGCCAATAGGTGTCCATCAGGCGCAATTCTTCTTCGGACAGGGGGCCTGTCAGGGGTGCCGCTGCGTGACTTGCATCGTTCATCGGACCTACTCCCTTGCATGAGATAAGCGGATAAGCGGATAAGGGGATACGCGGACAAGCGGATATGCGGACGAGCGCATACGCGCCGCCGCGGCCGGGACGGCGGTATCAGGCGGACGCGCCGCGCGCCCGTTCGAAGATCGAGACCCAGCCCGCGTACTGGCCGGCGATGCGCCGCGCCGCATCCTCCCGCGTGGCCTTGCCGGCCTCGAAATCGGCGACGGCGTCGAAGAAACTGGTGCGGCCCACCGCGAAGCCGATGAAGCCCGGCACGCTGGCGGCCGTGGTCAGCCAGTGGCGCACCTTGGCGTCGTCCGCGCCGCGGCCCAATACGATGCAGCCGACCTTGCCGCGGCCGCCGCGGCGCGCCACCTCGACCACCGCGGCGCAGTCGGCGCGCTGGTCCAGGCCCTCGATCTTCCACACCGCGGGCTCGACGCCGGCGTCCTGCAACTCGCGCATGGCCTGCATCATCAGGCGGGGACGCAGTTGCAGGTCGTAGGCATGCTTGTCGCCGCGCACGCTGCTGAGCTGCGCCTGGGTGGCCGGGACCAGCAGTTCGAACATCAGGGGACGGCCCGTCTTCAGGCAATAGCGCGAGAGTTCGGCCAGGCGTCCGGCCTGGCGCTGGTTCATCCCGCTATCGCTGTCTTCCGGGTTGTAGCGCACCAGGACCTTGGCGAAGGCGGGATCGAAGGCTTCGATGTGCGCTGCATAGTCGTCGCCGTATTCGAAGTGGAATTCGTCCGAACCGCTGCGTTCCACCGACAGCGCCGTGACGTAGCCGCGCCGGCGCGCGTCGCGCAGGATGGCCGCGCCGTATTCCTCGTCCACCAGCACGCCCGCGTGGGCGGCGTCGACGTCGCGGTCGCGCGCGCCTTGCAGAAAGCCTTCGTAGATCAGTTGCTTGCTGTCCTCCACCTTGGCCTGCTGTTCCGCGGACAAGGGGGGGACATAGTTGAACATGCCCTTGACGTAGGAGTTGCGATGGTCGAAGGGCAGGAGATAGAGGGGGAGTTCGTAGCCGGGTTGCATGGCGCCTCCGATAGCGGTGTGGGGCGGGAAGGGAAGACCCGCCGGGTGGCCGGACGGGGCGGCAAACGTCATGCCCGTCCGGACGTGTCCGTCATGGCGAGCCTCCCGCCGCCTGGGCGGGCTGCCACCGCGCCAGGGTGCCGATGTGCTCCAGCGCGAGGTCTGGCGGCGGATAGCGCGCGTTGGTGGCCGCGTCGCGGCCGTAGTGGCCCTGCCGCACGAGTATCGTGGTGACGCGGGCGCCCCAGGCCTGCTTGACCGCGGTCAGCAGGGCCAGCTTGTCGTCCACCATGACGTAGTGCCGGGCAGGCTGGGCGCGTTCGATCTGCGACAGCATCTGCTGCTTGTGCACGTAGATGAAAACGCGTTCGTCGACGGCGGCCGCCAGCCCGGCGGCGCGGATCTTGTGCGGCTGGTAGACGGCGTCGCCGTCCGAAAGGATGACCGGCCGGCCCCAGCGCGACAGGTTGCCGATGGCCTCCAGCGCGCCTTCGAACACGGCGTCGGCGAAGGGATATTCCAGAAGGAAACGGGAAATGCCCGGCAGCAGCAGATCGTTGCGGCCCGGCTGGCGCAGCGCCTGCACCGCGCCCAGGTAGTCGGCGTAGCCGAGACGGCCGCGCAGGTCTTCGTACCGCTGCCAATAGTGCTGGTTGCCGTCGGGACCCAGGGTATCGGTCAGGTGGCGGCGCAGGTCGGCCTGCAGGCGGTCGTTGTCGAACAGGGTATTGTCGACGTCGAGCAGGAAGACACGATCGGGGACGGGATTCATCGGCGTCATCGGAGGTATTCCCGGGGTATTCCATTACCGCGCGAAGGGCCATTGTGGCAGAAGTTTCCTTGCCCAGATGTGTCAGATTGCTTGTATCGGGGGCGGACCCGCGGGGGACGCATCCGGCCGCTCGGCCGGGGGCTCCGTGCGCAGCCAGGCCTGCACCGATTCCAGCAGGGCGGCCAGTTGCCGCCGCGCGTCGTCGAGGACGTTCGCGCTGCAAGGCGCGCCGCCGGCGTCGGCCAGCGTCCGCTGGGCTTGCGCGCAGGCGGCCATCAACGCCTGGGCGTCTATCATGCGCGCCACGCCCAGCACCGCATGCACGGCGCCGTCCATGACGCGCGCGTCGCCGCTCTCGGCCGCCGCGGCCAGCGCGCGCGCATCGGCATGCCCGGAACGCAGCAATTCCTCGAACATGGCGCGGTTGCTCGATACGTTCCCGCCGCACAGGTGATCGATGGCGAGCGGATCGAACAGCAGGCCGTCGCGCCACGGCCCCCGCAGCGCCCGCGTGCGCGGAATATGGCTGCGCAGGTGGCGCCGCAAGGTCTCCAGGCCCACCGGCTTGAAGAGGCAGGCATCCATGCCGGACGCGCGGCAGCGCTGGATTTCCTCCTGCCGCGCGTTGGCCGTATAGGCGAAGATCACGCAGCGCGGCTCCTGCGCGGTTTCCGCCGCGCGGATGCGGCGCGCCAGCGCGTGGCCGTCGCCGTGGGCCATGTTGCAGTCCGTCATCACCAGGTCGTAGGCGCCGGGACGCCAGGCGCGCCAGGCCTCGTCGCCGCTGTTGGCCTGCACCACGCGATGGCCCAGGTGTTCCATCTGCTTGCGCAGCAGCAGGCGGTTGGGGGCATTGTCGTCGACGATGAGCACGTGCAGCGACGCCGCGTGCTCCGGCTCGGCGGGGAGGGCGGCGTCGTCCTGTTCCGGTGGCTCCTGGCGCGGCGCCTCCAGCGAAAATCGCACTTCCGTGCCCACGCCCGGCGTGCTGCGCAGGTGGATTTCGCCGCCCATCAATTCCACCAGCCTGCGCGTGATGCACAAGCCCATGCCGGTGCCGCCCAGCGTGCGCGCGCCTTCCCGCGTTTGCGTGAAAGGCTGGAACAGCAGGCGCTGGTCCTCCGCGCCGATGCCCATGCCGGTATCCGCCACCCGCACGTCGATCGCGCAGCGGTCCGCCGACACCAGGCGGGTGTCCAGCCGCAGCTCGACTTGTCCGGCGGCGGTGAACTTGACGGCATTGCTGACGAGATTGGAAAGAATCTGCTTGAAGCGCGTCGGATCGATCAGCACGTGGTCGGGCTGGCCGGGTGGGAGGGTCAGCTTCAGCGCGATGCCCTTGCCGCGCGCGATGCAGTCGAACATCTGCTGCACCGACTCCGCCAGTTGCGCCAGGCTGACGCGTTCGGGCAAGAGCTCCAGGCGGTCCGATTCGATTTTCTCGATATCCAGGATATTGCCCACGATGGCCAGCAGGGCCTGGGTCGATGTATAGGCCACCGTGACGTAGTCCTGCAGGGCGTGCTCGTCGCCCTTCAACGCCAGCTCCAGCATGCCGGAAATGGCGTTCATGGGCGTGCGGATCTCGTGGCTGGCGGTGACCAGGAATTCGGTCTTGGCGCGGTTGGCCGCTTCCGCGAGTTCCTTGGCCGCCTGCAACTCGTTGAGCAGGCGCACGCGGTCGGAAACGTCGATCCAGCCGCCGATGATGCCGGCGATGCCGCCCGAGGAATCGTTGTAGGGCAGCACCCAGTGATGGATGCGCCGGCGCGCCCGGCGCACCAGCCCCTCGCGGTCCGCGAAGATGGCCCGGCCTTCCCGCAGGGCTTCGCTGTAGATGGCCTGGTAGCGCCGTTCGTCCTCGGGGGTGATGAATTCGATGTTCGCTTCCTTCAGCGTCTTGTTCATGACCTGTTCGCGTTGCACCGCGAATTCCTCGAGATAGCGCTGGTTGCAGGCCACCAGCCGGCTTTCCGTGTCGCGCACGTAGATGGCGTAGGGCGTGCCGTTGATCAGCACCCGCATGAATTCGAGCTGGTCGTTGAGGGCGCGTTCGGCGCGCTTGCGCTGGCGTATCTGCCGGCGCAGATAGCCGTTCCACGCCACCAGCAGCAGGGCCAGCACGGTGGCCGCGCCCAGCAGCCGGTGCAATTGGCGGCGATGCGCGCTGGACGGGGCGATCAGCGTCTCCTGCGCCGCGCGCCAGCGCCGGATCAGGGCCGCCGTTTCCGTCGGCGTCAGGCTGGCCAGCGCCTTGTCGACGATGCCGCGCAGCAGCGGCTGGGCCTTGCTCACGGCCAGGCCCAGCCTGCTGGGGTCGCTGGGAAGATGGCCGCCGATGCGCAGCCAACTGGCGTAGCCATGCGCCAGCGCGTACTTGGCGCGCAGCTCCATCAGCACCGCGGCGTCGGCCCAGCCGTTGACGACGGCGTCCAGCGCGGCCTGGTCGCTATCCATGCGCACCAGCATGATTTCCGGGTGATGCTGGGCCAGCCAGGCTTCGCTGCTGCTGCCGGCCACGACGGCCAGGTGCTTGTTGGCCAGGCTGCCGGCGGGCACGTCGGCGCCGGGATGTTCCTGCCGCACCAGCAGCACGTTGCCGTTGGTCACGAGCGGCGCGCTGGTCGCGTAGGCGGGATCGTCGTACATGGCGAGATCGACCGGGGCGAGCAGGTCGAACCGTTGCGCGGGCCAGCGGGCCGGCGCGTTGCGGGCGCCGTCGACGCGCGTGATTTCGATGCGCAGGCCGGTGCGCCGCGCGATCGCCGCCAGGAATTCGTGGACGAGGCCGGGATCGTAGTCGAGCCCCCTGCCGTCCGGCCCCGATCCCGCGGGCTCGGCCAGGGCCGCGCTGATCGAGGGATGCGTCTCGATCCATTGCGCTTCCTCGGCCGTGAGCGGCAGGGGCGGCGCGTCCATGTCCAGCGCATGGAAAGTCCAGCAGCGCAGGTCGTCGGCGTCCGGCTCCGGCACGAACACGCGCGTGATCGACGCGTACAGGATCGAGAGCAGCGTGCCGCCGCCGGACGCCGGCGCGGCGCGCCGGCCGTGCGGCGGCGCAACGGCGCAGTAGGTGTCGTCGATGACCGCGTGGGGTGGCGCCGCGGGCGGCTGGCCGGCGCCGGCGCTACCTTCGCCATGCAGCAGCAAGGCCAGGACCAGGGCCAGGGCCTGCCACAGCCGCGGCCGGTAAGGAACGCGCATCGGCTTCAGACCAGGCCATTGCGGCGCGCCATGTCCGTGAGCTCCAGCAAGGACGTGACGTTGAGTTTCTCGAGCAGGCGCGTCTTGTAGGTGCTGACGGTCTTTTCGCTGAGCATCAGCGTGGCCGCGATGGTCTTGTTCAACGCGCCGCGCGCCAGGTGCTGCAGCACGACGAGTTCGCGGTCCGAGAGCAGGCGTATCAGCGCGGCCTCGCCGCCCGCGCCGTCGGCGGTGGCGCGCAGCGCCACGCTGGGGAAATACGTGTTGCCCTGCATGACGGCCTTGGCGGCGCCGATCAGTTCGGTGAGCTCCTTGCCTTTGTAGACGAAGCCCGCGGCGCCCGCGTGCAGGCATCGCGCGGCGAGGTGTTCGGGGTTCTGCGCGCTGAGGACCACGATGCGCGGGGCGCGTTGTTCGTCGTCGCCGCGCAGGCGCGAGATCACCATCAGTCCATCCATTTTCGGAATGCCGATGTCGAGCACGATGAGATCCGGCCGATGTTGACGGGCTGCGCTCAAGGCGTCGACGCCGGAGCCTGCTTCGGCGACGACCTTCCAGCCGTTCTGTTCGAAAAGGGTCTTGACGGCGAAGCGGATCATGGGATGGTCGTCGACGATCAAGACACTGCCTGCGTTTTGCACGGGTCGTTCCTGTCTGAGGGAAATCGCGGGGCAGTATACGGAGCCTGTCTGGCCCGGCGGATCAGACAGGGCTCATGGGCGTTGCAGAACAGATACTTATTGCGACTGCTTGAAAAATAGATAGTGTCCAAGCGTATCTGTCATGTTCTTGCGGGCATTTTTCAAAAGATAATGCACGCCGTCGCCGTGCTTTCATTCCTTGTCGCGCGCGCAAACAGAAAAGCAAAAAAAAGCCACGGAGGAATGCCTCCGTGGCCCAAACACGTGTGTATCGCCCGAGGAAAGACTTCCGCATCTCCTCCGCGATGGGCGACGGGGAAACGTAGCACCTGCCGCGTTCATGTCGGCGCAAGCGCTGTGTCCAAATGCATCATGGGCGCCGGCGTCCTGCTTTGCTTGAAACCCTGGAACGCCTTATTTGTCGGAACCAAACAAAATTCAATCGAAAAGCGACTGAATGGATGGCTTAAAAACTTGAAACCTCAATGTGGTTCTGTTGCGAAGCTTTGCGCTGTTCGCCGTTTCGTTGGAAGCGCGATGCAAGGTTCCGATTTAAATCCCGTGTCTTCACTAGTGCTACTAGTGCCAAGACCCATCGACTCATGCTATAGAGTGGCTGAGCAAAATATAAGCGGGGGGAGCGATGGAGCTATACGTAGCTGTCGCTGATGGATATCGTTTGGCGCTCGATGTCGAGCGTACGGAGAACGGCGAGTATGTTTGGTTGATTTATATCGCGATGACGCGGGAGGTCGGCAAGGGAACGCTGGTCGATCGCGGCACGCACTATCCCGCGGCGAGCGCCGCGGCGGCGGCTGGAATGCGCGCCTTGGAGCGCTTCGCCGACGAGCAGCGCATCACCGTCATGCGACCGGCGCCGCCGGTCGCGGCGAAGGCGCAACTGGGGTCCGCATGACACGCGTCGTCCTTGCCGATGAGCATGCCGTTAGCCGTTAACGTTCTGTGGTTAGCGTTCGTTCGGCCGCGGCTTTCAACTGATCGCGGCGCACGCCGCCCTGGCGTTCCAGCATCCACCCGGGGTACTCGGCGGGCAGCGCGCTGACGCGGTCCAGCATCGCCAGTTCCTCGCCGCTCAGGCGCAATTGCGTGGCGCCGACGTTGTCGTGCAATTGATCGAGCCGCTTGGCGCCGATGATGACCGTGGTCACCACTTCCTGATGCAGCAGCCACGCCAACGCGACCTGCGCCACCGAGACGTTGCGCGTCTGCGCGATCGCCCGCATGGCGTCGACGCAATCGTAGGCGCGATCGCGGTCGACGGGCGGGAAGTCGAAACTGACACGCCGGCTGCCGCTTTCGGCCTGGGTGTCGCGGCCGTACTTGCCGCTGAGCAGGCCGCCGGCCAGCGGGCTCCACACCATCAGTCCCACGCCTTCGCTCTTGAGCATGGGCACGAGTTCGCGCTCCAGGTCGCGGCCGGCGATGGTGTAGTAGGCCTGCAGGGATTCGAAGCGCGCCAGGCCCAGGCGTTGCGAGATGCCGAGGGCCTTGGCGATCTGCCAGGCGGCCCAGTTGGACACGCCGATGTAGCGGACGTGTCCGTGGCGCACCAGCGTGTCCAGGGCCTCCAGGGTTTCCTCGATGGGCGTGGCGGGATCGAAGCCATGGACCTGGTAGAGATCCAGGTGGTCCAGTTGCAGGCGTTGCAGGCTCTGCTTTACGCTGTCCAGGATGTGATAGCGGGAAAGGCCGCGTGAATTGACGCCGCGCGTGCCGCTCTCGCCGAACACCTTGGTGGCGACGACCACGTTTTCGCGCGGCACCTTGAGATTCTTCAGGGCCTGGCCGGTCAGCATTTCCGAACGGCCGTTGGCATAGACGTTCGCGGTGTCGATGAAGTTGATGCCGGCGTCCAGCGCGGCGCCGACGATGCCGTCCACGTCTTGCTGTTCGAGATTGCCGATCTGGCCCCAGATGCCGTCGGAGCCGCCGAAAGTCATGGTGCCCAGGCATAGTTCCGAAACGAACATGCCGGTGCTGCCGAATTTCCTGTAATGCATGAGTTCAACTCCTGGATGAATCGCGGCGCGGCGCGCGGCAGGGCCGGCGCCGGCGGCGATGGACGGGGGGATAGGGAAGAGGGGGAGGACGTCCAGTATGAGCCCCGCGGCGCATTCGAGGCTGCCCGATCCTGTTGAATTCTTGCCCGATTCTGCAAAGCTTCACAGACAACGCCGTCTGCGCGGTGCCGCGGCGGCGTGAAGGCGATATAGTCTGCGTTGGCGGCCAGCATCGTGGCGCACGTGGTTTCGGTATGGTTTTGCCGCGGCTTCGCTATCGTCCGCAGCGCGCGGCCGACGCCGCCGGTATCCACCGAGGATGCCTAATCCTGCACCATTGTTCGACTCAGCCGTCTTATCCGGGAATGTCCATGGGATCTCACGACCTGCCTTATTCCGCCTTGCCGCCGCTCGATAGCGAGGCGGCCGCGCGGCTGCGCGAAGACGCCGCGCGCCAGGAGCTGGTGGCGCTGGTCGCGCGCCACACCGGCGACCGCCTGGAAGGATCGATGCCGACCGCCGTGCCGGGACTGCACCTGCACCGCCTGATGTGCGAGAGCGGCCCGAGGCACAGCATCCAGAACCCCATCCTCTCGGTCATCGCCCAGGGCGGCAAGCGCCTGCTCGTGGGCGAGGATGTCTTCGAATACGATCCGTTCCACTACATGGTGTCGTCGGTGGACCTGCCGGTGGTCGGCAAGGTGCACGTGGCCAGTCCCACCGAGCCTTACCTGGGACTGCGCGTGGACCTGGACGTGGACGAGATCGGCGCCTTGATCCGCGACGAGCATCTGCCGCCGCCGGGGCCCGCCGAGGCGCCGCGCGGCGTGCACGTGCATCCGCTCGGCGCTTCCATGCTGGACGCGGTGCTGCGGCTGGCGCGCCTGCTCGACACGCCGGCCGATATCGCCATCCTGGCGCCGCTGATCAAGCGCGAGATCCTCTACCGCCTGCTGGTCAACGGGCAGGGCCTGGCCTTGCGGCAGACGGCGCTGCAGGACAGCCATACGCAGCGCATCGCGCGTTCGATCCACCAGATGCGGCAATGCTTTGACCAGCCGCTGCGGGTCGAGGACATGGCGCGCGACGCGCATATGAGCGTGTCGTCCTTCCATCACCACTTCAAGTCGGTGACGTCGATGAGCCCCTTGCAATTCCAGAAGCAGTTGCGCCTGCAGGAAGCGCGGCGCCTGATCTTCATGGGCGATGGCGACGTCGCCGTGGTGGCGCGGCAGGTGGGCTACGAAAGCCCGTCGCAGTTCAGCCGGGAATACAGCCGTCTCTTCGGCACCGCGCCGATGCGCGACAAGCGGCGCTGGCGCATGGAACCGGCGCGGGAATCAACGCGGGAATCAATGCGAGAAGCGGCCCGGGCGTCCGCGCGGGAACCGGCCGGCGAACCAGGCCGGGCGTCTTCCCGCCGGGCCGCCGCGCGCGGATGAACGGATGCGAAGGCGATACGTGAACGGATGCATGAACGGATCCACGATCCGGCCTCTCATCTCTTCACGTCCCTTCATCCCCCTTCATTTCACCCGCTGCTTCTCCAGCTTGCGGGCCAGCGTGCGGCGGTGCATGCCCAGCCGGCGCGCGGTCTCGGAGATGTTGAATCCCGTCTCCGCCAGCATCTCATGGATGCGTTCCCATTCCAGCGTCTTGATGGAAGTGGGCCGCTCCGTGACGCTGACGCCGGTGTCGCCCTCGGCGCGTTCGAAGGCCTGCTCGATGTCGTCGGTGTTCGACGGCTTGGCCAGGTAGTGGCAGGCGCCCAGCTTGATCGCTTCCACCGCGGTGGCGATGCTGGCGTAGCCCGTCAGCACCACGATGGTCATCGCGGGATCGTGGGCGTGCAGGGCCTGCACGCAGGCCAGGCCGGTGGCTTCGCCCTTGAGCTTGAGGTCGACCACGGCATAGCCCGGCGCGTGCTCGCCCAGCAGTTGCTGGACGTTCTCCAGGCTGGTGGCGTGCAGCACCGTATAGCCGCGGCGTTCGAAGGAGCGGCCCAGCGTGCGGGCGAACGCCTCGTCGTCCTCGACGATCAATAGCAGACGGTCGGCATCCGATTGCGTCAACGGCTCAGCTTGCATCGGCCTCTTCCTTGTCCTCGTCCTCGTTCTCGTCATCGTCCAGCGTCAGGGCCGCCAGCGGCAGGGTCAAGGTTACCATCGCGCCGCCCTGGGGCAGGTTGCGGGCCCATACGCGGCCGCCCAGCGTGCGCGCCACGTTGACCACCAGGAACAGGCCCAGGCCGCTGCCAGGGCGCCCCTTGCTCGACTGATAGGGCTTGCCCAGTTGCGCCAGCATGGCCGGCGGGAAGCCCGGCCCCCGATCGGTGACGACCAGGTTGAGATCGGCGCCGACGCGGCTGGCGCGCAGGCCCACCCACTCGGGAGAGGCCTCCAGCGCATTGTCCAGCACGTTGCAGATCATCTGCTTCAGCGCGGAATCGGAAATGATGCGCAGGTCCTGGCCGAAGTCGTTGTGGTAATCCAGCGTGGCGCCGGGCCGGGTGCCGCGCCATTCGGCGATGAGATCGTCCAGGAAGGTGCGCACCGTGGTTTCGACCGGCGCCTCGCCGCGCGCCTCGCCGGCCGACAGCAGGATGCCGCTGACGATGGACTTGCAGCGCAGCACCTGGGTCTGCATTTCGCTGATCTCCTGGCTCAGTTCCGGGTCGTCGGCGAAGGCCGGCATGCGGCGCCAGTCGCCGAGGATCACCGCCAGGGTCGCCAGCGGCGTGCCCAGCTCGTGCGCCGCGCCGGAGGCCAGCAGGCCCATGCGCACGATGTGCTCTTCCTCGGCCGCGCGCTGGCGCAGGTCGGCCAGGTGGGCGTCGCGCGCGCGCAGGTTGTGGCTGATGCGGCTGACGAAGACCACCAGCAGCACGGCGTTGATGGCGAAGCAGACCAGCATGCCCTGGATGTACAGGCTGGCCACGCCGTTGGCATGGTCCAGGGGCAAGGGCAGCGGGCGCGCGGCCAGCGCCAGGCCGCCGATGCAGCACAGCGCCACGGCCACCAGCGTCCACGTGCTCCACGACTTCAGCAGCATGGCGCCCAGCGTGACCTGCAGCAGGTAGAGGAAGACGAAGGGGTTGGTGGCGCCGCCGCTCAGGTACAACTGGGCGGTCAGCATGCCGACGTCCACCAGCATGGAGACGAACAGCTCGCCGTTGGTGACTTCGGGATAGACCCGCAGGCGCAGCACGCTGACGGCATTGAAGGCCACCAGGCAGCCCAGCACGGCCAGCATGTAGTTCAGCGGCAGGCGGACGTCGAAGCCCAGGTAGACGACGTAGATGGTGACCAACTGTCCCAGCGCCGCGATCCAGCGCAACTGGACCAGTTGGTGCATGTTCTTGTGGCCGGTGCTGTCGAAGCGCCGCCGGGCGGCGTCATCCGCCGGCGAGACGGCCGGCGCCGCGCAGGACGCGGGGCCGTCGTCGAGGGACGGGCCCGCCGCGGGGCGGGCGTCGGGGGAGGGATCTGCAGGGGACATCTTCGCAATCTCCATGCGCGCGAAGTTTATCCCTCCGCGCTCAGCGCTCCAAACCGCCGGCCGCGTCCGCGGACGCGCCGCGGCGCCGTTCGTCGCGCGCCACGTAGAACGCGGCGATGACGACCATCAAGGCCAGCCCATACCAGGTGATGGCGTAGACCAGGTGGCTGTTGTGGAACTGGATCACCGTCAGGCCGCCGACCGGCGCCGCGGGGGCGGCATGGGCGTCCGCGTCGGCGTCGACGAAATAGGGCGCCACCTGGCCGGCAGGCAGGCCGCGCGCGGCGGCGATGGCGGCCACGTCGCGCGAGAACCAGCGATCGGCGGCCGGATCGTTCTTGCGCAGGAAGCCGCCGCCGGTTTCGGTGATGCGCAGCAGGCCGGTGACCGGCGGGGCGGCGGGCGCGGGGCGCGCGGCCTGGCGTTGGTCGGCCGGGATATAGCCGCGGTTGACGAGCACGATGCCGCCGTCGGCCAGGCGCAGCGGCGTCAGCACCCAGTAGCCGCTGCCCAGGTCGGTGACCGCCTGGACCAGGGTGTCCTTGCCGTCCAGCCAGGCGCCGTCCAGGCGCACGCGGCGGTATTCGTCGCCGTCGGCGGAGATGCGGGGCCAGTCGGCGGGACCCGGCGCCGGCGTGGGCGCGGCGTGCACGCGCTGGTCGACGCGCGCGATCAGGTCCAGCTTCCAGGCGCGTCGATGGACTTGCCAGGTGCCGAGGGCGCAGAAGACGGAGAACAGCAGCAGGCCGATCAGGGCCAGGCAAACCAGGCCGGTGGTGCTGCGGCGGGGGCGCGGCGAGGATGCCGGCGAGGAGGAGGAGGGAGAAGCCACGGGATGAGCCAGGGGCGGAGGGCCCATATGAAAAAAGCCCCGCCGGCGAGGCCGGCGGGGCTGACAACGATGCGATCAGGACATGCCTTGCATATCGTGCATGTTCATGTGCGGCATCATGTTGACGTTCATGTGGTACATGACCCACAGGGAACCGGCCAGCGTGATGACCACCAGGACG